>RQZE01000001.1 GCA_003858585.1 Erysipelotrichaceae bacterium OH741_COT-311
GCTGGCAGGCGATAAAAGCACACGTGTGTGCAGCCAGTGATAGTAGGGCTAAGCCCGAAAATGAAAAACCACCCGCTAGGCGGGTGGATATTTATTAATTAAATTGAATGTTTAATATAACTTCGTTATAATATTATTCGGAGGAGTAAATATGTTTTTTATAGTTGGATCAGGAAGGAAAACAGATTTGATTGGTTTTGTATGTTTTAAACCAAACTATGAAACCATGAGACTGTTACCGCAATATTTATCTGTAAATTATAGTTATGTCAGTTTGTTTTTTATTAAATTATTAAAGTTTAATCGTAAATATTGGATTACTGATGAAAGTGTTACATATGGATATGAAATAGATAATGATCGTTATGTTGCAATCAAACAAGCATTTCCAACGCTATTACCAATAAAAGATCATTATCAATTATTAGATACTATTTATAATCATGCGATTACATTAAACGATGAACAACTAAAGAAAGAATTAGAAAGTATCGAGCTGATATTTGATAAGTTGGAAAACGATATGCCATTTCCAAAGGATTATATCTATGATTTAACAAAATATACCGTTTATAAAGTTATGGATGAAAGAAATAACAGTAATCATAAAGAAACAAATTAGATTGTTTCTTTTTTAATAGTATAAATATGTTATGATTTTAAGGGTGATTACATGAATTATTATGAAGAAATTATTGATAGGATTAAAACATTATTAAAGGAAAATAAACATCAAGAAGCATCTTCTTTATTAAAAGAAGAATTGTCAATGCCTTATATTCCCTTTGCTTATCAGCAAGAATTAGAAGCATTATCTGCATCCGTTGAAACAAATTATTCAATGTCTTCTTTTACTGATGAAGAATTAGAGGAGTATTTACATAGTTCTTATGATAAACAATTAAAAGCTGTTACAGTATTAGATAAATTAAACTTACGTCATTATCAAGATATGATTAATAGATATTTATCTCATCAACCCAATCGACTTGTAGCAAGTTTATTAATTGAATCTTTAATTATGCAAAACATCGATTATGAAGTGACTTACTGTATAGAGGATATATCTTATACTTTTATACCATGTTTTGTAGAGCAACCTGCTCAATCGGATGGTTATCAAAAGGCAAAGTCATTGTTCGATATGTATTTAAATCATAATCCTTCCTTACATAAAATGGCAATGGACTTATTGATCCAAGAATGTATGTTATCATTACCTATTACTTATGATGAAAAAGAAGGAGAAGCAATAGGTTATTATATTCTTCAGTATTTATATAAAATGTTTCATGAAGAAGAAGCATTAAATGAGCTAAATGGTTATTATCCTCAATATTGCTTATTAGAGGGTAAGCTAATATGCTTAAATATTGATATTTAATTCATATTTGATATAATTAATAGGCTAGTAAAAATAGGAGGAAAAATATGTCGAATTGGACGTTAAAAGAAAAATCACAAGGTGAATTACAAGTTACGATTGAAGGTGAAGTTTGGTTAGATGCGCAAAAGAAAGCATTTGATAAATTAGCAAAAAACGTAGAAATTAAAGGATTTCGAAAAGGACAGGCTCCAGAAAAATTAGTGCGCGGTTCCATCAATCCTCAACAAATTTTAATGGAAGCAATTGATGTAGTTGCAAATGAAGCATTAAGAAATGGTATTGAAGAACATAATTTATGGCCAGTAGCTCGTCCTGAATTAAAGGTTGAACACATTGATGAAACGAAAGTTGATTTAACATTTGTTGTTACTGTAAAACCTGAAGTTACATTAGGACAATATAAAGATTTACCATTTGAAGTAGAAGAAGTAAGTGTGGATGATGAAGCGGTAAATGTTGAATTGGAGCGTTTACAGCAACAATATGCGGATCTTGAAGTGAAAGCGGAAGATGCAACGGTTGAAACTGGAGATACTGCTGTTATTGATTTTGAAGGATTTAAAGATGGTGTTGCTTTTGATGGTGGTAAAGGTGAAAATCACCCGTTAGTGATTGGTTCAAACTCATTCATTCCTGGATTTGAAGATCAAGTAATTGGTATGAAAGTAAATGAAGAAAAAGATATTGAACTTAGCTTCCCTGAAAACTATCATGTTGCTGATTTAAAGGGGCAAGCAGTTGTTTTTAAAGTAAAAGTAAATGAAATTAAAGTAAAACGTGTACCGGAAGTAGATGATGAGTTTGTAAGTGAACTTCATATTAAGGATGTTACTACAGTTGAACAATTAAAAGAATATTTAAAGAATCAATTATTGACTCAAAAGCAAGCGGATGCTGATAATAAAGCAACAAATGATTTAATTACAAAAGTTGTTGAAAATGCTACGGTTGAAATTCCTGATGCTATGATTCAAAGTGAAACAGACGATATGATTAAAGATTATGGTTATCGTTTACAACAACAAGGTTTTTCTTTAGAACAATTCTTTAATATGACAGGTCAAAGTGAAGAATCGTTGCGTCAACAAATGGCACAAGATGCAAAAAATAAAGTTAAATTACGCCTAGTGTTAGAAGCGATTGCTACTGCTGAACAATTAGAAGTAAAAGAAGAAGATATTGAAACACAATATCAAGCAATTGCTAATCAATATTCAATGGATATTAACCAAGTTAAGAATATTATTCCTAGCGAAAATTTAGCTTATGATGTAAAATTACAGAAAGCTTTAGATTTTATTAAAGGTAAATAATTTATTAAAAGACGCTTTGCGTCTTTTTGCCTAAAGTTAGGAGGTAACAATGGAAAAAGAAAAGTTTGAAGTTCATGTTCCAGTCGTATGTACTCGTGGTATTATTATTTTTCCTTCACAAGAGTTGGTGATTGAAGTTGGTAGAACAAAGAGTATAAATTCGATTGAAGAATCTATGCATAAATTTGATAATTTTGTTTTATTGGTGAGTCAAATCGACCCTCTTGTAGATGAGCCGACTATGGATGATATTTATAAATTTGGTACACTATGTCGCATTAAGAATGTGAAGCGTAAAAATGGTTTTATGCGTGTTCGTTTTGAAGGCTTAGAACGTGCTAAAATCTTAACGTATGAAGATGATGGACAAATTATTGTATCAAATGTTAAGTGTTTAAATAATATACCGGGTGATGAAAAGAAAGAGATGGCTCTTATTACGAGTCTTGCAAAAGAGTTTGAAAACATTGGGAACTTATCCAATGTTTTTCCACCTGAATTAATTAGTAAGTTAACACAGGGTGTATCGGCAGTGACATTGAGTGATCAATTTGCTCAATACTATAATTTTAAATTACCTGTGCGACAAACGTTGTTAGAAACATTAAATGTAAATGAACGTCTATTATTAATTTTAGAAGAACTGGCTCGTGATAAAGAATTATCAAAAATTGAAAATGAAATTAATAGTAAGGTTAAAGATAAAATTGAAACTGGACAACGTGAATATTATTTACGTGAAAAATTAAGAGTGATTAAAGAAGAATTGGGGGATGTTCCAAATCTAAATGATGATAGTAGTGTCATTCGCCAAATGATTATGGATAATCCATATCCGGAACATGTAAAAGCGAAGGCGCTTGAAGAACTTGCTAAATATGAAATGCTTCCAAGTGGAGCAGGAGAAAGTGGTGTTGTTCGTACATATTTAGATTGGCTATTAAAAACACCTTGGTATCAAGAAAGCGAAGATAATGAAGACTTAAATGTTGCCAGTGATATATTAAATGAAGAACATTATGGTCTTGAAAAAGTAAAAGAACGTATTTTAGAGTATTTAGCAGTCAAAAGTATGACTAAGTCTTTAAATGCACCGATTTTATGTTTAGTGGGTCCTCCAGGAGTAGGGAAGACTTCGCTTGCAAAATCTGTTGCACATGCATTAAATCGCAAGTTTGTAAAAATGAGTTTAGGTGGAGTAAAAGATGAATCTGAAATCAGAGGACATCGTAGAACGTATTTAGGATCGTTACCCGGTCGTATCATTCAAGGAATGAAAAAGGCAGAAGTAATTAATCCTGTCTTCTTAATTGATGAAATCGATAAGATGGCATCTGATTATAAGGGTGATCCATCAAGTGCGATGCTTGAAGTATTAGATCCAGAACAAAATAAAATGTTCTCTGATCATTACTTAGAAGAACCATATGATTTAAGTAAAGTATTGTTTATTGCGACTGCAAATTATCTTGAAAACATTCCAAGTGCTTTAAAAGACCGTTTAGAAATTATTAATTTATCTTCGTATACAGAACTTGAAAAAGTAAACATTGCCATGGAACATTTAGTTTCTAAACAAGCTGCTTTAAATGGTTTAGATTTAAAGAAATTTAAAATTACAGATAAAGAGATTATTTATTTAATTCGTCACTATACAAGAGAAGCCGGTGTGCGTCAATTAGAAAGAGTGATTGCTACATTATGTCGTAAGTCTGTTCTTGCTATTCTAAAAGATGGTAAAAAATCAATTAAGATTAGTATCAAATTAATTGGTGAATGGTTGGGTAAACCATTGTATGACTATGGACAAAAAGAAAAGAAAAATCAAGTCGGTGTTGTTACAGGTTTAGCATATACTGCCTTTGGTGGTGATGTATTACCAATTGAAGTAAATTATTTTGAAGGAAAAGGTCGTTTAGTTATTACCGGTTCTTTAGGTGATGTTATGAAAGAATCATGTTCAATTGCTCTGGATTATATTAAGGCAAACGCAAATAAATATAAGATTGATATAACTTTCTTTGATAAACACGATATTCATATTCATGCTCCGGAAGGTGCAATTCCCAAAGATGGTCCAAGTGCAGGAATTACAATTACTACATGTTTAGTATCGGCGATTACAAATCGTAAAGTGGATAGCAATATTGCTATGACTGGTGAAGTCACTTTACGTGGTAATGTCTTGGCTATTGGTGGTTTGCGTGAAAAATCACTGGCAGCTCATCGCAGTGGAATTAAGAGAATTTGTTTCCCTAAAGCAAATCTTAAGGATTTAGAAGATGTACCAAGCATTGTTAAAGAAACCATTGAGTTTATACCGGTAGAAGAGGTAAGTGAAGTTATTAAAATTGCATTGGTGAGTTAATATGAATTATCATGACGTGGAATTTGTAACAAGTGCAAAAGAAAAGAGTGCCTGGCCCAAAGAAGGTTGTATTGAGTTTGTTTTAGCTGGACGTAGTAATGTTGGTAAAAGTAGTTTTATTAATACATTAGTAAATCGTAAAAATTTAGCTTATGTCGGTAAAACGCCAGGAAAGACACGTTTATTAAACTTCTTTAAGATTGATAATCGTTTTATGTTAGTGGATGTTCCCGGTTATGGTTATGCTACAAGAGGACAAAAAGAATTTATTGCGTTTGGTCAGATGATGGATGAATATTTTTCATTGCGTGAAGAATTAAAAGGGTTATTTATGATTGTTGATTTTCGTCATAAACCAACCAAAGATGATGTTGAAATGGTTGAATATGCAAGAAGTAATCACATTGCTACATTTATAGTAGCTACAAAGGCAGATAAAATTAAAAATAGTCAATGGCATACAAACTTAAAAGTCATTGCTGAAACATTAAATGTTTCAAAAGATAGTATTATTCCATTTTCAAGTGTGACATCATTGGGTGTTGATGTTGTTTGGAAAAAACTGGAAAAATTATTGACATCTGAATAAGGTTTGATATAATTCACTTAATAACTGTGAATAGAAGGTAGTAATCTATTGGTGACATATAGAAAATTCTTGGTGGATGAAAAAGAATCGTACAGTAGATGAATGTAGTCTAGGAGTTGATTTTCTAAGTAAATAGGAAAATCCGTGAAGTGCGTTAAACAAGGAAGTGCATATCTTTTGATATGAATTAAGGTGGTACCGCGATAATCGTCCTTATAATAGGGCGATTTTTTTATTGGAGGAGAAAAACATGAAAAATCTAGAAACAAAGTACAATCATTTAGAAGTAGAAAAAGGAAAATATCAACGATGGATAGACTTAGATTTATTTAAGGCTTATGAATCAGATAAGAAGCCATATACAATTGTGATTCCTCCGCCCAATGTTACCGGGAAATTGCATTTAGGACATGCATGGGATAATACATTACAAGATATTATTTCTCGTTATAAACGTATGCAGGGCTATGATATGTTGTATTTACCGGGAATGGATCATGCCGGTATTGCTACACAAGCAAAAGTAGAACAACGTTTAAAGGAACAAGGGTTATCACGTTATGATTTAAAACGTGATGGTTTTTTAACACAAGCATGGGCTTGGAAAGAAGAATATGCAAACTTTATTCGTAGCCAGTGGGCAAAACTTGGAAACTCCTTAGATTATTCTCGTGAACGATTTACTTTGGATGAGGGTTTAAATAAAGCTGTTAATAAAGTGTTTGTAGATTTATATAATGATGGTTTAATCTATCAAGGTTATCGTATTATCAACTGGGATCCTCAAGCCAAAACAGCATTAAGCAACATTGAAGTAATTCATAAAGAAGTTAAAGGTAATTTCTATACATTTAAATATTCAATTGTTGATAGTGATGAAACATTAGCAGTTGCGACGACACGCCCAGAAACAATGTTTGGTGATGTTTGTTTAGTTGTGCATCCAAAAGATGAACGTTTTATGCATTTAATTGGTAAAAAAGCAATTAATCCTGCAAATCATCAAGAGTTAATCATTATTGGAGACAGTTATATTGATATGGAATTTGGTACAGGTGCCATGAAATGTACACCGGCACACGATCCAAATGATTATCAAATTGCCTTGCGTCATCAATTAGATATGCCTATATGTATGAATGAAGATGGAACAATGAATGAACTAGCTTTAGAATTTAAAGGACTAGATCGTTTTCAATGTCGTAAACTTCTTGTTCAAAAAATTAAAGAAGAAGGTAATTTAATTTCCATTGAAGAACACATTCATCAAGTAGGACACAGTGAACGTACGGATGTTATTGTTGAGCCATATCTATCGAAGCAATGGTTTGTTAAAATGAAACCACTTGCTGATGATGTACTTAAACATCAAGCAGGGATTGAAAAAATTAATTTCTATCCAACGCGCTTTGAAAAAACATTTACTGGTTGGTTAGAAAATATTGAAGACTGGTGTATTTCACGTCAATTGTGGTGGGGACATCGTATTCCGGCATACTATCATAAAGAAACAAAAGAGGTTTTTGTTAGTGAAGTTCCTCCGAAAGATATGGAAAACTATATCCAAGATGAAGATGTATTGGATACATGGTTTTCAAGTGCTTTATGGCCGTTTTCAACCTTAGGATGGCCAGAAACAACAAGAGACTTTGCACGTTATTATCCAACTGATTGTATGGTTACAGGTTATGATATTATTTTCTTCTGGGTAGCTCGTATGGCGTTTCAAGCTCGTTACTTTACAAAACAAATTCCATTTAAAGATGTTTTGATTCATGGTTTAATTCGTGATGAACAAGGTCGTAAAATGAGTAAATCACTTGGAAATGGAATTGATCCAATGGATGTCATTGATCAATATGGTGTAGATGCTTTACGTTTCTTTTTAACAACCAATTCAACACCTGGTCAAGATATGCGTTATATACCTACAAAAGTAGAAGCATCTTGGAATTTTATTAATAAAATCTGGAACGCAGCACGTTATGTCATTATGAATATTCCTGAAAACTTTGATTTAACAAACTTAGAATTAAAACAGTTATCACTTACAGATGAATGGATTTTAGCATCCTTACATCATACATTAGATCATGTTACAACAAATATGGAGCGTTATGAATTCGCATTAGTAGGAAATGAATTGTATCGTTTTGTTTGGGATGATTTTTGTAACTGGTATATTGAATTTAGTAAGTCCGGTTTACAAAGTGAAGATGAAGCAATAAAGAATACAACGATTTCTGTATTAGTGTATGTATTAGATAACATTATTAAGATGCTTCATCCATTTATGCCATTTGTGACTGAAGAAATATTTTTAACGTTATATCCAAATAAAACATCAATTTCTATCAGTGAATATCCAATTTGTCAAAAAGAAATGATGAAAGATGTATTTGAAGTAAATCAATTGATTGAAATCATTTCTACTGTACGTCAAATTAAAGTAGATAATCAATTAAAACCTTCATTAGAACTAGATATGGTTGTTTATAATGCTCAACAAATATGTATGCAACCAGATGAAATTAAAGCTGCCATTTTATATAAGATGTGTAAAGTACATTGGGTTTCAAACTTAGATGGTGAGTTAATGATTCGTCCTATTCAACAAGGTTCTATTGGATTTGAAATGAATAAAATTGTTAATAAAGAAGAAGAAATTAAGAAATTAATGAAAGAGCAGGAACAACTTCAAAAAGAAATACAACGTTGTACAACTATGCTTCAAAATCCAAATTTCAAGACAAAAGCAAGTCCTGATAAAGTAAAGAGTGAAGAGATAAAATTATCAAATTACCAAATGCAATATGATGTAATTACAAATCGTTTGCTTGAACTAAAAAAATAGTATATGATTACTTTAAGGTGATGGTATGAATCAAGATATTTTAATTCCAACAAATAAAAAATACCCTTATGCTTATGAACTTAATATTTTTCAAGAGCCATTACAGGAAGTTGTATTGAGTAGTGAAGAAGATTACAAACATTACACATTAAATCCACAAGTGGTTCAAACATTAGAAGAGATATTAAAAACAAAACGTATTGGTATCATTGCTTTAGGGAAAACCATAGATGTATATCATCCTATGTTTCATGCTGAATTTTTAATTAGTCGTATTTTAAAACTATTGATAAAATATCGTCAATCCATTGTAATTTATACAAAAACAAATTATATATTAAATGATTTAAACTATATTAAAGAACTTTCAACATTAACTTATGTAGGTTTAAATATGAATGTTATGTGTAGTCATTTAGAACATGAAAAAATTATTGATCAAATGGGAAATAGTTTTTTAAGTCGTTTTGAGTGTATCGATACGATAAAAAAGAATACGGATGTTGTAGTTGGTATTACCATTAATCCGGTGATTCCATATTTGTTAGATTCTAAAGAAAACTTAGAATTGATTTTTCACCATGCAGTAAAATACCATGCTGATTATTTAGAAGTAATGCTTCTAAAAGTGAATAAAGAGAATGCTTCTGCGATATTAACATTTGTTGAAGAAAAGTATCCAGAACATTTTGATGCAATGTATCGTTTACTATCACGTAAATCGATACCTACACAATATAAAGTATCATTTGTAGAAATGATAAAAGAATTATATAATAAGTTTAGTATTAATCAAGATCATCGTCAGTTAATAAAAGAAAGGATTTTAGGAATAAATAGGTTAGACTTATGAATAAAAATGTAAAAAGAGGTTTAATGGTTGCGGGTGCTCTAACTACAGTTGCAGCAGGTGCGACATACGTAGCAATTGCAGAAAGAGTATTCAAGGATTTCTTTATCCAAAAGAAGGAAGGATTTGATTTAGGTGTAAATATTGATGAATATCAATCTATTTTAGATTGGTATAATTCTAGTAATGTCTATGAAACTTGGATTAAGTCGAATGATGGTTTGAATTTACATGGTAAACGTATTATTAATCATCCTGAAAGTAATCAATGGGTTATTTTGCTACATCCTTTAGGAATGGATTTAACAAAGATGTTAAAGGCTACAATGAAATTCGATGAACTTGGTTATAATTGCTTATTGGTTGATGGTCGTGGTCATGGTCAGTCAGAAGGAAAATATACAACACTTGGTTGGTATGAACAATTTGATTTATTAACATGGATCAATGATTTAGTGGCTTCTTATCCAAAAGTAAATATTGTATTATATGGATTGAGTTATGGTGCAGTTACCATTATGATGGCAAGCAGTAATATTGTTTGTGACAATGTGAAGGTTTGTATTATAGATAGTGGTTTTACAAGTTTACGTGATTTGATGGTTGAAGAAGTAAATCGTAATCTTAAATTTGGAGGTAAGTTATTTCTTCCGTATTTGAAATTAATTATTAAAAATCGTTTAAAATTTGATATGAATCAATTAGATGTTCGTCATTCCTTAGCAAATAATTATATACCGATGTTGTTTATTCATAGTGAATATGATTCAATTGTTCATGTAGATTATGCGTATGAAAATTATTATGCTAATAATAGTTTAAAAGAAATTATTACATATAAGAATAATGATCATTTAAGTTGCTTAAATAATGAAGATTATTTTGACAAAGTCATGAAATTTATTAAAAGACATAGTTAAATGATAGTGTAAGAACTAGATTGTTTTAATCTAGTTTTTTATTAAAAAAGACAAAGGAGTATTTATGTTTAAATTATATTGTCGAATGTATCAAAGTATGATGAAAGTAGTATCTAAACTACTGCCTTGGAAGAAACAAAAACTTTTAAACAAAGTAAATGGAATTCAAGAAGTATCAGAACTATTAAAGAAAGAAAAGATTCATCATCCTCTATTAATTACGGATAAAACAATGGTAGAGCTAAAAGTATCAAATAAAATTACTGATCAATTAAGTACGTATGAGATATATTCTGATACTGTAGCAAATCCAACTACAAGAAATGTTATGGATGCTTATTCTATTTATGTATCAAAAAAATGTGACGGAATTATTGCCTTAGGTGGAGGATCTGTTATGGATTGTGCAAAAGGAGTAGCTGCTAAAGTAGTTAGACCAACTAAGAGCATTTTAAAGTTAAAAGGATTATTAAAGATACGGAAGAAAATCCCATTTTTGTTAGCAATTCCTACAACAGCCGGTACCGGTAGTGAAGCAACTATAGCAGCTGTGATTTCAGATGAAGAAACTCATGAAAAATATTTTATAATTGATCCTTCCTTAACACCAGATTATGCCATTTTAGATCCAAACTTAACCTTAACTCTTCCAAAACATATTACTGCTGAAACAGGTATGGATGCATTGACCCATGCGATTGAGGCTTATATTGGAAAAGGTGGAAATGAAGAAACGGATACCCTTGCAAAAAAGGCAGTAAGAAAAGTATTTGTACATTTACTTACATGTTATCATCATCCATTGAATGTACAAGCACGAGAGGAAATGTTACTAGCATCTTATCAAGCTGGCTTAGCTTTTACAAAAGCATATGTAGGTTATGTACATGCTTTCTCACACGCTATTGGTGGACACTATCAGTTAGCTCATGGATATGTTAATGCTATTGTTTTGCCATATGTATTAGATTATTGTAAAGATGCAATAATAGATAAATTAAGTGCACTATATGATGTGATTAAACCTGAACAACAGCTTTCCAATTCTGAAAAAGCAGTGTCTTTTATCAAAGAAATTAGACTTTTAAATCAAGCATTAAATATTCCTAAACATATACCAATTCTTGATGATAAGGATTTTGATATGTTAATTCATAGAGCCTATAAAGAAGCTCATCCCTTATATCCTGTACCAAAAATATTAGCAAAAAAAGAGTTTAGACATTTATTAAATCAAATTAAAGGAAGAGAATATGAATGGTAAAGAAGTATTAAATAAACAAAAGGCTTATTTTAAAACACATGTGACACATAGCTATTCCTTTCGTATGCAGCAATTGAATAAACTGGAAGAAACCTTAAAAAAATATGAACAAGATATATTGGATGCACTAAAGAAAGATTTAAATAAGTCACATACAGAATCTTTTATGACAGAGTTATCATTAATTTATGGGGAATTATCTTTTTTTAAAAAGAAGTTAAAATCATTGATGAAGACTAAAAATACTATTAGTTCTTTGATACATTTCTACTCTAAAAATATAATTATGCCTCAACCCCATGGATGTGTATTGATATTATCACCGTGGAATTATCCGTTTCAGTTGTCATTTGTTCCATTGATAGGAGCGATTGCTGCTGGAAACTGTGTTGTATTAAAACCATCAAATTATGCACATTATTCAAGTTTAGTGATAAAAACAATAATTACTGAGTGTTTTATAGACGATTATGTTACAACTTGTCTTGGTAATCGAGTTGTAAATCAAGATTTACTTGATCAAGCCTTTGATTATATCTTTTTTACCGGTAGTGTTGCAGTGGGAAAAGTGGTCATGGAAAAGGCTTCTAAACATTTAACACCAATTACTTTGGAGTTAGGAGGAAAGTCTCCATGTATTATTGATGAAAGTGCTAAGGTTAATTTAGCTGCAAAACGTATTGTTTGGGGGAAACTAATCAATGCCGGACAAACTTGTGTTGCAGTTGATTACATTTACATTCATCATTCTTTAAAAGATGACTTTGTTAAAGCTTGTAGTAGGTATGTAAAACAATTTTGGAAAGAACAATCATTTTTAAATGTTGAATATCCTAAAATAATAAATGAAAACCATTTTAATCGTTTGTGTACATTATTAAAAGATGCAGATATTTTATATGGTGGAAGATCAAATCCAGATACGCTACAAATCGAATTTACATTAGTGAATTGTAAAGATTGGAATCATTCTTGTATGCAGGAAGAAATTTTTGGACCTATTATCCCTGTTATAAGCTATGAGTGTCTGGATGAGGTAATAGATACCATTTATGATCAACCAACTCCTTTAGCATGTTATATATTTTCACAAAATAAAAATAACATTAATAAAGTATTGAAGTGTTTACCATTTGGTGGAGGTTGTATCAATGATACATTGATACATGTCTCTAATCACAAGCTACCATTTGGTGGTCTTCGTACAAGTGGACTGGGTCGTTATCATGGGAAATATAGTTTTGAAACGTTTAGTCATTATAAAGGTATGATGTTAAAAACAACGTTATTTGATGTACCATTACGTTATCCTCCTTATACAAATAAGTTTCAATGGATAAAAAAAATATTATCTTTATTTTCTTAAGGTTTGTGTAATAAGATGAATATTGACAAATAAAAAGAATGTTGTTATTATATGGACGTTATAAGACTTAATGGCGTGTAACTGATTAAATTCAAGCATTAACCGTAAGAAGAAGATAACATTCTTTTGAGGTAATGCTTTTTTATTTCCTCATAGATAGAAAGAAGGTCAAGATGAAAAATAAGATTTTTGGTGTTTTACAACGTGTTGGTAGATCATTCATGCTGCCAATTGCCGTCTTACCTGTTGCAGGTTTATTGTTGGGAATAGGTGGATCATTTACAAACAAAACCATGATTGAAGCTTATGGTTTACAATCTATCTTAGGTGATGGTACCTTATTACATTCGTTATTAATGGTATTAAATGGAAGTGGTAACATCATTTTTGCAAACTTACCAATTATTTTTGCTGTTGGTGTAGCCATTGGTATGGCAAAGAAAGAAAAAGAAGTTGCAGCATTGGCTAGTGCAATTGCATTTTTTGTGATGCACTCTGCGATTAATGTTATGTTACAACTAACAAACATCGCTTCTACATTACCTGCTGGATCAATTACATCTGTAGTAGGTATTGAATCCTTACAAATGGGTGTATTTGGTGGTATTATTGTTGGTCTTGGTGTAAGTAGCTTACATAATAAATATTATAAAATCCAATTGCCTCAAGTATTATCATTTTTTGGTGGTTCACGCTTTGTGCCAATCGTTAGTACTATTGTATATGTCTTTGTTGGTATTTTAATGTTCTTTATTTGGCCATTTGTTCAACAGGGAATTTATGCTGTAGGGGAGTTAGTACGTAATTCTGGATATGGTGGAACATTCTTATACGGAATTATGGAGCGTGCATTGATTCCTTTTGGTTTGCATCATGTGTTTTATATACCATTTTGGCAAACGGCTGTTGGTGGTGTTGCCACAGTATGTAATACAACAGTGGAAGGGGCACAAAATATTTTCTTTGCCCAACTGGCTTGTCCGGAAACAGTTGTATTTAATACCGAAGCAACAAGATTTATGTCCGGTAAGTTCCCATTAATGATTTTTGGTTTACCTGGTGCTGCATATGCAATGTATAAGTGTTCCAAAGTAGAAAAAAGAGAATTGGTTGGTGGATTATTATTATCTGCAGCTTTAACAAGTATGCTTACAGGTATTACAGAACCAATTGAATTTACGTTCTTATTTGTTGCTCCGGTACTATATGGTATTCATGTTATTGGTGCTGGTTTAGCCTATATGTTTATGCATATTTTAAAAGTAGGCGTTGGTATGACGTTTTCAGGTGGTATTATTGACTTAACTCTCTTTGGTATCATGCAAGGAAATGCAAAAACAAATTGGTTCATGATAGTAGTTGCCGGTATTTTATATTTCTTATTTTATTATGGAATTTTTAGCTATATTATCAAAAAATATAATTTTAAAACACCTGGTAGAGAAGATGATGATCAAGAAGTTAAACTATATACAAGAAAAGATGTTGAAGAAAAACAAGTGGTTTCGGTTAAGCAAGAGGAAAGCCTTGTAAGTGCGCTGATTACTAAGGGTTTAGGTGGTAAAGAAAACATTAGTGATGTAGATTGTTGTGCAACAAGATTGCGTTGTACTGTACATAACATCGAAGATGTTAAAGATGAATTCTTAACAGAATCTGGTGCTAAAGGAATTGTTAAAAAAGGAAATGGTGTACAGATTATTTATGGACCACACGTTTCAGTTATTAAATCAAATTTAGAAGAATATTTGGATTATGGAATAATGGAACATCCTGTAAAAGAAGTCAAAGAAATCATTTATTCTCCTTGTAAAGGAAGAGTTGGTGTTTTATCTGAAACACCGGATGATACATTTGCAAAAGAAATGCTTGGTAAAGGAATTGTTATTTTCCCAACGGATACTAAGTTCTATGCACCATTTGATGGTGAAGTACAATTTGTATTTGATACAAAACATGCTTTAGGGTTAACTACATCAAATCAAACGGAAGTATTGTTACATATTGGTATTGATACTGTGCATTTAAAAGGTGAAGGCTTTAATGTTTATGTAGAAGCTGGTCAGAAGATTAAAAAGGGTGACCTTTTAGTAGAAATTGATTTACAATATATTAAAGAACATGCAAAGAGTGAGGCTACACCTTTAGTATTTACATCATTAAAACAGGAAGAAACGATTGTTGTTAAAAAAATGGGAGAGGTAAATGCTTTAGAAGAGATTTTGGAAATAAAATAGAGGTATATGGATGTTTAAGGTAAAGAAAGTACTAAATAATAATGCATTATTAGTAATAAATCAAGAAAACAATGCCGAGACCATTTTATTAGGGAAAGGGATTGGTTTTCATTGTAAAGTAGATGAAGTATTGATGGATATTGGTGATGCAAAAGTATATACTTTAAAGGAAGAGATAAAAACTTCAATAAACGAAGTGGATCCAATTTACCTTGACATTGCTAGTTCTATTTTAGATGAAGTCTTAAAATTAAATCCAGATGCAAATCAAACTGCTTTACTTGCCTTAGCAGACCATATAGCTTTTGCAATTGATCGTATGAAAAAAGGGATTGATATTTTAAATCCATTTTCTAAAGATATATCTTTACTATTCCCTAACGAACATTACCTTGCATTAAATAGTAGAGATTTAATTTATAATAAAACGGGCTATAGGTTTAATGATGATGAAATAAGCTATATTACCTTGCATATTCATAGCGCATTAGATAAAAATAGTGTTGCGGAATCTATGAAAAATACCATTATCATTAATGAAACTATGGCTATGATTGAGGAATTATATCATATACACTTAAATAAAGATTGTTTATCTTATTCACGTATGTTAATTCATCTAAAATATATGTTTGCTCGTTTAAAGAAAAATGAACATCTAAAATTAGATATGGATGAATACGTAAGTACCAATTTCACACAATCATACCAGATTGCCAAAGCGATTTGTCATAGTATAGAAGAAAAAGCTTCTTTAAAAATACCATATACTGAAATAGGGTATTTAGCGATACACTTAGAACGTATAAGAAGCACAACATAAAAAAATGCTTGAAATTCAAGCATTTTTTATTTTGATTGTAATTGTGAAATGGCTAAATCAATACGACGCAAACTTTCTTCTTTCCCTAGAATATGTGCCAGTTCAATAGAACCACCTGGTGTAAACAATTTACCACTTAAGGCAACACGAATTGGATATAGCAATTGTCCATTTTTAATTTCTAGTTTATTAACTAATGCAATGGTTTCATCATGAATGGTATTAAAATCCCATTGTGATAATGATGTATATAGTTCTTTAACTGCTTGTAATGATTTTAATGAAATAGCTTCATCCGTTTTCATTTTTTTATTTATAAAATAATCATTTGGATAGCTTGGTAATTCATCAAAGAAATCAACAGCTTCATCAATTTCACTTAACAAATTGATTCTTTGTTGCAAAATCTTAGAAATATCTTTTAAGTTATAATCTTTATTTACTGCTTTTTTTAAAGAAGGAAGAACAAGTTGATAGTACGTTTCTTCATCCATATTACGTAAGTACATTCCATTCATCCATGTAAGCTTTTGAATATCAAAGATAGCTCCTGATGTACCGATACGTTTTACATTAAAGGCTTGAGTTAATTCTTCTAAACTATAGATTTCTTGTGTTGTTTCAGGTGCCCAACCCAGTAATGCAATGTAATTTAAAATAGCTTCCGGTAAATAGCCTTTTGCTACTAAGTCTTGGAAAGAAGCATCCCCATTACGTTTTGATAATTTTTGATGTTCATCTTTCATTACAGGTGGACAGTGAATGTAGGTTGGAATATCCCATCCAAATGCTTCATAGATTAAATTGTATTTAGGTGTACTTGATAAATATTCATTCCCACGAACAACGTGCGTAATACCCATTAAATGATCATCGATAATATTTGCAAAATTATAAGTAGGGAAACCATCACTTTTTAATAGAATAGATTCATCTAACGTTTCATTTTCAACTGTAATTGTTCCGTAAACTTCATCTTTAAAACTGGTAGTACCAGTAGATGGAATATTTTGCCTAATAACATAAGCTTCTTCTTTAATTCTCTGTTCGATTTCTTCCATTGGTAAATGTTTACAAGGATCATCGTATTTAAAAGAAATACCTTTCGCTTCTGCTAATTGACGTTGCTGATTAATAGCGTCTTGGTTACAAAAACAATAGTGAGCTTTACCTTTCTTAATTAATTCTTCCGCATAAGTTTTATAAATACCACTATGTACACGTTCACTTTGAACGTAAGGTCCACATGGTCCACCAATATCTGGTCCTTCATCATGATACAATTTACATTGTTTTAATGTTTCATAAATAATATCCGTAGCACCCTCAACAAAACGTTCTTGATCTGTATCTTCAATACGTAGTAAAAAATCTCCATGATCTTTTTTCGCTACTAAATACTCATAAAGAGCAGTACGCAAATTACCAATATGCATATATCCTGTTGGACTTGGTGCAAAACGAGTACGAACTTTTTTCATAGTATTCCTCCAATATTATTAATTATATAACTTTAGTATTTAAAATAAAATGTTATTTTTTTGTTTTATGTTTCTTTTTTACATCTTTTTTACCAAAAGCTTTTTCTTTAGCGATTTTACGATCTTTTGATGTAATATCACTATCTTTCTTTGTTTTGTTACGACGTTTCTTTTCCGTGCTACTTTCAGTTACTTTCTTAGCTTTAAACTGTAAACCTTTTATGGTAGTTTGTTTTAATTCATTTAAAATCAATGATTCATATTGCTTTGGAACTTCTACAATTGAATAATGTTCTTTAATCTTTATTTTTCCGATATCTTTTCCACTAAGACCTGTAGCTTCCGTAATTGCACCTACAATGAAGGCAGGTTGA
This sequence comes from Erysipelotrichaceae bacterium OH741_COT-311, assembly GCA_003858585.1. Classification (GTDB taxonomy): domain Bacteria; phylum Bacillota_I; class Bacilli_A; order Erysipelotrichales; family Erysipelotrichaceae; genus RQZE01. The sequence continues at coordinate 17,827 of RQZE01000001.1, forward strand.
AGATTATCTTTTTGTCCAATTGATAGTTCAATTTTGCCATAACCTTTATGAGATACTTTTAATTGTGGTTTTTCTTCCGTTTTTATTTCCTCAAATAAATCGTGATCAACTAATTTATAGATGAAAGCTTCTGCAAGTTCTTGATATGTATAACCATCCTGAATCATTTGTTGTACTAAGTCTTTAATATCATTTGGTATTTTCTTAGCCACTGCATGTTCAAGTTCCATTTTGACATGATGAAAGCGTAGTGTTTTCATTTCTTCTTTATTTGGCAGCTGTTGATAAGTTACGGTCGCTTTTGTTTTCTTTTCGATATTCTTAATAAGATGTCGTTGTCTTGGTGTAACTAAAGTAATGGCAAGTCCATCTTTTCCAGCACGTCCGGTACGACCAATACGATGTATGTAATATTCATCTTCTTGTGGGAAATCATAATTAAAGACAACATCCATGTCGTTGACATCAATTCCTCTAGCAGCAACATCGGTAGCGATTAAAATAGTTATCTTGCGTTCTTTAAATTTATTTAAGACAGCTAAACGCATTTCCTGTTTCATGTCACCATGAATGGCCGCTGCAGGGTATCCTTTTGACACTAAGTCTTGACATAAATCGTCAACCATTTTTTTGGTATTACAGAAAATCATTGATAACTTTGCATTATATAATTGCATTAATTGCATCAATGCCATTTTCTTTTGACTTTGATTCATAACATAGTAAAGTTGTTTAATGGTAGTGGCACTAATTTCATGAATTGGTGTCTTGATGTGTAATGGATGTTTTTGGTATAGATGTGTAATATCTAAGATTGGCTGAGGCATAGTAGCTGAAAATAGAATTGTTTGATGTTCTTCTTTTAGATTCTTAAGGATTTCTTCAATATCTTCACGAAACCCCATATTTAGCATTTCATCTGCTTCATCAAGAATGATCGTATTACATTCATGTAATTTCAATGTTTTACGATGAATGTGGTCAATAATTCTTCCTGGAGTTCCCACAACAACGTGACATCCCTTTTTTAGTTCACTGATTTGTTTTGCAATCGGACTTCCTCCGTAAATGCAAGTGGTTCTTATTTCTTCTTTGTATTTTGCAAATTTTTTAAGTTCAGCTTCTACTTGTAAAGCTAATTCTCTTGTTGGAGATAAAATGATTGCATAGGGATGCTTTACTGGTTCATTGTTTAATTTTTCAATTAATGGAATCGAAAAGGCTGCTGTTTTTCCTGTTCCCGTTTGTGATTGTCCAATCACATCCGCATTGTTTAAAATGGATGGTATACATGCTGCTTGAATATAGGTTGCTTCATTATAGCCAACATCTTCAATTGCACGTAATAGAGGTTTCGATAAGTTTAATTCAATAAATTTCATAGTTTCTTCTTTCTATAACCCGTGTAGTATAACATTATATATTTTAAAAGTAAATTGTATATTATAATATTATGTAGTATTATTATACTTTATAAAGAAGGTAGTTATATGTTAAAACAAAAAATTTCGTTAAGTAATCTTTTACGTAAAATTGGACCGGCAAGGTTATTGTCTTTATCTTTTATACTTGTTATTTTAACTGGTACATTTTTTTTAAGCTTACCTATTAGTAATAAACAAGCTCCTTTATCTTTTTTAGATAACTTATTTATGGCTACCACTTCAACTTGTGTAACAGGATTAGTCGTTGTTCCGGTTGTAGAACAGTATACTTTTTTTGGACAGTTTGTTTTATTAGTTTTAATTCAGGTAGGTGGATTGGGCTTGATGAGTTTTATTGCTTTGTTTATCGTATTTTTACGTAATAAACTCCATCATAATGAAAAGATTATGATGCAAGATGCCTTGAATAAATTAGATTTACAAAATATTCCTTCTTTTTTACGTAGTTTGTTCATGTATACATTTCTATTTGAAAGTATTGGAGCATGTATTTTAATGTTTGTCTTTATACCAAAGTATGGATGGGGACAAGGTATGTTTAATGCCATTTTCTTAGCAATTTCAGCTTTTTGTAATGCTGGAATTGATAATATGTATACCAATAGTTTAATGCCGTATAGTCAACATGTAGTTGTGAATCTTACTATTGCATGTTTAATTATTACTGGTGGTCTTGGTTTTGCTGTTTGGATTAATATAAAAGAAGAAATTCGTCGTTTTTATAAGGATAAATATCCCATTGCTTTTTTCTTTGATAAATTAAAGATTCATACTAAAATAGTCTTATTTATGACGTTTACTTTAATTGTTGCAGGTATGGTTTTAATACTCATTTTAGAATGGAATAATCCTAATACATTAGGTAGTTATGGAATTGCAGATCGTTTCTTAATCGCTTTCTTTAATTCGGTTACCTTACGAACAGCAGGTTTTGCAACGTTAAACTATGGATTATTAAATCGAGGTTTATTGGCAATTATGTGTGTATTTATGTTTATTGGCGGATCAAGTGGCGGTACAGCCGGTGGTATTAAAACATCAACCATCTTTATTATTTTAACTTCTTTATTTAAGCAATTAAGAGGTTACAATCACGTTCATACATACAAAAAAGAAATTTCAATGGAACAATTTCGTAAGGCTTTCGCTATTTTCTTTATTTATATGATTATTATTTTTATAGCGATTGTTATATTATTGCAAAGTGAAACATTACCAACTATGACATTGTTATTTGAAGCATTTAGTGCTATTGGTACGGTTGGTTTATCAGTAGGTATTACTTCATTATTAACAAGTATAGGAAAAATTGTTATAATATTGCTGATGTTTATAGGGCGTGTCGGTCCTATTACCATTACATTGTCAATTATAAAAAATGCACGTAATAGAAAGGTTAATGCTTTAGAGTATCCTCAAGCGGAGCTGTTAATAGGTTAAAATATGGAAAGAAAAACGTATGTAATTTTAGGTTTAGGAATATTTGGTTCAACGATTGCTACAAAGCTTTCAGAGTTAAATCATGATGTAATTGCCATTGATAAAAATATGGAATGCGTAGAACGTATTTCAAATGAAGTAGTACAAGCAATTCGTGCTGACTTTACAGATATTGAACAATTAAAAGCGATTGATATTCAAGATGCGGATGTTGCTGTTGTCGCAACGGGATCACATTTAGAAGAAAGTATTATGGCTATTATGAATTTAAAGGAATTAAAGGTTCCTTACATTCTTGCAAAAGCTAAAAATAAAAAGTATATGCAGGTTCTTTTAAAAATCGGTGCAGATAGGGTTATTCGACCGGAACGTGAAATGGGAGAACGTGTTGCCAAGCAGTTGGTTTCAAGCAATATCGTTGATCTTATTGACATTGATGATGATTATAGTGTTGTGGAGATTATAGCTCCTAAGACATGGGTTAATAAATCATTAATTGAATTGGATTTACGCAAACGCTTTGGAATTAACGTATTAGGTATACGCAAAAAACCCAAAGAACATTTATCGATATCACCAAATGCACAATATGTTATTGAAGAAAATGATCGTCTTTTAGTTATTGCTGATAAAGCGTTATTTTCAAAGTTAGATGATATTCTAGCAAAATAGGCACATTCGTGCATTTTTCTATTTAAAGGAGGGATTTGATGTTTAAATTACTATATAAACACATGCATAAATATAAATATCTTATGTTATTAGTGATATTGTTTACGGTATTATTTACACTAGCATCTTTATTATCAGGTTTAGTCTATAATTTTGTGATCGATCATGTCATCAATAATCAACCAGTGCATAATCCAATCATTCGATTTATTGCATCTTTATTTTATGGTATAGAATTTATACAACAACATTTTTGGATTACAGCTATTTTAATGATTAGTATTTATGGCTGTGTATATCTTTTACAATTTTTAAAAGATAGTTTACAAACCATTGTTAGTGAACATACAACATTTCATTTAAGAAATGCTTTGTTTGAACATTTACAATTAATACCTTATGCTACATACAATGAATTAAAAACAGGTGATATTGTACAACGTTGTTCATCTGATGTAGACACTTTAAAACGTTTTATAGGATCTACATTTTCAGAATTAATCTATGCTCTTTCCATTCCATTTATTGCGGTTGCGATTTTGTTTAATATTAATTTTAAAATGGCTTTTGTTTCTTTAATCGCTATTCCATTGCTAATTGTATTGGTTGTTATTTATTCTAAAAATATTGCGAAATCTTTTTTAATCAGTGATGAAGCGGATGGTGAATTAAATACCGTTGTTCAAGAATCTCTTACCGGTATTCGTGTGGTAAAAGCGTTTAATCGTGAGCAATATGAAATGCAAAAATTTGAAGAAAAAAATATGGCATATCGTAAAGTTACAGAAAAATTAATTGAATTAATTGGTATTTACTGGTCAAGTGCCAGCTTAATTGCTTTTCTTCAAATTATGTTTATTGTTGGTTTTGGTATTTTTCAAGTCCGTAATCAAACCTTAACACTTGGACAATTATTTTTATTTGTAACATATTCTTCTTCCATTGTATGGCCAATTACGAATTTAGGCAGATTAATTGGAGATGCCGGTAAAGCATATATTGCAGCGAAGCGTATCAATGAAATCTTTGCTTATCCGATTGAAGATATCGATGTAGGAGAAGAATATCCAATTAAAGGGGAAATTGTTTTTCATCAGGTATCGTTTCATTATGGTGATAGTAATCAAACAATTTTATCAAACATTGATTTAACGATACCTGTTGGAAGTAGTGTAGCTATTATTGGACCTACCGGAAGTGGAAAAAGCAGCTTAGTTCACTTATTATGTCGTTTAAATGATGTAAGTGAAGGAGCTATCTATATTGATGGTCATAATATCAATACGTTTAGTAAAAGATACTTACGTAAACATATTGGTATTGTATTACAAGAACCTTTTCTTTTTTCAAAAAGTATTTATGATAACATTGCATTAAACAACGAACATCAAGATTCAAGTTATGTTGATTCTGCAACGAAGGCTGCATCTATTTATGATGTAATCCAACAGTTTGATCAAGGATTTCATACTTTAGTAGGTGAAAAAGGGGTTACTTTATCCGGTGGTCAAAAACAACGTGTGGCAATTGCACGTACCATTATTCATCCATATCCTATTTTAATTTTTGATGATTCTTTATCTGCAGTAGACAATATGACGGAAAAAAATATTCGTCGTGCTTTAAAAGAGACTGCAAAAGATTCTACAAAGTTAATTATTACGCAGCGCATTAATACTTGTATGGATGCAGATTTCATTGTTGTTTTAGAAGGGGGAAATATTTCAGCAATTGGAACTCATCAAGAATTAATTTTAAAAGAGGGATTATATAAACGTATCTATGAAATTCAAAGCCAAATGATTTTAGGAGGTGAGCAAGATGACTAATCGTTTTCAAGAACAAGATTTTAGTAATACGAAATTCAAGTTTAGTAGCTGGTTACGCTTAGCTAAAGTTTATTTGCCAATTAAAAAAACCTTATTATCGGCATTGATTATTAATACGATTACACCTTTATCAGAAATTTTATTTCCGTTAATCAATAGTTATGCTATTGACTATTTCTTAATTAAAAATGGTGATTTAGATAAAATTCCATTGTTTATTGGTGTATCTTTTTTCGTTATTATTGTTACTATTATTGGTTATTTATTATTCTTTAAACATTGTGCCAAATTAGAAATGTTTTTTGCTTATTCCTTAAAACAAGAGTTATTCCATAAATTACAAAAAATGTCTTTTTCTTATTTCGATGTAACTCCAGTTGGATGGATTATTAGCCGTGTTACCAGTGATGTAAACCGTTTAGCTGAAATCATGTCATGGGCATTGATTGATTTGTTTTCAGGTTTAGGCTATTTAGTGTTTGCTACAACCATCATGTTAATTGTTAATTATAAATTAGCACTACTTGTATTAATTGTAGTTCCATTTATTTATTATATTAGTTACTGGTTTCAAATTCGTATATTAAAGAATTACCGTGGAATACGTCGTTTAAACTCTATTATTACCGGACGTTTTAATGAAGGGATTCAAGGAGCTAAGACAACTAAAACATTAGGGATTGAAACCTTAAATCTAGATGAGTTTAAAGGCGATACATTGAATATGAAGCATACAAGCATTAAAGCTGGTTTATTTTCAAATATCTATCGTCCATTGATTAACTTTGTTTCTTCTTTTGCCATTGCATTAGTAATTTGGCAAGGAGGACATCAAGTATTTCAAGGTGTGATTTCATTTGGAACACTGTTATTATTTTTGCAATATGCAAATCAATTTTTTCAACCATTGCGTAATTTTGCTAATATTTATGCAGAAGCACAGAATGCTTCTGCAAATGCAGAGCGTATTTTCAGCTTATTAGATGAAGAAATTGCAATTGTAGATACCAAGGAAGTCATTGAAAAGTATGGTACTATTTTACAACCTAAAACAGAGAATTATGAAGATATAAAGGGTGATATTGAATTTAAAGACATTGAATTTTATTATAATCAAAAGGAACCAATTTTAAAAGACTTTAATTTAAAGGTTCAAGCCGGACAAACGGTTGCTTTAATTGGAGAAACAGGAAGTGGAAAAAGTACAATTGTAAATTTATTGTGTCGTTTTTATGAACCTATTTCTGGGGAGATATTAATTGATGGTGTAGACTATCGTAAACGATCAATCGGTTGGTTACATAGTAAAATAGGGTATGTTTTACAAGCTCCACATCTATTTTCTGGCACGATCATGGAAAATATTCGTTATGGAAATTTAAATGCCGAAGATGAAGATATATATCGTGCATGTAAATTATTAAAGGCAGATGAGTTTATTGAAAAACTAGATAAAGGTTATCAAAGTGATGTTGGAGAAGGTGGAAACAAACTTTCTACAGGACAAAAACAATTAATCTCTTTTGCAAGAGCAATTGTAGCGAATCCAAGTATCTATGTGTTAGATGAAGCAACGTCTTCTATTGATAGTGAAACAGAAAAGATTATTCAATATACCATTGAACATGTCATGAAAGATAAAACAACATTTATTATTGCTCATCGTTTGAGTACCATTGTAAATGCTGATGTTATTTTAGTAATCCAAAATGGTAAAATCATAGAACAGGGTAATCATGAAACATTAATGAATTTAAAACAACATTATTACCGTTTATATACAAATCAATTTAATGAACAGTTACAAGATGAACTAATGAAAGGTGTTAAACATGAAGCATTTGAATAATGGCATTTATCTTGATTTTAAACAACATTTAATGATACGTGTTGTAGATGATGTATTTACCAATTATGAAATAAAGGCATTAAAACATCATACAATCAATATTCACTTTATAAGTAAAGGTATGGTAAAGCTGTTTTTAATACAGATTAATGATTGTCTTGAAACCAGTGATATTCCATTTTCTTATCAAGATTTAGATCACATCGATGATTTCTTGCATAATAATGTTTTAGAAATCGTCTTTGAAACAAAAGGGAAAGTAATGGCTAGTCGTCGTTTAACGTTACCAAAAGGCTTTATGGATATACTTAAAGAAGATTATCTTCAAGATCAAACGGCTTCTTATCCATTCGAGGAGTTTGATGATGTATTACATAGAATTTATCAAAGATATGAGCCATTTGAATTAGAGGAAGACGCTATTGCAACATTTTCAAGTAGTTTAATTTAATATTGATGTTATATTTGTTATAATGAGTAAAGATTGGAGTTTACATGAACATTAAAATAAGTCACATTCTATTATTGTTATTTACAGTTGCATCAGATTTTTTAACAAAACATTACATTAGTACAAATCTCAAATTGTATGAAACAATTGAGATTATTCCTAATTTTTTTGATATTACTTATGTATTAAATGATGGTGCAGCTTGGTCTATATTAAAAGGACAAATTATATTCTTTTACATCATTAGTGTTATTGCCTTGGGAGTTTTAGTTTTTATGTATGTAAAAACATATTATAACGATAAATTATCTAAACTTGGGATTGTACTTATGATTGGTGGGACGATTGGTAATTTCATTGATCGTTTACGTTTTCAATACGTGATTGATTTCTTATCTTTTCAATTTGGAAGTTATCATTTCCCGGTATTTAATTTAGCAGATTCATTTTTAGTCATTGGAGTAGGTTGTTTAATTTTTTCTATGTTACTAAAAAAAGAGGGACATTATGTGTAAACAATTACAAATTGAACAAGAACTGGATTGTATTCGTTTAGATAAGTATTTAGCCTTACACACTGAATTTTCTCGTAGTCGCATTCAGCAGCTCATTGATGAAGAATGTATTTATGTGAATGATACGATTGTAAAAGCGAATTATAAGTTAAAGTTAAAGGATGAAATTAAAATAAAACTACCAGAAATTGTGGAAACCATTGCTAAGCCTATGAAAATGGATTTGGATATTGTTTATGAAGATACTGATTTATTAGTAATAAATAAGCAAAAAGGCTTAGTAGTACATCCGGGAAATGGAAATTATGATAATACACTTGTCAATGGATTACTCTATTATTGTAAAGATTTAAGTGGTATTAATGGTGTATTAAGACCTGGTATTGTTCATCGTATCGATAAAGATACATCCGGCTTATTAATTGTTTGTAAAAATGACTTTACACATCAAGCCATTGCGAAACAGCTTGAAGAAAAAACATGTAAGCGTAAATATCTTGCATTGGTACATGGAGTAATTCCTCATGATTATGGTACTATTGATGCTCCCATCGGACGTGATAGTAAGGATCGTCAAAAAATGACGGTGACACAACATAATTCAAAAAACGCTATTACACATTTTAAAGTGATAAAACGTTATGATAAGTATACTTTGGTAGAATGTGAATTATTAACTGGACGTACACATCAAATTCGTGTACACATGCAATATATTAAATATCCTATTGTTGGTGATCCACGTTATGGTTATAAAAAAACATTGGAAACACAAGGACAAATGTTGCATGCTTATCAAATTACCTTTACCCATCCAAGAACCAATGAAGTCATGACATTAGAAGCTCAACCACCAGAAATATTTAGAAAAACACTAGCTTTCATTGAAGGGGAGATATAAATGAATGAAAATTATGTAAAGATGTATCAATTAGTAGAATTCTTTATTACAAAATTTGGTTATATTTTTGTAGATACATCTATGAAAAATGATGAAGAAGTCTACTTGGTAAATAGTAAAAATAATTGTTATCAATTGATACGTATTACCACGAAAAATATTGATTCTGTTGTCTATGATAAACTGAAAATCAATCATATTAAAGATATTATTTCTAAAACATTACGCATGGATATTAACTTTGTAGATATTCACATATCACAAGATGAAATTTTAGAAAATGAATTATATGATAGTGTTGCTATTGATGTAGGTTATTATAGTGGTATTGATTTGACGGTAGGGTATCCCGGTATTAAAAAAGTACTGCATGAAGTTATGGATGTAAACGAAGAGTATAAGCGTATTAGTGATTCCTTACAGGATTATTTTATAACTTCTAAAGAAATCGCAAAACGTAAAAAAGCATTGCATCAAAAACCGGTGGTTACAATAACGATGATTTCAATATCATTAATCCTTTATTTCTTAATGTATTATTTTCAATATCAAACAAATTACAATTATAGCGAAGTAAGTATTATTGTTGCTTTTGGTGGATATTATCAAGCATTTGTACGTGGTTTACATCAATACTATCGACTCTTAACTTCAGGATTTTTACATATTGATTTCTTTCATTTATTTATGAATATGTATGCTTTGTATATTGTTGGTCCTAGTATTGAGCGTAAGTATGGTAGTAAAAATATGCTTTTGACAATGATAGCTTCTATTATTATGGGAAATGTCTTTGTTTATTTACTACAAGGAAATACGATTGCTTTAGGTATAAGTGGTGGTATTTATGGTTTATTAGGATTAATTGTTATAAATGCTTTCAGTTCTGGACTAGTAAATCAACCGGAATATCGACGTCAACTGTTTTATATGTTGGGTATTAATATGTTTATTAGTTTATTACCGGATGTTTCCTTGCTGGGACATTTAGGTGGCTTTGTTTCTGGTATAATTATCGGGTTATATCTTGATAGCAACCCACTTTGGAAACGTATTAAAAAGAATGCTTTGCTTGCTTTTATTACCTTATCTTTAGGCTCAATACTACTCATTTATAATTCAAAAGATCGTCCTGTAGATCATGTCTATTACAAGACAGATTTAGAAGTATTTGAAATTTATGAGGTCTTAGGTCTTTCAGACTATGCTGATGCTAAAAATATACAAATCATTGATTTTTATTCAAAATAGGAGGCTATATGAAACGTAGTAATGTATTAAGTTGGGATCAGTATTTTATGGGTTTAGCTCAATTGTCGTCTTTACGTTCAAAAGATCCTTCGACTCAAGTTGGAGCATGTATCGTTGATAGTTGTAATAAAGTGGTATCCATCGGATACAATGGTTTTCCAATCGGCTGTAGTGATGATGTCTTTCCTTGGGATAAACAAGGCAATATGATTGATACAAAATATGCCTATGTTGTACATGCAGAGTTAAATGCCATTTTAAATAGTAATGCCGATTTACGTAATACAACAATTTATGTAACGTTGTTTCCATGTAATGAATGTGCGAAAGCGATTATTCAAAGTGGAATTAAAAAAGTTGTATATCAATCAGATAAATATGCAGATTCAGATATTGTAATTGCAAGTAAGAAAATGTTACAAGCAGCAAATATACAACTTGTTCAATTTGATGAAAACTTTGAAATTAAATTAATAAAGAAATAAAAGCCTTATGGCTTTTTTTTAATGGGAAAGGGAATTGCTTTATTTAAAAATTCATAGAAATATGGTAAAATATTTAGCATTGGAGGATGGTTTATGAAACGACATGATATCCGTGTTTTAGCAATGATTTGTCTATATCAACATCTACTATTAGATAAAGACATTGCTGAAAGTGTAATAGATAATTTTGACAAAACATTAAAGGAACTAGATGATTTTGAACGTATATTAATTCTTCATAGTATTGAACATAAAGAACGTTTTATTGAATATATTAATGAAGTGCTAGAAGATTGGAGTTTTCATCGTTTAGGTTATATTGAGCAGGCAATTTTGCTAATGGCATGTTCAGAATTTGATAATAAAGTAGCTACACCAAGCATCATTATTGATGAAGCGGTAGAACTTGCAAAAACATATTGTGATGATGAAGCTTACAAACTTATTAATGGTGTGCTTGATCGTATATGAGTGTTATTAAAGTTAAAGATTTATTAGTTTATATAAAAAAACAATTAGAATTTGACCCTAAACTACAACAAGTCTATGTCGGTGGAGAAATCAGTGAGTACAAACAATATCCAAGTGGACATATTTATTTTACACTAAAGGATCAAGAAGCCAATGCAAGATGTGTGATGTGGAAAAATTATACCAATAATTTAAACTTTACACCTAAAGTTGGAGATCGCATTATTATTCTTGCACAACCGACTATTTTTGAAAAAACAGGTTCTTTGCAGCTGATAGTGTATCGTATTCAAATGGATGGTATTGGCGATTTGTATGTTCAATTTCAAAAATTGAAAGAACAACTTTATCAACAAGGATATTTTGATCAACAACATAAAAAAATGATACCGAAGTATCCTTTACGTATATGCTTAGTGACAGGGGATAATAGTGCTGCTTATCATGATTTGGTAAAAACCATTCAAAAGCGTTGGCCGGTATGTAAAGTCTATCATTATACAACTCTTGTTCAAGGACAAAAAGCGGATAGAGAGATTATAAATGCTTTAGCTTACTGTGATTTACAAAAGTTTGATACAATTATTTTAGCTCGTGGCGGTGGGTCTATTGAAGATTTATGGTGTTTTAATTCCGTTGAGCTTGTAAAGTGTATTTTTGAATTAAAAACACCTATTGTCACTGGTGTTGGTCATGAATCGGATACAACTCTTGTGGATTATGTTGCTGATTATGCAGCATCTACACCTACGTATGCCGCTATGTATGCAACACCAGAAATACATGATGTAAAAAAAGAGTTAGTAGTAAGACATTCTTTTTTAAAACATAGTATAGAACAAAAATTGGCTAAAATGCGCAAAACCATAAATACATATCGTCAACTTCCATTATTTACACGTAGTAACTATTTTATACAAGAAAAGAGTTTTCGATTGGATTATTTATATCAAAAATTGATTTACTATACTTCAACCATCGAACTATTACGTCAATCCATTACATTTAAACAACAAATGCTTATCAATTTATATCAACAAACGATGGATTTTTATCGTAAGAAACTGAATATAGATAAACAAGATTTAGAAAATCAGATATTAAATATATTTACCGCTTACAAAACAACTCTTGCTCAACAGATTGAATTAATGGATGCTTATTCTCCACTTAAAGTGATAAAACGTGGATATAGCTTAACATATAGTCACCAACAACTTATTAAGTCTGTAAAAGATGTCTCTAAAGATATGGTTATAGAAACAAAACTTAAAGATGGTAGTATTGTAAGCCTTGTAAAGGAGATAACGAATGACAAAATTAAATTTTGAAGCTTCTATGAATCGTTTAGAAGAAATTGTATCATTACTTCAAAATAATGAAGTAGGGTTAGAAAACTCTTTGAAGTTATTTGAAGAAGGTTTGAGTTTAATTAAAACTCTAGATCGTGATTTGAAGAAATATGAAGATAAAGTATCAAAACTTATTAATGATAAGGAACTGGAACATGAATAGTAACTTTGAACACATCTTGGAAAAAGCACTTGAAGAGATTAAAGATAGTCGGGTAAAAGATGCAATGAGCTATTCTTTGTTTGCTAAAGGGAAGCGTTTGCGTCCGCAAATGGTATATGCTTTAGTAAATGATTATCAATGTGATATTCATTTGGCAAACCATTTTGCTGCTAGTCTTGAAATGATTCATACGTATTCTTTGATTCACGATGATTTACCTGCAATGGATGACGATGATTTTCGTCGAGGCATGAAAACATGTCATAATGAATTCAATGAAGCGATTGCGATATTAGCTGGAGATGGTCTTTTAACTTATGCCTTTCAACATATAACAAATGACGTGCTATCTGATCAGCAAAAAGTAGCCCTGATACAACTTCTAGCTGATTGTAGTGGTGCAAATGGCATGATCTATGGGCAGATCAAAGACTTTGAAGCAGAATCTACAAAGATTTGTGAAGATGACTTATTAGATATTCATTTGCATAAAACAGGTAAGCTTTTCGCTGCTGCTTTGATGGGAGCATGTATTATCAGTAAACATGAAGAAGATTTACAAAAATGGCAAGAAATAGGTTATAAACTTGGCATTGCATTTCAGATTAAAGATGATATTTTAGATGCAACTTCCAACTTTGAAACACTAGGTAAATCTTTAAGTGATGCGGATAATGGAAAAACAACGATATTATCTTTTTATGACCTTGTTCAAGCTGAACAGCTATATGAACGTTATTTTGATAATATTTATCATTTACTTTCAACATTAAATAAAGAATTTACTACTATTAAAAATATGATTACATTATTGAAATTACGAAATAAATAAGTGGAGGATAATCTATGGATATTTTACAGATTAAATCACCTGATTTTTTAAAGGAATTGTCGTATAAGGAGCTTGATGAATTAGCTTGTGATATACGAAATTTTTTGATTAACTCCATTAGTAAAACAGGGGGGCATTTATCAAGTAATCTTGGTGTCGTAGAATTAACCATTGCATTACATTATGTTTTTCGTTCTCCTAAAGATAAATTTTTATTTGATGTAGGACATCAAAGCTATGTACATAAAATTCTAACAGGACGTGCTGGAAGTTTTGATAGTTTAAGACAGTATAATGGTCTATCAGGATTTCAAAAACGTAAAGAAAGTATTCACGATGTTTGGGAAGCTGGACATGCGGCAACAGCCTTATCAGGAGCTTTAGGTATGGCAATTGCACGTGATTTAAATAAAGAAAACTATCATGTTGTTCCTATTGTTGGAGATGGTGCAATGATTAGTGGAATGTCTTTAGAAGCACTAAATCACATCGGTCATTTAAACAAAAATATGATTATTATTTTTAATGACAATAATATGTCCATTTCTCAAAATGTTGGTTCTTTAACTAATGGATTTGCAAATTTACGTACATCTAAATCCTACAACAACGTTAAAGAAGAACTTCGTTCTATATTAAAAAATAATAAACTTGGTAGCAAAGTATTAGATAAAATGACAAGTATTAAAAACGTAATTAAAGAGAATGTTGTTCATACCGGTATCTTTGGTGAATTAAACTTAGAGTATTTAGGTCCAGTGAATGGTCATAATATAAAAAGCTTAATCAATGTTTTAGAAGTAGCTAAAAAACATAACGGTCCAGTTGTTGTACATGTAATTACAGAAAAGGGAAGAGGATATAAACATTCTCAAAATGATATTTTTGGTAGATGGCATGGCACTCCACCTTTTGATCCTAAAAATGGACAGGTATTATCTTCATTACCAAAGAATTTTCAATCATGGTCAAGTGTTATATCTTTAAATCTCGAACGTCTAGCAAAACAAGATAACGATATTTTAGCTATTACACCCGCTATGATTACCGGTAGTAAGTTAGAAAGTTTTTTCAAACAATTTCCAGAACGTTCCTTTGATTGTGGAATTGCTGAAGAACATGCGATGACTCTAGCAGCAGGACTTGCCAGTAGTGGTAAAAAACCTTTTTTATCTATTTATTCAACGTTTTTGCAAAGAAGTTATGACCAGCTTAATCATGATGTAGCTCGAATGAATTTACCTGTTGTAATTGGTGTAGATCGAGCAGGCATTGTTGGAGAAGATGGACCAACCCATCAAGGAGTATTTGATATTTCTATGATGCGTAGTATTCCAAATATAATTATCTCGCAACCTAAAGACTCTCTTGAAGCAGGAAATTTATTATATACAGCATTCAATCAAAAGCATCCTTTTGTAATACGCTATCCAAGAGGAGCAACGTATTATCAAGAACAACCTTTTGAACATATTACTGTTGGTAGTTGGAAAGAACTAATTTACGATAACAACAATAAACTGAGTATCATAAGTTATGGACCAGAACTCTTAGAAATTCAAAAGCAAATAGAAGCATTACATCTGTCTGTTGATTTAATTAATGCAAGATTCATTAAACCAATTGATACTACTTGTTTAAATAAACTCGCAGAAAAAAAGAAACAAATCATTGTGTATGAAACAGATATGGTAATGGGTGGTTTATCAAGTGCTATTATTGAACATTACAATGATCAAGCTATTTCTATGATTGTCAAACGTATTGGAATTGAAGATGTTTTTGTGGAAGCCGGAGACTTAGCATCGGTTAAAAAGCACTACAAAGTCGATTTAGATACATTATTTAAAGAGATAAAGACATATTATGATAAAGAGGTTGTATGATAAAAAGTATTTATATTAAAGATTTTGTCATTATCGATGAAATTAACCTTGAATTTAATCAAGGCTTTTCTGCGTTTACTGGTGAAACCGGAGCTGGAAAATCTATTATCGTTGATGCGATTAGTTATTTAAAAGGGCAACGTATTGATGTCAGTGTTATTAAAAAAGGGGCAAGTCAAGCAATTATTGAAGGTGTATTCCTGATTGATGATTGTTTCGATTTAAAAGAAAAACTAAAAGATGCTGAAATTGAAGTAGAAAATGAATTAATCATTACACGTATTATTTCACAACAAAAAAATAGTATCAAAATCAATCATCGTAATGTTACTCTATCTTTTTTAAAAGATTGTCTTAGCCAATATATTGACATCCACAGTCAACATGATTCCCAATACTTATTAGCTGCAAATAATCATATTCATTTATTAGATACATATATTCAAGACACTACACTAATTAAAGAAGTAAAAGAAAAATATCTTCAATTAAAAAAGGCAGAAGAAGAATACGATATAGCAATTAATCAAACCTATAATCTACAAGATTTAGACTATTTTAAGTTTCAATTAGAAGAAATTAATAATGCAGATATCAAAGAAAATGAAGATTTGGAGTTAGAAGAACAAGAAAAGCAATTAAAAACCTATGAAAAATCATTTGAAACAATAAATGCTCTTATTGAATTAATTGAACACAATCAGGTTTTGGCCCATATTTATACTTCATATAAAAAACTCAATGAATTATCTGAATTTGAAGAATTGGCTTCACGTTTGCATTCAGCTTATTTGGAGGTGGAAGATATTTATGAAAGTATTAATAATTATATTCATTCTATAGATTATTCTCTAGATCAAGTAAATGAAATACAACAACGTCTATTTATTATTAATCGTTTAAAACGAAAATACCAATTTACAATTCAAGGTATATTTAATGCAAAAAAAGAATTTGAAGAAAAAATTCATAACATTGAACATCGAAGCGTTGTTTTGGAGCAACTGCAAAAACAGCTACACATTGCAAAAGAGGAGTTTTACTTCGCATCAAATACCTTAAGTAAAATAAGAAAACAAAAAGCGCTTGAACTTGAAAAACACATACAACAACATTTAAAAGACTTGATGTTAAATAACGCTCAATTTAAAATCCAAATTTGTGAAGGTAAAGTAAGTAGTGATGGTATTGATGACGTTGAATTTTATGTCGCCATGAATTTGAATCAAAGTCTACAACCATTAACAAAAGTTGCTTCAGGAGGAGAACTTTCACGTTTAATGCTCGGGATTAAGACAGTTTTTAGTCAATTACAAGGAATTAAAACGATTATTTTTGACGAAATCGATACAGGTGTAAGTGGACCGATCGCAAGTGTGATAGGTCAAAAAATGCTTGAAATTTCTATGAACACTCAAGTGTTTGCCGTTACGCATCTTGCTCAAGTAGCTTCATGTAGTAATTATCATTATCACGTTTGTAAAAAAGATAAGGACACGCATACGGTAACTGATGTTACCTTATTAAATTACCAACAGCGCATTGAGCAACTTGCTTATATATCTAATGATGTCTTATCTGAAAGTAGTTTAAAAGCTGCAGAAGAATTACTTAAAAAGAACCAACAAGATATTTATGGCTAAAGTCATTTTTCATATTGATTTAAATGCATTTTTTGCAAGTGCTGAAATACGTTTAAATCCTCAATTAAAAGATATACCACTCGCTATTTCTGGTTTTAGTAGTCGTAGTGTAGTATCTACTTGTAATTATATTGCTAGATCTTTTGGTATTAAATCCGCTATGAGTGTTGAAGTAGCAAAAAAACTATGTCCAAACTTAAAAATTTTAAATGGTAATTATGATTATTACAAACAATTGTCAGAATCATTTATTCAGCTTATTTCAAAGTATAGTACAATACTGGAACAAACATCGATTGATGAATGCTATATTGATGTAACCGAACTTATCTTTAAATATGAAAAGCCATTAGATTTGGCTTATGAAATACAAAATAAAATTTTAACTTCCTTACAATTACCATCTTCAATAGGAATAGGACCCAATAAGTTACTTGCTAAAATGGCTTCTGATATGAAAAAACCAATGGGTATTACTGTTATTCGTAAGCGAGAAGTTCAACAAAAACTTTGGCCATTACCAATAGAAGAAATGCGTTATATTGGTAGTAAAACAGCCAATCTGCTTAAAAGCATTGGTATTTTTACCATTTCTGACTTAGCCCAATACCAAGATTACATCCGTTTAAAACAAGTTCTTGGTAAAAACGCTACAATCATTCAAAAAATGGCTTTTGGTATTGATCATAGAGAACTTATTACAAACTATGAGCGTAAATCTATAGGCATATCAACAACGCTAAAAGAAGATACCTTTCAATATGAAATAATCAATGTAATCTTACATAATCTATCCAGACAATTAGCCTATCGTTTACAGCAAAAAGGAATTATGGGTAATGTTATTATATTAACCATTAAGTATTTTGATTTTAAGACTGTAAATCGTAGTAAAAAATTGACTGAAAGCATTTGTTTGGAATCTTCGATTTATAATGAAATCATAAATCTTTATGAAGAAATCGAAGATACCATTCCGATACGTTTATTAGGCATTTCTATTCATGGTTTAGATCAATATCAAGATACCAATCAACAATTAACTCTATTTGAACTAAAAAGACAAGAAACGCATCAAATTATTAATGAATTAAATCAATCGTTAAAAACGAAACCATTAAAAACATTACATTCAATTTTAAAGAAATAATGCTTTAAAAAATGTTATAATGTTCTAGAGGTTATTCTATGAACATACATCACGCACTCAATGAATATTTTATTGAGATTGGTATTAATCAAGGTAAATCAATGCATACCATACAAATGTATCGTATACAGTTAAAGAAATATGAACAATACTTAAATGAAAATCACATTATGGAAGTTCAACATATAACATTTTCAATCATCCAAGAATATTTACAGTCAATCCACCATCAGTATCAATCTTCAACATTAGCTCATATCGCAACATCGATAAGAAATTTTCATAAATTTATTAAATTCAAATATGATATTAAAAATGTTGCAAGTAATTTAAAAGTTAAAAAAACTGAGAAAACATATCCGGTTTATTTAACAGTAGAAGAAATTAATGCAATCTTAAAACAATTTGATGATTCTCCAACTGGAATATGTAATAAAACGATAATAGAAATGATATATGCTTTAGGGTTACGTGTTTCTGAATGTTGTAACTTAACGGTAAATCAAATTGATTTTCAATTAAATATTGTTAAAATACAAGGAAAAGGAGAAAAACAAAGGTTAATACCTATTCCGGAAGCATCAAAAGAGGTCATTTTACATTATTTTAATAACATACGACCACTTTGGGTTAAAAAAAATACCAATCGATTCTTTATCAATCGCTTTTCAAAACCGATATACCCAAGATATGTCCAACTAATCCTTAAAGAAGCTGCTTTACAAACAGGTATCAATAAACATGTCACACCACATAAGTTAAGGCATAGTTATGCAACGCATTTACTGGAAAATGGTGCTGATTTACGTTCTATACAAGAACTACTTGGACATCAAGATGTAAAAACAACAGAAATTTATACGCATGTAAATAAAAAGAAATTAAAGGATACATATAAACAATATTTTGAAAATACTATGTTAAAAGGAGACTTGAGAAAATGAAAAAATTTAAACGTGTGTTTACGATTGTGATTGACTCTGCAGGGGTAGGGTATATGCCGGATGCTTATAAATATGGAGATGAAGGAGCAAATACCTTCAAACATATTGCCGAAAAAAACAACGGCTTAGTTTTACCTACTTTACATAAGCTAGGACTATATAATTTAGTTTCTATACCTGGTATGGAACCAAATAATCAAACTATAGGCTATTACACAAAAATGATGGAAGCTTCATTAGGAAAAGATACTATGACCGGTCACTGGGAAATCATGGGATTATACATTGATAAACCGTTTATTACCTTTACCGAACATGGCTTTCCACAAGAATTGGTAGATGAACTAGAAAAACAAACTGGTTATAAATACATTGGAAATAAAGCCGCAAGTGGAACAGAGATTCTAGATGAACTTGGACCAAGACATATAGAAACTAAAGAGTTAATTTTATATACTTCCGCTGACTCTGTACTTCAAATTGCAGCAAGTGAAGAAGTAATCGGTTTAGATGAATTATATCGTTGTTGTCAAATTGCTCGTGATATTACAATGAAAGATGAATGGAAAGTAGGAAGAGTCATTGCTCGTCCGTTTGTTGGTAAAGAAAAAGGAAGATTTACTCGTACTGCAAATCGTCATGATTATGCTTTAAAACCCTTTGGGAAAACTGTATTAGACAGTTTAAAAGAAAATAACTATGATGTTATTGCTGTTGGTAAAATCAAAGATATTTTTGATGGCGAAGGTATTACTGATGCTTTAAAATCAAAAAGTTCTGTTCATGGTATGGAACAAACAATTGAATTATTAGACCGTGACTTCAATGGACTTGTATTTACCAATTTAGTTGACTTTGATGCAAAGTGGGGGCACCGCAGAGATCCAATCGGCTATGCAAATGAACTAATTAAATTTGATGAAAAACTTGCAACATTCATTGAAGGTATGCAAGATCATGATTTATTGATTGTTACTGCTGATCATGGAAATGATCCTACATGGACCGGAACAGACCATACACGAGAAATGGTACCATTGTTCATTTATTCCAAATCCTTTACAGGAAGTGGTTTATTACCAATTAGAGAGACATTTGCAGACCTAGGAGCTACAATAGCTGATAACTTCGATGTAGAAAATCCAGGTATTGGTAAATCAGTTTTAAATTTATTGAAATAAAATTCGCATAATAACCATTATGCGAAGTTGTGTTATAAAAATAAAAAGTGGTACTTATATACCACTTTTTCATTATTTAACTAAGTCTTTTAACGATTTTGCAGCCTTAAAGCCAACTGACTTACTTGCTGCGATTGTAATTTTTTCTTTTGTTGCAGGATTGATACCTGTGCGAGCTTTACGTACTTTTGTTTCAAATTTACCGAATCCGGCTAAATCAACTTTATTTCCATCTTTCAATGCTTCTGAAATTGTAGTTAAAATCAACTCCAATGTATCGTTAGCCTCTTTTTTTGTCATTCCATTTTTTTCAGCAATCACATCTACTAATGCTTTTTTATTCATTGTTGTCATTTCTATTTCCTCCTGACCTAAACCATTATACATGCTTTAATCCTGCAATTCAATTTAGTTAATATATTTACAAGCACGCTTTTTTAATGCTTTTATTAATGCTTCTATATCTTTTATTGATAAGTGTTTTACACCGGCAGCAAAATAATGACCACCACCATGATATTTTGAGGCAAGATCATTGACTTGCACACATCTTGAACGCAACGAACCATCAAAAACACCATCTGTAACTTCTGCAAAAATTGCCCATGTTGTTATTTCTTTAATATTACCAAACTCAGAAACACAGTTTTTTGCCATGCTTACCGTTTGATTATATTGCTTAAGTTCATCTAATGATAAAACAATATATCCTACATGATTATCAATAATTAATTTTGATCTCAAATAGCTAATAAATTGAAATTCATCCAACGATTTATTAAAAATTCTTTGGTTAATATGTGCAATATTAATATTTTTAGAAGCTAAAAACGATGCTAGAAACAATGTTTTTTCACTTGTACTAGGCGTTTTAAAACTTAAAGTATCTGTTAATAATCCATGATATAAATAAGTTGCACATTCTTTTGAAACAATTTTAACTGCTTGCATATCATAAAAGTATTGTGCTAAAATCTCACAAGTTGCAGCCATGTTAGAATATATATAATTGTAAGTACCATAAGTTTCATCACATGGATGATGATCTATTTTAATACTTTTATCTGCAAGTTTATAACGTTCATCATCAATTCTTTCGCTATTAGCCGTATCAAGAATAATCGCAAGAGACTGTTTCATTCTTTCTTCCTCAATAACATCCATCTTTGGAAACAATTCATCTTCTTGATTCCCTAAACAATATACATCTTTATTCGGGTAGTTATCCTTAATCCATTGTTTTAAACCAAACTGTGAACCTAAGGCATCACAATCAGGATTTTGATGCCGAAAAATTGTAATGGTATTATACGTTTCAATTAGATGTAATAAATCCTCTAACATACTATAAACCTAAAATTTCATAAGTATCTTTGGCAATTACCAATTCTTCATTTGTTGGTACAACCCATAAAGCTACATTGGATGCTTCATTCGAAATTAATTGTAATTTACCACGTGTTTTAGCATTAACCTCATAGTTAATATCTAAATGTAATGCTTCTTTTAAACCATTTAAAATCATTTCTCTTAAATGTGTATCATTTTCACCAAGACCAGCTGTAAATGCAATCGCATCAACATGACCTAATTGCATAACATATCCACCAATCACATTAATAACACGATTTACATAGATTTTTTGTGTTAAAATAGCACGTTCATTCCCTTGTTGAACAGCATTTTCAATATCACGTGCATCACTTGATAAACCACTAACCCCTAACATACCAGATTTCTTATTTAAATATACATCCATTTCATCAGGTGTAGCATTTAATTTTTTCATCATATAAAATACAATCGTTGGGTCAATATCACCACAGCGTGTACCCATCATAATACCACCTAAAGGAGTTAAACCCATTGAGGTATTAATACATTTTCCACCTTTTACAGCCGTAATAGAAGCACCATTCCCTAAGTGACAAGTAATGATGTTTAAGTCTTTAATATCTTTATTCATTGCTTTTGCAGTTTCATATGCAACGTATTGATGTGATGTGCCATGAGCACCATAACGTCTAATGTTATAGTCTTTATACCATTCATATGGAACAGGATACAAATAAGATTCTTCCGTCATTGTTTGATGGAATGCAGTATCAAAGACAAAGACATGCCCAATGCTTGGTAATGCTTCTTTAAACGCTTTATAGCACACTAGATGTGCAGGATTGTGCAATGGAGCAAGCTCCGATAGCATGGCTACATGTTCTACGACTTCTTCATTTACTTTAACAGATTTATCATAAAAGCTACCACCTTGTACAATACGATGTCCTGCACCATTAATTTCATCTAATGAAGATACAACTTGATGTTTAACCAATGCATCAAGCAATAAATTAACCGCAACTTTATGATCTGGAATTGGAAGCTCTGTTGTAAACTTTTCCCCATTTATCTTAATGGTAAAAATACCAGATTCTAAACCAATACGCTCTGCAATCCCTGATGTTAATACCTTTTCTTGTGGCATTAAAAATAATTGAAACTTCAATGATGAACTACCTGCATTAACTGAAATAATTTTACTCATAAAATCAATCCTCCCTACTCTGTATCTTTTAATTTATGAACTAAACTATTAATTTTTTCATTATTTAATTTTTCAAGCTCTTGATATATTTCTTGACGTTGTTGATAGCTATGATATAATCCTAATTTTTCTTCATATCCATCCAACAAACTTTCACAACGTTTCACTAAATCGTAAACTGCACTTTTTGATACTTCATGAATATCTGCAATTTCATTCAATGATAAATCATCTTTATAATAAAAATTCATCATGGTTAGCTGTTTTTCTGTAAGCAATATACCATAGAAATCTAACAAATAATTATAATATTCCGTCTTCTTTAACATCTTTAATTCCCTGTGTAATACTATAAAGATACATATTTAAATCAAATTCTTTTAAATCTTCTAACCCTTCTCCTAATCCCAAAAATAAAACTGGAATCTTTAATATATTCTTTATGGCGATTACAATACCACCTTTACTAGTACCATCCATTTTGGTAAGAATAATACCGTCTAATGATGTAATTTCATTAAAAATTGATGCTTGACTAAGACCATTTTGCCCAGTTGTTGAATCCAATACCAACCAAGTATAATGAGGAGCTCCTTCAATTTCTCTTCCTAATACTCGTTTCATTTTAGAAAGTTCATTCATTAAATTAGCCTTATTTTGTAAACGCCCTGCTGTATCACAAATCAATATATCAATGTTATTTGTTTTAGCATAACGACAACCATCAACCAGTACACTACTTGGGTCTTGTCCTTCTTTTCCTTTAATAATTGGAACATTTAAACGACTTGCCCACATCGACAATTGTTCAATAGCACCTGCTCGAAAGGTATCTCCTGCAACCAAGGCAACCCTTTTCCCCATCTGTAAATATTTGTATGCTAATTTGGCACATGAAGTCGTTTTCCCTGAGCCATTGACACCAACTACCATAATAACTGTGGGGCTTACACTTAGACTTATTTCAATGGCTTCTTCACCATAAATCTCAGCCATAGATTCTACTAATAAATCCATCACTTCATCAAAATTAAGAACAACATAATTTTTACTTTTCTTTTGAAGTAATGAAATGATTTCATTCGCTGTGGTAATACCAATATCACTTTCCAATAAAACAATCATTAATTCTTCCAAAAAATCTTCATTGATACTTTTAAATCCTAAACGAAATCCTCCTAAACGTTTACCAAAACTTTCTTTTGTTTTATCAAATCCACTTAAATATTGATCGTTATCTTTTTTATTCTTTCCAGTCACTAATTGTTTTAACTTATCTAAAAATCCCATTCCTACTCTCCTTGTCTTTCATCTGCCATCGACACCGCATCCAATAGTTTAACCTTTAACATTTGTGAAACACCTTGTTTTTGCATTGTAACACCATATAAGACATCTGCCTGTGCCATGGTACCTGGACGATGGGTAACAATGATGAATTGTGTATCTTCTGAAAAGTTTTTAATGTACTTAGCAAAACGTTCTACATTTCCTTGGTCTAAAGCCGCCTCAACTTCATCAAAAATCACTAATGGTACCGGACGAACTTTAAGAATCGTAAACAACACACAAATCGCAATTAACGTCTTTTCACCACCTGAAAACAAACGGATGTTTTGTACAGACTTACCCGGAGGTTGTACATCAATATCAATACCTGTATTTAAAATATCATTTGGATCTTCTAAAATTAATTTAGCTTTTCCACCACTAAATAAGCTAGTAAACGTATGATTAAGTTCTTGATTAATCTTATCAAACATCTCTTTAAATTGCTTAATCATAATGCTATCCATTTCATCAATCGCTTTTAAGATTTTATCACGACTATTACATAGATCATCATAATTCTTTTTCATAAACTCATAACGAGTATTTACTTCACTATATTCTTCCGGAGCATTCATATTAATATTACCTAATGCATCAATTTCATTACGCAGTGTTAATACTTCCTCTTTGGCATTGGCAAGTGTATCATCTTGATATTTCTCTAAAGCAAATTCATAGGTAAGTTGATACTCACTTGTCAAACGATTTAAGTTATTTTCAAGCTTGGTTTCAATCTTTGCTTGTGATGAAATCATAATCTTTTCTTGCTCAACGGTTTGTTGTAATTCCTTGCGTAATTGTCTTATTTGTTGCTCCTTACGTTCAATATCTGCACTTGCTTTTAGTCGATTATCTCGTTTTAATTTGATTGAAGTAGATATTTGATCACGTAATGAATATGCTTGATTTAAAGACTGCACAACGGTATTGGAAAAATCTACTTCTTGTTGTTTATGACCACCTAACAGTTCTAAATCACTCTTTAATTTTTCATATTTTGCACGTTTCGCATCTACAACCGGTTCTAACTGAGCACTTTGAATACGCTTTTCCTGAATGTTACGATCAATTTCTTCTTTTTGCTTTACAATATCAAAATAAGCCTTATAAGCTAATTCTTTACGAGCTTGATACGATTGTAAATCTTTAATGATATTGTCATATTCTTTTTGAACCGTTAAAAGAGAGGTTGCATTCTTAAGTTTCCCCCCTGTCATTGCTCCACCTTTTGCAATGAAATCTCCATCTAAAGTAACAATTTTATATTGATAATTCAATAAACGAGCTAAATGATTACCATGTTCTAAGCTATCTGTAATTAAAACGTTATTTAATAGCGATAGCTTAACCAAAGCAAACTCTTCATCACAATCTACAAATTCACTAGCTAAACCTAGATATCCTACCGTATTTTGACATATAATACTATGATCATGTCCAATATTTCTTTGTTTTAAAACACTTAATGGCAAAAATGTTACCCTACCTGATTGATTTTTCTTTAAAAAGGCAATTGCATGACGAGCACTTTCTTCATCCTTAGTTACAATATTATACATGGCAAAACCTAAAGCAGTCGCAATTGCTTCTTCATAACCACTTTTTGGTTTAATTGCTTGTCCTACCACCCCAATTACCCCAAATAAATGTTGCTTGTTATCCATAACGGCTTTTACACCAGCTTGATTATTAAATGGCTCTTTAATTAAATTTTCTAAGACTTCTTTACGATTTTCGTTACGACGTAAAATACTATCTGCTTCCTCTTTTGCCTGAGTTGCATTAATTAATTCTAAAGCGGTATCACTTAATTGTTTACTTAACAATTGTATTTCTACATGAATTTTATTTAATCGTTGATAACGATCATCATATTCAAACTTCGCTTCATCTAATAAATTTTGTAATTGTAATGCCTTTTCTTCACTATTCCCTACTTCGATTAAATACTTACGTTTTTCATCTAATTCAATTTTTCTAGTTTCTAGAATTTGAATTTCATTTACTGTCTTCATTAAATCATCTTGTAACTTATTAATTTCTCGATCTAACTGATGAACATCCTGTTTTGCCTCAATTGTAGTATTTTCAAACACTTGAATTTGTGTTTGGTGCATCATCGTATTTGTCTCAATATCAAATAAACTTTTTTTAATCTCTTCTTTTTGTAAATTTAATTGTTTAATCTCTTCTACCAATACTGCTATTTCAATTTGTTCTAAACGAGCTTTCTTTTCACGATATAATTCTGCTTTTTTGGCTTGTCTTTTTAATGGAGATACTTGTTTCTCTAACTCATTAAGAATATCAAAGGCACGATCTAGATTATCTTTTGTACGTGCTAATTTATTTAAAGATTCAATTTTACGCTTTTTATACTTACTAACCCCAGCTGCTTCTTCAAAAATAGCACGACGTTCAATCGGTTTGGCTTCCGCAAAACTTACGATATTGCCCTGAGAAATCATAGATAAAGAATCTTTTCCCAAACCGCTATCTAAAATTAATTCCACAATATCTTTTAATCGTGATGGATTACGATTAATTAAATACTCAGCATCTTGTCCATTACGAAAGATACGACGAGTAATTTCAATTTCATCTTGTTCACTATTTAAATATCGCTTTGTATTATCAAAAACCAATGTTACTTCTGCCATATTAACCATTTTACGATCGGCACTACCAGCAAAAATTACATCTGTCATTTTATCACCACGAAGAGACTTAACAGATTGCTCTCCCAAAACCCAACGTATGGCATCCGTAATGTTACTTTTTCCACATCCATTTGGTCCAACAATTCCCGTAACAGAATCTTCAAACTGTATGATAACTTTATCCGCAAAGGACTTAAAACCTTGCATTTCGATTCTTTTCAAAAACATGAAAAAACCTCCATTTACATCTATTAATTATACCAAAAAAAAACAATATTAAAAACAGATTTCAATATTGTTTTACTTTTACAATACCTTTATAAAAAAGAATATTTCTGTATATAATAATTATTTACTCCTGAAATCCTTTGATCAAAGTGATAGTCTTTAGAATCTAAAAGTCTTAAATTACAATGTGCATCTCCATATAATGGAAAAGCCTCTTGATTATAATCAAGCAACTGATATTCTGCTTTTCTACATAGTGCACAAGCCTTTTTGGTACCATCTTTTAATGTATTATTAATTAAACAATACTTCATAATCATCAAATCTCGTCGACCAGACTTAAATATACCAACGTTTGCTGCATAACCATAACGATGCTTAAATGCTTTAAGCATCACTTCTATTTGTTTTATGTTTAGTTCTAGTGATAAAAAAACTGTATTAATTTTACAATCATGTAAAAACTTAATAGCGTAACTATTTGTGACATTAAATGTAGTATAGGAAATGGCATTGGTTACCAAATGATTTAAATCACCAAGCTGACTAGCACACTTTGTAGGATAATATTGATCTTTTTCATTAACACTACTTCCTTTATAATACACGTAATCGTTTACAAGAGAATGATTATTACTTAGATAATGATAATCTATATTTGTTATATCGTTAAGTGTTTCAATTTCACAATACGTATCTTCAGTATATTGTAAATCATTCTTTTTAAATGTGTATTGGTACGCTCCTTTACGATCTCGATGCACAATTTCCTTTAACAACATCATCTTTTCAATCACTTCTCTTTTAAGAAGATTTAATACTTTGACAGGTATAAAAATCGCATCATCAATATCCATATGATATCGAAAATAATAGGGTGTATCTGCAATCTTATCCAATGACTTTTGAATTAATACAGCATCCATGCCTTGATTCATTGCTTTACAAACAAGATATTCACTTTCTAGCTCAACAACATTTCCTTTGGTATCTTTTGCATGTATGAATATATGTTGATTTATCTTAGCGGTAAACCTTAAATCAATGAGAACACGTTGGTACATTTCTTTTTCTTTTGAGATACTTAAAAGTTGATGATAATCACTTGTTAAATATACAAGATCTCCTTTACGTAAATGATGTTTCATTTTTATTTCAATCAGTTCACCTTTTGCTCCTTGATTGACTAACAAACCATCTTTATATAAATAATTACATATAAAACCAATGTCTTCTTTTATGTTAATAATACGAATACCATCCTGTTGATGCAAAGGACGCTTTAAACGAATAAAAAAAGATTGTTTACTAACTTTTTCAATATAACCTAATTCAATTCCCATGTGATTAGGACGCTTAGTATTAATCATATTGGTATTGTTTTCATTAAAAACATAACCCTTGGTAAATCCGCGATGAAATAACTTTTTTAGACTTTCTTCTTTTTCTTTTGTTAATTCATAAATTTCATGTTTAAAAAATGTATCAATAGCATCTCGAAATGTTTTTGTAACCTCATAAACGTATTCAAAACGTTTCATACGTCCTTCTATTTTAAATGACTTTACTCCAGCCTGAATAAGTTCATGAATATATGCAATAGTATTTAAATCTTTCAGTGAAAGCATGTAAGAAATATCAGTTGTCTCTTCTTTTGTTGTTGAATTATATAAACGATAAGGCAAACGACAAAGTTGCGCACAACTACCACGATTGCCACTACGTTGTTTAAGTATGGAAGAAATAAAACACTGCCCACTATAAGAAACACACAAAGCACCATATACAAACACTTCAACATCAATACCTAAATTACATATCTCTTTAATAATATCAATAGGTGTTTCACGAGCAACAACAACACGTTTGATACCGCGTTGCATCATAAACCTTGCACCTTCTACATTATGAATATGCATTTGTGTAGAAGCATGTAATTCTAAATCTGGATAACGCTTTGATACAACTTCTAATAAACCTAAATCTTGAATAATAATTGCATCTACATCATGTTTATATAAAAAATCAACTTGAGCAATTGCATCTTCCATCTCATCTTCATAGATTAACGTATTCATTGTTACATAAATACTTACTTCACGTTGATGTGCATATTTTATCACTTCAACGAGTTCTTCTAATGAAAAATTTGCTGCAAAACTACGAGCTCCAAAACGATTACTGGCTAAGTAGATTGCATTTGCACCTGCATTACAAGCTGCATACACAGCATCCTTACTTCCACAAGGAGCTAGTAATTCAATATCCTTTACTTGCATGCTACATCAAACTCACTTGCTAAACCACCAAGCGATGTTTCTCGTAATTCCACCGCAATTTTTTTACCTGTATAATTCATGGTATTTACAACCATATCAAAACTAACACGATTATCCTTAATCGGATGTAAGTTCTTTGATAAAACCATCGCATCTATAGAACGTAATACAGCTACTGCATTACGTTCTATACAAGGAATAATTACATAACCCCCCACAGGATCACATGTTAATCCTAAGTGATGCTCAATCCCAATTTCAGCAGCATATTCAATTTCTTCATCTGTTAAATCATTTAAAAAACCACTTAAAGCAGCACTCATGGCACAAGCACTACCAACTTCTGCCTGACAACCACCACAAGCTCCAGAAATCGATGCATTGCGTTTAATAAGATTCCCAAAAATACCCGCTACTTTTAATCCATCTATAATCTTTTCTTTAGAAATTCCTAAATCATTGTGATAATAGTAAACCATAGCTGCCATTACACCGCATGCTCCTAAAGTAGGAGCTGTAACCACAAGCTGTCCACTGGCATTTTCTTCATTTGCCGCATATGCATAAGACATGAGCTTAATACGATCTTGTTCCTCTTTAGAGCTTGTATCAATTCCTTTTTGATACAATTTTTTTGCACAACGAGATACATCTAACGGACCTGGAAGCAAACCTTCTTTACTTAAACCACGTTTTACGCAATCCACCATTACATCAAAACATGATTCTAAATGTTCATTTAAATCAGGTTCATAGTCATTGACATAATCAAGTAAATGTTGTTGTTTTCCCTTACAGACATCCATTATCTCTTTAAAGGAAGTCTCTACATAAATCTCATCATTATAATTTAATGTCTTTTCTTTAATTTGGATGCTTCCTCCACCTATGGAAAAAACAGTCCATTTGTATTCACGATGATTCCTATCATAACCATAAAGATAAAAACCATTTGGAAACTCTTCTTTCCAATCCAATTTAAACTTAATTTCTACTGACGCAGGTTGAAATGTTTCAATAATGATTTTATCTGTCATATGTCCTTTTCCCGTTAAGGATAAAGAACCATACAATTCAATTACATAGTGATCAAGCAGACCAAATTCTTGAATATGCAAAAGACATGCACGTTTAGGTGCTAAGGTATGAGAAGAACTAGGACCAGGTCCAATTTTATATAATTCTTTTAAAGATTGCATATTAACCTCCAGCATACTTTATAATAAATAGCTCTAATTCTAAGTAACGATCCACACTACTATCACTTTTAAATTGTTGATCTAAAGAGGATAACGTATTTAAACCACTTAATAATTCATCAATCGAGATTCGATACAAAGAATCAATTGCCTTTGTTACACGAAATGGATGTACATTTAAACAACTAACAATTTGTTTAAAATCATAATGTAAATTTAACAACGCTTTTACCTGATAATAAAAACGAAATTGACTAGCCAAAATCAGTAAAATCGCAATCGGTTCCATATTTAAACGATATAAATTATGTAAAATACGTAAAGCTTCTTTGCGATGTTTATGCAAACAACTATATACAAGATGAAATACATTGTCATCCATTTGAGGTACAATTAATTGCTCAATAGTACTTTTATCAATACGCTCATTTACAAGTTTTAATTTATCTATCTCATGCTGTAAATTGCATAAATCATTCGGCAAACGATGTAATAATTCTTCAAGAGCATCTTTTGTAATATCTATTTGTTCTTTTTTTAATGTTTGTCTTACAAAAGATTCAAACTCTTTTTGTTCTAATCGATTACATTGATAATATTCAGTATTTTTCATTAAAAACTTCACTATTTTTTTACGGCTATCTAGCTTTTCATACTCCCCATAAAACATTAATGTAACCTCTTGATTAGGATGTAAAAGATATTGTTCCAGAAGCTTACTACTAGCTTCATCTAAGCTTGATCCACTTTTTAAAAAAATAGGATTAGTAATCACAATTACTTTATGATTTTCTAATAACGATAATGTATGACATTCATCAAATACATCCGACCATTTAAATTGTTTACTAGAAGCATCAAAAAAAACAGAATTTAAATCATTGACTTCAATCAAATTCTTTGTTAATACTTCATGATATTTCTTTTTCAATAAATATGGTTCATTACCATGGATTACATAATTCATTAAATCACCACAATTATTATATCAAAAATTTAAATTAAAAGAAGATAATTTCATGCTTAGAAGTAATCAATACATTACCTAACCATGTCATATAAATTTCAATATCTCCACTCTCTTTTGTATCTAAATAAAATAAATGTGATTTCATTAAACGTCTTACTACTTCTTTGTGAGGATGTCGATATTGATAACCACTAGATACGATATTAATGCTTGCTCGTGTTTCATTTAAGAAATCTATACTGCTACTTGTATTAGAACCATGATGTGCTAATTTTAAAACATCAACTTTTAAATCATATTGCTGAATAATCTTTTGTTCAATTTTACTGGAAATATCACCTGTAAAAAGAAAACGTACGTCACCAATAGAAGCACAATACACTAGACTGGAATCATTATCATTTTCTCTAGGTTTATTTAAAGATAAAAAAGACATCTTACCAACATTAAAATTTTGATGATCATAGATAATGTTTTTCACTTTAAAATCACTTAAAACCTGAAACAGATTTCCATTGTGATCACTATCATTATGAGTAATTACAAAATAATCAATGGTTTTTATTCCACTTCCTACTAAATATTGATATAAATATTTATAATTATATGGATTTCCTGTATCGATCAACACATTTCCATGAAGTGATTGAATCAATATACTATCACCCTGACCAACATTGATAAAGGTTACTTTTGTATACAAATGATTTAAATTTAAAAAATATAAACCATACAAAAAAAGGATTATCCATTTTTCATTCCACCGTTTTATCAAACAATACATTATCATGAATGAAGTAGTAAAAGAAATCGAACCTACCATTACCAACCAATCATGATGTAATATATCAAATATTCTATATACATTTAAAAATAAATATTGTTTACTAACAAAAGATAATATCGTCAAAACAAATAAATAACCATATAATTTATAAAGATATTTATTGAAAAATACAAAGAATAAATTGGCAGTATTAAAATATAGTAAATGTAACAGTAATGTTACAATATAATTATTTTTACGATAATGTTTAAACACAAATAACATAGAATAAACAGTAGGTAAAACAAAGGATAATGAAGTAAGTTTATACGGAAAAAATAAACACACAAACATTATTTTTATACCTAAATAATCCAATTTACTTATTGTAAGTCTTTTAATCTGCCTATTAAAAAATAAACGTATTAAATGAAATTGAATACCAAATATGATAAAACACAAAATATGTACAAGAAATAAAATATGATTACTTATACGTTTTGAAAAAAACAACCTTAACCATTGGAAAAGCACATGAAAAAAAGAAGAAAAATAAAACCCAGATACTAATAGTAGATAAGGTAATTCTTCATCATAGTGACTTAAAAAGACCTTTAAAAAGATGGATTTATATTGTATATTATGAATCTTCTGTATGGATTGATAAAGAACATTTCTTATACTATAACCGCGAAATACAACTTTGACATTAGCATGTAGATAAGAATTCTTTATATTATTCTGTTTAAAATAAGTTACTTGTTTAAAACCATACGTATTAAATCTATTTTGTTTCTTAGTTATTACACCTTCATAATAAACAACATCATCATATTGTACATCATATTCTCCATATAAAATTACATTGCTTATATAATTACTTACGACAATATAAGTATCTGTTTTTTTAGTTACAACACCATACGGCAGATGTATAAAATTCTTTAGATGTAACATCGTAATCGGAATCATTAAAAGACATAAATAATATACGAATAACTTCTTTTCTTTTTTTACAACATAAAAGATACAACATAATAAAATTACATATATATTTACTTGTAATAATGAAACAAATAAGGATAAAGCTAATAATAGATACTTATTTCTCATATACGTATATAGTCTTTTATTTTTTGAAAGCGTGATTCTTTAATCCCTTTTACATTCATAATTTCTTCAATGGACGAAAATAATTGCTCATTTCGATACTCAATAATTCGTTTTACCATAGTTTCACTTATACCAGGGATTGTAGTTAATTCTTCTAACGATGCTGTATTAATATTAATTCGTTCTTGTTTTATTTTTATAGGTATTTCTATATAATCTTTATCTAGTAAAATTAAGTTTGGATTATACATAGAAATATCTGCATTATCTTTTAAATCAAGATGCAGTAGTAAATCTTTAAATGTACTATAAATCGGTAATGTATATTCTCCTTCTTGTTGGATTTGACCTACTACAGTTACTTGAATAAATTTTTTCTGTATTGACTGTAAATCAACGGGTTTTAAATGTATAAAGGCAAATGATACCGTTAGCAAAATAAAAAAAATAAGTAATTTAGCCATAAAGCCTCCTTACTTATTTATAGTATTGATTTATATTTTTACTTAATTGATACAACTTTTACCTTATATGGTTTATCCACATCCACTTCACAAATTGCACCAACTTTTTTATCTAAAATCGCTATAGCAAGTGGTGTCATATTTGATAATTTACCATTCAGTGGATCCGCTTCTACCGAACCTACGATTGTATAAGTATTTTTTAATTTTGTATCTTGTTCTTCAATCGTAACTGTTGAACCTAATTTTACTATTTTACTACTGCCTTTTTGATCTTCAATAATTTCAATGTTTTGCAACATGATTTCAAGATCACGAATACGTGCTTCTACACGAGCTTGACGATCTCTTGCAGCATCATAGTCTGCATTTTCTGATAAGTCTCCTTGTGCACGTGCTGCTTGTAAATCTTCAATAACTTCTTGTCTTACAACATGAAGTAAATTTTCTTGTTCTTTTAATAATTCATCTAAACCTTCTTGTGTTACATATATTTTTTCAGCCATAAGTCACCTCTAACGCCCATTATTGTAGCACATTTTGACTGATTATACTACTTATTTTTGTAGTTAATAAATCAATTGCCACTTCATTTTTACTACCTTCAGGGATAATAATATCTGCATTACGCTTAGATGGTTCTACAAATTGCTCATGCATGATTCTAACTGTATCAATGTATTGTGTAACAATAGAATCAATGGTACGTCCACGTTCTTTTGTATCACGTAATAATCGACGAATAAATCGAATATCACTTGGAGTATCAACAAAGATTTTAATATCTAAGCGTTTTAAAATTTCTTCATTTTCTAAGACAAATAAACCTTCTAAAACAATAACATCACTAGGGAATACTTTTTCTATTTCTTTACTACGTGTATGATTAACATAATCATAGATTGGCTTTTCAATTCCAACACGATTAATTAATAAGTCTAATTGTTGAATCATTAAATCACGATCAAAAGCATAAGGATGATCATAATTGGTTTTCACACGTTCTTCCATCGTTAAATGATCTTGATTCTTGTAGTAATCATCTTCCTTAATAATCACAACAGAAGCATTACTTTCAAATGTTTTTTTTAGTCTTAATGCAATACTTGTCTTTCCCGAACAAGTACCACCTGCAATACCAATGACAATGGGCTTCATACGTTTCTCCTATCTTAAATATTTATTTACATAAGCTTGATGTTCTTCCAATGTTTTAGAATAATACACAGTACCATCACCATAAACATCAGCCATAAAAAACATATAATCACTTTTAGTTGGTTGTAGTGTTGCTAAAAGAGCATCATAACCAGGATTTAAAATTGGCCCTGGCGGAAGTCCTGCGTATTTATACGTATTGTATAACGATTCGAAATCTGGATTTACTTCACATTTTGTCCAATCATCTTCTTTTGTTTTATCAATTGCATAGCAAACCGTTACACTTGATTGTAACAACCAATTTTTTGCTAAACGATTATCAAAAACACCCGCAACCATCTTCATATCTTCCACTTTACTTGCTTCATACTGTACAATACTTGCTAAAGTGAATAATTGATGAGTTGTCAATTGGGTTTGTAATGTAGAATGTTCAACTGCTTTATTTAATTCTCGATACACTGAATTTGTTTGATTCAATAAACGACGTGTAACTTCTTCAACAGTTGTTTCACGATGAAATTGATACGTCTCCGGAAATAGATATCCTTCTAATTTAATGCGGATATTTTCATTAAAAAGCTCTTCCGTTAAAAAAGGATACTCTTGCATTAATGCACGAATCGCTGTTTCATCATTCCAATAGGAAATGATTTCATCATAAGTTAAATTCGTTACATCACTAATTTTTTCAGCATAATGTTTTGCCCAATCTCCTTCAACAAAGGTAATTGTTACATCATCATTTAAAGCACTTCGACCATCATTTAAATGCGTTAAAATCATATCTAAATTCCAACTAGCATCTAATTCATAAACACCTTTTTTTATATCACCTAAATGACTATTCAATTTTAAATATAATTTTGCAGTCGTTTCATTTTTAATTAATCCACTTGTACGTAAATTATGAAGAACTTTATAAGCACTTTCACCTTGTTTCACTTCAAAAGCAATGAGTTTACTTTCTTTACTTACTGCAGCAATACTATCCTGATAATAGATATATCCACCAGCCATTAACACAACTAAAAGAATTAAAAAACTTATAAAGACAGAAATAATTTTATTATTCTTCTTCATCATCAAGCTCCTGCAAAAAGGTATTGAATACTTCTTCAATCATTTCATACTCACCTTCATCTTCAATAGGAATTAACTTATGTTCCTCATCATATTGGCAAGCAAACACTTCCCCACTTTCATCTTCTGGATTTGTAAATAACACATAACTTTTATCTGTTTCTTCTGAATCAAAAGTAAACAAAATATCCATTACAGTTTCTTTTCCATCTTCTTCAATAATTGTAATTTTATTATTTTCCATATAACTATCCTTTCTAAAAAAATGGACGTATAAACGTCCTATCTTCGATCTAAATACGATTGCAATATTTGCACTGCTGCCATTTGATCAATAACTTGTTTGCGTTTTTTTCTTGAAACATCTGCTTTGATAAGTAATTTATTAGCAGCCACCGTTGTAAGACGTTCATCCCACATAGAAACCGGAAGCCCTGTAGTCTCTTGTAACATATCTTTAAACTCCAGACATATTTGACCACGAATACCAATATCTCCATTCATATGCTTCGGTAAGCCCAATACAATTTCACTAACATCATTTTCTTTAACAAATTTAGCAATATATTGACAACAAGCTTCATAATCATCTTCTTTAAAACGGTAAGTTTCTACTCCACGAGCAATCATTCTTAAAGCATCACTAATCGCAATTCCACAAGTGACAC
Organism: Erysipelotrichaceae bacterium OH741_COT-311; assembly: GCA_003858585.1. Classification (GTDB taxonomy): domain Bacteria; phylum Bacillota_I; class Bacilli_A; order Erysipelotrichales; family Erysipelotrichaceae; genus RQZE01. The sequence continues at coordinate 54,752 of RQZE01000001.1, forward strand.
TACCTAAATCTAAACCAAGTACTCTCATTTTTGGTTATCTTCTAAATAATAGCGAACCAACTCTTCAATAATTTCATAGCGTTCTAAAGATTGAATAATACTACGAGCATTCTTATGGCTAGAAATATATGCTGGATCATTTGAGATTAAATAGCCAGCTAATTGATTAACAGCGTTATAACCACGTTCATCCAATGCTTCTTTGGTAATTTTTAAAATATTTTTAATATTATTTCTTCTAAATTCATCTGATTTAAAAGACATTGTTTCTGTTAAATCTTTTACCATTACTATTCCTCCTTTAATACATTCTAAACTAATTACGATGAAAAAGAAAGTGAGGAGTCAAAAACTCATTTGATTTTCACCAAATTTTTATAAAGACTGCAATTTTATTTCTACTTCTTTGATTAAAACATCTGCCTTTGACGGATCAGTACAACCACCTTGTGCCACATCCGGTTTTCCGCCACCCTTACCACTTACAAGTTCATTTACGAATTTAATCACTTCATTTGCCTTCATATTCTTTTCAATAGCCTCTTTACTACTACATGCAACATAAGTAAGTTTTTCATCTTCCACGCTTATTACAAACACAAAAGATTTCACTAATTTATTTCTTAAAATTTCAGCAAACCCTTTAAGATTTCCCTGATACGCATCTAATGTTAATAATAAAACTTTAACACCATGGATTTCTTTAGCATTTTGAATATATTCGTTAGCTTGTAGAATTGATTGCTTTTCCTTTAATAGTTGCAATTCTTTTTTTATCTTAGTATTTTCATCTAAAAGATGTTCAACTTTTTCATTTAAAGCATTGATATTTGTCAATTTAAATAAACCAGACAAATATTCCAACTGTTGTTTATAATTTGCAAAATCATGATAAGCATTCATAGATGTCTTTGTTTGAATACGACGAATGCCACTACCTATTGATTCTTCAAATTCAATTTTAAATACTCCTAATTGGCTTGTATTCTTTACATGCGTACCGCCACAGAACTCAATAGATGTATCTGCCATAAAAACAACACGTACTAAATCTCCATATTTTTCATCAAACAAAGCAATTGCCCCAGTATTTTTAGCTTCTTGTAGTGACATCACTTCCGTTTTAACATCGATGGCCTGCGCAATGTATGCATTTACCAGATCTTCAATCTCTCTTAATGTTTCATCACTAATTTTTTCAAAATTTGTAAAGTCAAAACGAGCATATTCGTCACTTACATAAGAACCAGCTTGTGTAATATGTGTACCTACAATCTTACGCAAAGCAGCGTGTAACAAATGTACAGAAGAATGATTTAACATAATTTTATAACGACGTTGTTCATCAATTTGTAATTGTAATACATCATTTACTTTTACAGAACCATTTACTACCTTTACATGATGTAAATGTTGTTTGTTTACGGCTTTTTTAACATCTGTAACACTTAGTTCTACCCCTGAAGCAAATATTCTTCCAGTATCGGCAATTTGCCCCCCACTTTCTGCATAAAAACATGTTTGATCAAAAATGATATCTCCTTCATCATTCAAAACATCAACGGCAACCCCATTTTTAAATAAGCCAATGATTTTACCTGTACAACTTGTTTGATCATAGCCCAAGAATTTACTTTCTTCCCTAAAATTTAATAAATCAATCGATTGACTTGTCATGGATTCCATCACATCACGGCTACTACGTGAAAGTTCTTTTTGTTTTTGCATACAAGCTTCAAAACTTTTTAAATCTACGCTTAAACCAGCATCAGATGCAATCTCAACGGTAAGCTCTTTCGGAAAACCATACGTATCATATAACTTAAATACTACTTCACCACTTAAACATTTATCCTTTGTATTTTTCATTGCTTCTTGAAGTAACTTTTCACCATTCACCAGTGTTTCATGGAATGCTTGCTCTTCTTTTTGTACTAAAGTAGATACAAAATGAACTTTATCTAATAAATATGGATAAAACTCTTTCATATTTTCAGCTACAACCGAAACTAAACGATACATAAACGATTCTTGTATACCTAATTTAATCCCAAAACGAATGGCACGTCTTAAAACACGTCTTAAAACATAACCACGTCCTTCATTAGAAAAGGTTGCTCCATCACTTAATGCAAATGTTACGGTACGAATATGATCGGCAATCACTCGATATGCCATTTTATACTCCCCTTCATAAGGATGCTTAGCCATCTTTTCGGTAGCATGAATAATCGGTAAGAATAAATCTGTATCAAAGTTTGTTTCACCATCTTGAACTAGGCATACCAAACGTTCCAGTCCCATACCGGTATCAATATTCTTTTGTGGCAATTCTTTGTAATCTTTACGATCTACCCCTTCTTTTGCATCATATTGAGAAAATACAACATTCCAAACTTCGATATAACGATCATTTTCTAAATCTTCAAAAAACAAACGTTCTCCAATACCTTGAGGATCATATTTCTCTCCACGATCATAAAAAATTTCACTATTTGGACCACTTGGACCTTCCCCAATTTCCCAATAGTTGTTATAAGTCTTTAAAATTCGACGAGGATCAATTTTACAAACATCTACCCAAATACGATAAGCCTCTTGATCATCCGGATGAATCGTAACATACATACGATCTTTATCAAAACCAATCCACTGCGGACTTGTTAAAAATTCCCATGCAAATGGAATAGCTTCTTCTTTAAAATAATCACCAATGGAAAAATTCCCTAACATTTCAAAAAACGTATGGTGTCTTGCCGTTCTACCTACATTTTCAATATCGTTAGTACGAATACTTTTTTGTGCATTTGTAATACGATTACACAATGGTTTTTCTCGACCATCAAAATATTTTTTTAATGCAGCAACACCTGCATTAATCCACAATAAAGTAGGGTCATTAATAGGAACAAGACTTGCTCCCGGTTCGACCATGTGTCCTTTTGACTTAAAATAATCCAAAAACATTTGTCGTATTTGATGTCCTGTTAACTTTTTCATACTATCCTCCAAAATAAAAAGTTCCTTCTTACAAAGGAACGAAATCATCGCGGTACCATCCTAATTCATGCTATGCATGCACCTTAATTCCTCTATTAACGCTAGAGAAACGTTGTTTATTAAACACTCTCAAAAGGAGCTTCTCATTACTTCTTAAATGATTTCCATCAACCATCATCTTTCTATATAAGAAGGTAATAATACTAATCTTTCTCACTGATTTCTATAAAAATATATCACAATTTTAGAATAAAAACAATAATATTAATGTAGTTTTACACCTTTAAATGCAAAAACGCTTTACTAAAGTAGACTTACGCACTACTTCATTTTCATTCCGTACACCACTTAAAAAATAATGCAATTCACCAAGAAGTACCAAAGATTTTTTGGCTCTTGTAATCGCTGTATAAAGCAACTTCTTTTGTAACATTTTGTTTTGACTCTTTACAATAGGCATAATCACAATTGGATATTCACTTCCTTGTGATTTATGTACGGATATACAATAAGCCAAAGTAATGTTCTGAAGCAATTCACCATAATATTCAACATAATTTCCATCAAAATCTACGATAAAACGTAATTTATTATCTATATCCTCAATTGGGAAGACAATCTCAATTAATGTACCAATGTCCCCATTGTATACATTATCTTCCGGTTGATTTTTAAGTTGTAACACTTTATCCTGTTCTCTAAATGTATATTTACCTAACTTATATTCTTTTTTATAATGCTCTTTAGGATTAAACATCTCTTGTAACTTTATATTTAAATGTTCAATTCCACATATTCCTGCATACATGCAAGATAACACCTGTATATCATTTAAAGTATATCCCTTATCTAAAGCGTGTTGAACAACCTGTAGTAACATATCTTTTGTGTTATATTCACTAGCTTGAAAAAACTTAATATCTTGTTTATACGATGAAAAATCCACTTGGTTTTGTTTAATATCTTCAGCCAAAGAAATAATATCATTACCACTTGATTGACGAAAAATATGTTTTAAACGTATTACTTGAAAACAATTTGATTCAATTAAATCCTTTAGTAAACGACCACAAGATACACTAGGTAGTTGATCTTCATCACCAATAATACAAATTTTTTTGACATTTAAACTTGCTTGTAAGAGTTTATAAAATAAATAATTATCAACCATTGAAAACTCATCAATAATCAATACATCATATTCAATAGGATGGTTACTATCATGAGAAAACACATTAGTATGTAAATCCCACTTTAATAAAGAATGTATAGTATAACTTTCAACATTACATATCTCCATAAGACGTTTTGCAGCTCTACCTGTCGGTGCAATACACGCGATTTTATCTTGTGGATATATTTTTTTATAAATATCAACCATAGCCTTTACTACCGTTGTTTTACCAGTACCCGGTCCACCGGTTAAAATCATAAAATCATGTTCAAATAAGCTGGATATCGCATTAATCTGTTTTTGATCGTAGTCTATACAATCCGCTTTTTGTTGTAATTCAATAAACGCCAATATATCTGCTTGTTTTGATCGTTCATTATAACTATAAGGAAAATTTAATAAATAGTTCGCAATGTATGTTTCAGCTAAATATTGTGATGCATGAAAAATATAAGATTCTTCTTGATATAGTTTTTTATGTTTCAAAGCATGCGTTAAGGCTACTTCAAACTCTTCTTGATGAAAAGAAGTAGTAAACATATCTCTTAGATTTTCATAAGAAATATAAGTATCTCCAGTTTTAAAACAAGATTGCATCACCATTGATACTAAATATGCTTCTAAACGATAAGGATGTGTTAGTGGAAACTGCAAAGAATGTGCTAAAGCATCACACATTTGAAAACTAACACCATAAATATCATCTATCATACGATAAGGATTTTCACTTAATAATTCAATGGTTTGATTTCCATATTCTTTTTGTATTTTCGCAATTGTATGACTTCCTAACCCCTTAACATTTAAAAACTGAATGACTTTATAACCTTCCTGTTGACTTTCTGCAATACCTTTTAAAATAGTATCTTTACGTTTGACAGTCATCTTGGGCACACGATCCAATATATCTGGATTTTCTTGAATAAGTTGCAAGCAGTTCTCTTTTAATTTATCCACTATTAAAGTCGCAAACTTAATTCCAATTCCCGGAAAATGTGGTCCACTAAAATATTCAATTAAACGCTCATACGAATTTAAAATTATTTCTTCTACATGTTGAGCCTTAAATTGTATCCCATACTTACTATGCTCTGTATAAGTACCCGTTACTTTATAGTTGACCTCATCCAATATCACATCTGAAAAAACATCAACAATTGTGATGCTTTCTTGATTCTTTACAAGTCGAGCTTGATAAATAGAAGATCCACTTGGACTTGTATAAATTAAATATTTAAAGGTTACTTCAATTGTATCCATATCATCTATCTTTCAAATACTGAGTTAAAATTTCTTTTTTATCTTGTCCATGTAAAAAGACTTGACTGATAACCCCACCACCCAATACTAAATCATCCAAATAAAATACTGCTTGTTGTCCCAGTGTTACAGCTTTTACTTTTTGTGGATAACTTAATAATACTGTTGTTTCATCTATGAAAGATAGTTCCACATCATTGTCTTGTTGTCGATAACGAAACTTTGCCTGACACTTTAAACTTCTTTCTACTTTGAAATTTGCTAACCAATTAACATCTTTTACAATACATTGATCCGAATATAGCCATTGTTCATCCTTTTCATTTGCAACATACAACTCATTCTTATACACATCTTTATCTACAACAAAATATGGTCCCCCACTTCCACCAATACCTAAGCCTTTTCTTTGCCCAGTTGTATAATATAAAACTCCTTGATGGCGACCGATTACTTTGCATGTTGATAAATCTATAATATCTCCTGGCTTCATTGGTAAGTAATTACTTAAAAATTCTCTAAAATGACGTTCACCAATAAAGCATATACCGGTTGAATCTTTCTTTTTTGCAATGGAAAGCTTTAGTTCACTAGCAATTCTACGTACTTCATGTTTATCAATCTCACCCAACGGAAATAAGGTCTTGCTTAAGGCTTCTTTTGGTACCTGAGATAAAAAATAGGATTGATCTTTATTTAAATCATAGGCTTTTTTCATCACGTAACTACCGTTTTCATAACTAACTTTAGCATAATGACCGGTTGCCATATACTCAAAACCTAGTTTTTTAGCATAGTCTAAAAAGCTATGAAACTTAATATATTTATTACATAAGATATCCGGATTAGGTGTATAACCTCTTTTATAATCATTTAAAAAAGATTGAAAAACATAATCCCAATATTCTTTAATAAAATCGATGCGTAATAATTTTAAACCTAGACTATCGGCAACACTTAAAGCATCTAAATAATCCATTTCTTGACTACAGATTTCATTATCTAATGTAGGATTGCCTAAAGTATCATTATTAGTCATAGAGTCCCAATTACGCATAAAACAACAAGTAACATCATGTCCTTGTTGTTTCAATAAATATGCAGCTATTGCAGAGTCCACTCCACCTGATAATCCAACTAAAATTTTCATATTTTTAATAAAAATAGACACGCTTGTGCCTATTCTAATTCCTTTCTAACTTTTCCACACGTAGAATAATGTTTACAATTAATATCACATGAACTTAAGGATAATTTACGTAACTCAGGAGGAACAAAGGCATCTATTTCCTCTGAGTCATAGCCTACTTGAAAGTTACGTTCACTAATGATAATCGGTCTTCTAAGTATCGAAGGATTATCGACAATAAAATCTACCAACTCATTAATCGTCATGCTATCTAAATCAACTTTACTTTCTTGAATGATTTTACTGCGTTTTGAAATGATATCTTCTGTACCATTTTCACTTCTTTGTAAAAGGAGTTTAACTTCATTTTTATTTAAAAGCGTAGTAAAAATATTCTTTTCCACAAAAGGTAAAGCTCGTTCTTTTAACCAACTTTTAACTTTGCGACAAGATGCGCAACCTGGTGATGTATATACAACAATCATTTAATCACTCCTATACAATATTATACAAACACTTGCCTAATCTATCAATAATTTATTGAAATAATCCTGTATTTATATTATGATTTTACTAATATTTAAGGATGGTATATTTATGGAAAAAATGCATAAACAAGGAAAATTTGGACTCTCTACAACCATTGCGATGATTATTGGTATTGTTATTGGTTCTGGCATTTTTTTTAAAACTCCAGAGATTATTAAAGCTACCAACGGAAATATTCTACATGGAACCATTGCTTTTGTACTTGCTGCTTTATCAATCATCTTTGGTGGATTAACGATTTCACAGTTTACCAAAAAGGAAAATGGCATTGGTGGTTTAATTGCTTATGCAGAATCTGCTTATGGTCAAAAACTAGCATTTTATGTAGGTTGGTTTCAAACTGTCATTTACTACCCTTCAATTACAGCTGTTGTAGGATGGGTGGCTGCAAACTATATCTTTGCCCTTTTTGGTTATCCAAATCTAATTACTCAAGGAAAATTCAATATCTACATTTGGCCATTTACAATTGTAATAATTGGTTTCTTCTTCCTATTAAATATCTTTAAAACAAGAAATGCCGGAATTTTCCAAAATATTTCAATGTATAGTAAAATTACGGCTTTAATCGTTTTTGGTATTTGTGGCTTTCTGTTTGGAAATCCATCTTATATAGCTGAAAGTGTAACTCTTCCTTCCAATACGACAAATATACTTGTTGCCCTTGTTGCGATTGCCTTTGCATTTGATGGTTGGATGATTGCCCCCGCTATTGCACATGAAATTAAAAATCCCAAAAAGAATTTAACCAAAGCACTTATCATTGCCCCAACCATTATCGCAGGTATTTATTTACTATATTACATTGGTTTATCCGTGTTTATTCCAAAAGAAATGGTATTAAGTGGTGTTGATCCAATTGGATTACTTGCCGATAAACTTTTTGGTTCAATCGGTATCAAAATCATTTATATTTTTGTAATCATTTCTATTCTAGGTACATTAAATGGTATTATATTGGCATTTATTCGTTTACCTTATGCCTTAGCAATTCGTAATATGCTTCCATGTTCAAAAGCATTATCCAAGGTAAATGATAAGTATGATACACCAATTAATTCATCTTTATTAGCTTTAACACTTACTGCCGTATATTTATTGTTACATTTTTTATCCTTAGATGGTGCCTTGGTATATCAAATTTCTTGGTTTAAAGGTTTAGAAGTAGATAATCTACCAATTGTGGCAAACTTTATCTTCTTGATTATTGTATATTGGGCAATCTTAAGTAATAAGGTTCATACTGAAAATCCATGGAAGGCAAAATTCTATGCATTGTCCGCAATTATTGGCGCAGGTATTATTATTTATGCCGGTTTTACAAAACCGGGCTTTAATTTATATTTAACAGCCTCTATTCTATTAACACTAGCTGGTCGCTTGACGAAGTTAAAAAAAAATGTTTAAATATTTGCAAGGTTATAAATAAGAATAAGTAGTGAACATTCAAGTTTAAGAGACATGATGGTGGGTGAAAATCATGATTGATTGTGATATGAAATTGGGTCTTATTTACTTAAATAGCACTAGTTATTTACGTTTTAAGAGCGTTAATCTTATAAAGTGTCTACACATGTAGATAAGTTGGGTGGTACCACGGAAATCTTCGTCCCTACGGGGACGTTTTTATTTTAGGAGGACAACATGAAAACAATGGTTAGCGGCATTAAGCCAACAGGACAATTACACTTAGGAAATTACTTAGGAGCTTTAAAAAACTTCGTAACTTATCAAGATGATTACCATATGATTGCTTTTATAGCAAACTTGCACTGCATTACCGTGTATCAAGATCCAAAAGAGTTACAAACCTACTTAAAAGATTGTATAGCTTTATATCTTGCCTGTGGTTTAGATCCAGATAAAGCAACTATCTTTTTACAAACTGATGTGTTAGAACATGCACAATTAGGCTTTATTTTAAATTGTAATACATACTTAGGTGAATTGAATCGAATGACGCAATACAAAGATAAGGTAGCTAAAAATGAAATAAATTTAACAGGTGGTATCTATACATATCCCACTTTAATGGCAGCTGATATTTTAATGTATGATGCAGACTATGTACCGGTTGGTGATGATCAAAAACAGCACGTGGAGCTAACACGTGATGTTGCAATACGCTTTAATAATCGTTATGGAGAAACCTTTAAAGTTCCTGAACCAATCATTCCTAAAACAGGTGCAAGAATTATGTCATTATCGGATCCAAGTAAAAAAATGAGTAAATCGGATGAATCAAATAAAGGGTGTATATATTTATTGGATGATTTAAAAATTGTTCACAAAAAAATTATGTCTGCAGTTACCGATGATAAAGCACAGGTAAAATATGATGTACATAACCAACCCGGTATTGCAAATTTAATGACGATTTATGCAAGTTTGACAGGAAAAACCATGTCGGAAATTGAAAAAGAGTTTGAAGGACAATTATATGGTAACTTCAAAAAAGCAGTAAGTGCAGTTGTATGTGATGAATTAGCTATGATACAAGAAAAATATCGAAATATTGTAGAATCTAACATTATGGATGAAGTACTATTAAAAGGAAAACAATTTGCTAGCAAAAAAGCACAAGAAAAACTAGATCTTGTTCAAAAGAAAATAGGTATTGAAATACGATAAAAAGCCTTATAAGGCTTTTTATTTTATTCTTTCAATTAAACGACAACTAGCAAAAGAAATATCATTTTCAGGTTTCTTTAGTTCTTCCTCTAGTAATTGTTTACGCACTATTATTGGTATTTCATTTATATTTAACATATCTTGTAACAATACATTTAAATAGCAATCTCCTTCATTTAACATGATACGTTCTACCTGCATCATTGATGCAATGCGATAGATTGATTGATAATCCATTTCATCTTTGTAAAGAATACCAAGTAAATATCCTTCTTGATTATAATGTTGATAATGTTTACACCAAGCTTCAGCAATTGCATATGAAGTAAATAAGTAAATCGTTGGTATGCCCTGATCTTTGGTAGAAATTAAAGGTTTACTCACATTTAACTTTTGATCATATCCTTGCATGGAAAGCGCAACATAAAGATAAGGAAATTGATACATATCTTTAAGAATTTGATGATAAACTTTCCTAAACTCTTGACTGCTACTATCATAAGAAAACAACGTTTGTATTTTTTCTTGAAGTGGATATACCTGTTTATGCAATGTAAAATCTGGTAATTCTTCTACACTTACTGCAGTATATTTTTTGAAAGACTTTTTTTTAAAAAACATATCTATACTTTCCTTCTTTTAATCCAGTGGTTTTTGATAAAAATTACCTACAATACGCTCTACATTACTAATACTGATGAAGACCTTAGCATCTACACTTTTAGCACTAGTTACAATATCATTTACTTGATACGCATTACATGTAATAAACAACATGTTTTTTGCTGTTTTAGAAAATTCGCCAACTGCATTGACTTTCGTAATACCATGACGTGTATTTTTAAAAATAGAATCCGATACTTCTTCAGGATACTCTGTAATAATAGTTAACTGACTCAATTTATAACGACGATGTAAAGTTTGTATAACCTGAGTTGTGCAAAATTGATATACAATGGAATACAAAGCTTGATTCCAACCAAATAATAAACCTGCAATTGCTAAAACCATCGCATTAAAATACATTACATAATGCCATGTCGGAATATTAAAACGATTTGATGCATAAATAGCTAAAAAATCAGTTCCTCCACTTGAAGCATTCGCTTTTAAAGCAATGCTAATCGCAAAGCCACCACAAATACCACCAAATACACTAATTAGTAAAATATCATTGGTAATTGGAATAGATGGTAATAAGGTTGTAAAAAGTGATGTTAAACTAAACTGTATAATAGAAAATAAAGCAAACCGCTTTCCAATATATTTGAAAACAAAAACAGTCGCAAGAAAATTCATAGAAAAATAAATTAATCCAAACGGAATGTAAATATGTAAATACATATCTAACACATTGGTAATCATGCGTGATAAACCTGAAAAACCACCGGGAAATAAATTTCCATTTTCTACAAAGATTTTCATATTCAAAGAATAAATGAAGGAAGAGATTGTTACAGCTAACAACGATTGTATATCTTTTTTATATTTCATACTCATATATTTACCTATTATCACTCATACACCATTATAACGCATTGTATTAAAAAGAAAAGTAAAACATAAAAAGAAGATGTATCACAAGGATACAATCTTCTTTTTAAACACATAAATACCAAATACACTTATACACAAGATAAAGCAATATTGTAACATATTTGTTTCATCTATGGTCTTAGGTATACTAACAGTTTTGGAAATTTTAACAGTATCAACCACATCAATTTCTGGGCTATGTTCGATTGGTAATACTTTTAACTTAAATATCCATGTTCCAGTAAAAGTTTCAACATCTTCATCGACTGTCAGCAAAGATGTATCAAACCCTTGAAATACCCAACTACCTAATGCTACATCAACACGACGATTTGTAAAATCTTCAGCCTGGATGACATCACCATAAAAAGCATTTACATCTATTGGTTGTAAATCAGTAACTTGCTTTGGCAAGTTCATATAAGGTGTATTGCTTATAAATTGATATTTGATTGTTGCTGTTTTTTTAGTATATGTATAACGAATCTCCGGTGTAACTTTCGTACCGTTTAAAAGATATTCATCCAAAAATTGACCTGAACAAGATTGTAAATCAACACACAAACCTGCCACTTGCTTTAAACTGTAATTTGCAATCTCAACCGGTGTAAATTGATATGCTTCTTCATATTGTCCTTGTAAACTTTGCATTGTAGCTATTTCATTACCAAGTTCATCTACAAAATAAATTGAAATAGAAGGTATCGGTTTTTTATCAATTTTAACTTTACTGGTTGACTTATAAGTAATAGCTTGACCGTTAATCGTAGCACTGTGAAGCACATTGGTTAATAAATAGCGACTTTCATTGATAAAACGATCATCAGCTTGTTTGTTAACATCCAATGTGTACTTCAAAACAATAACTCCATCTGCAGGAACATTTGCTTTTGTATATGCAATACGCATTTGTTTATTTTGCTGATCATAGACATCAGCTACATTATAGCTACGAAGCAGTTGATTATTTGAATCATATAAATCAATATTCTTAAACAGCAAATCATTTTTACCATTTGAAGTATCTTCCTGTAATACAAAATTTAGTAAAAGATTCCCCTCTTGTACATCTTGCACACGTAAAGCGGAAATAGATGTACTTACTTGAAACTCCATCTCTTCTTTCATAACATTTTGACTGTTTAAAGCATTGTCATTCTTATTAATATTTAACACTTCTTGACTACCTTTAACAGCAGGATAAATGCCGATATAATACGTAAAAGCTTTGCTTTCACCGGGATTTAAAGTAACATCATTCCACTTCATCCAAATACCACTATCACCTCGTCCCATTGATTCCGTATTTTTTGCAGCATTTAAGATTTCATCTCCTACCCCTAAGATTGTAAAGTTTTGAAAAGAGCTATATCCGTTGGTACCTACATGTTCAGGATTAACAAATGGAACTGCAATGTTTTCAAAACCATCCGTTCTAGGACGACGATAGCTACCCGTATACCAGTTACGATAACTATCAGGTCCATTTTCCACCTTTAAGAAATAATCCAAACGGTATTGACCTGTTTCAATGTATAATCCACGGTTATCTCCTAAGTGTTTTACAGGAACATGATCATTACCCGCTAATTCTGTATCTACCGACTTTAAAAATTTAAAAGTAACAGGGCTATCCCCTGTATTGGTTACAATATGCTCATGCTTGATAAACTCTTTGCCAATTGGAGAGAGTATCATTTCTGTTTTGAAAGTTCCATAATCAGCAACATTTATATTTGCTTCAGCTTTTATTTCTAAATTTTCATTCGCATTACTTCCACGAACATACATTTTTTCCGCTTGTCCAATTGCCGAATATATTTTATAGCCATCTTTTCCTTCAGTAGAAGGAAATGCAAAAAGCAAATTACTACTACTGTTTCCATTTTCCCATATATGACGAATAAGGCTATTGTCCTTAGCTAAAAACACCGTTGGACGACTTATTAGTGTATCCGATAGATTTTGATTATTATTATATATATGATTTTCTGAACCAAAGCCATAATATACAAATGCATCCCCTATATCAATTTTGCCAATTTCACTCGAAGTAACTTCTTGCCACTGATCATTTGTTTCTTGTGCAAAAACAATGTTCCATGAAACCATCATCTGCAACATCAAAGCAATCAAGAAAAGTACAATCTTATACTGTTTCATTATCTTTTTCATGTACATACCCCTAAAATATATTCTTTTTATTCTATATAATTGTTATTATTCATCTTATCATCCAGTTCTTCTTTTGTAAATTCCATTTTTTCAATTCGATCAAAACGTTTGATCAATTTACTTGAAGTCGTTGTAATTTTTTCAAAATCTTGATTCATATTTATAAAACGTTTATTTAAATCACTAAAACGAGTATCAAAGCGTTTAAATTCTACAGCTAAGTCATTCAGTACCTGTTGAATGACTTCGACTTGTTTATTACGTTGTTGTCCGATATAAATCGCTTTAATCGCTGTTATATAAGCCATTAATGTTGTTGGTGAAACAATATAGACATGATATTGATAAGACAGTTGTACCAATTCATCAAAATTACCAAAGATTTCAGCAAAGATTGCCTCAGCTGGTATAAACATAAATGCAATTTCAGCTGTTTCCCCTTGTATAATATATTTATCATGAATATCCTTTAGATGCTTCTTTACATCACTAGCAAACTGTCCACGTGCTTGTAATCTTGCCTTTTCATCTAAAGATTGATTGTACATTTTATTATAATTTTCAAAAGGAAACTTTGAATCAATCATAATTTTACCCAATGGCTCAGGTGCAAAAATCACACAATCTGCAACCTTATCATTGCTTAGCTTATACTGACGCTGATACAGTTTTTGATTATCACCAAAACTATTATTTAAAATAGTATATAATTCCACTTCTCCATAAGTTCCCCTACTTTTTTTATCTAATAAGATATTTTGTAATGAAGTAATCTCATTGGATAATGTATTTAAATTCTTTTGTGTTTCATCAATACGTGTAATCTGTTGCATTAAATCGTTAAATGTTTTTGACGTAGATTCAAACCCTTTTGATAATGATTCATTTACCTTATGTTCAATATTCATTAATTTATTAAATGTTGACTCATTTAATTTATGAAAATCAGACTTTAAAGAATCTGTCATTAAACCTTGAAACTTCATTAAATTAGTACTTGTTACATCCTGTATGGTTGTTAAAGAATCATTTACCTTTTTTTCTAATGTAAAAAGACGATTCATTGTCGTTTCATTTAATTGATGTAAATCTTTTTTCAATGCATCATTCATCGTAGATTGAAACAGCAATAAATCTTGACTCATTTTTTCCTTTAACTCGTGAATTTGATTGGATTTCATCTGTGTTTCTTTATTCATCAATTCTTGTAAAAATAATTGTTGTTTTAAACGACTACTATTTAAAAAATAAATAAGTACAAGAATCATTAATACAAACGCTACCCCTATCATTATGATTCCATATTCATTCATCACCATCACCTCCACAAAATTATAACATTAAAAGTACTCATAGTATTTACTATTCCAATACAATTTATCTAAAAAAACTTTAGCACGCTGATATTGTTTTTTTATAACACGATAATTTTCAAAAATATGAATTTCTAAACCATTGATAAAGATTATAGCTGTAACATCATCATCTATTTTATAAATAGATTTAATAAACATAATATTTAATAGTATACAAGATTCATTTTTAATCGCTCTTGTAGGTAAAAATACATGATCATCATTAACATAAACAATCGGTTTTTGAATCCATGAGGTTAAATGACGATAACTTGCAATACGACCTTCATAATTTCCACCAAAACTAAGACATAAATTATTAAGATACTTTAATAACTTCTTGTTTAACACGGTTTCTTTTCCATTATGGTTATAAATGAATAATAAGCCTTGTTTTGTTTTTATATAAAATATACAATTCACATTGACTTCCTTTCCTACTTATATACTATGATAGAAATAAAGATTGTAATTACTTACAACCTTTGCATCCTCCACAACCACCTTGTAGATCATTCATATTTACATTTTCATAACGTGTTGTATCAATCGCCATACATTCGATTTCAATTAAAGAACCCTTTGGTAATGCCTTTACTTCCACACAGCTACGCGCCGGATAGGGATGAGTAAAATATTCTTGATAAATCGCATTAACTTTATCAAACATGCTTAAATCAGTCATAAAGATTGTTGTTTTTACAATATGTCTTAAATCTAAGTTGATTTCTAATAATAAAGCACGAATGTTATTAATCACTTGCTTTGTCTGGGACTCAATGTCTTCAAACTCAACTTTATTACTGATTGGGTTTAGTGGGATTTGACCCGATAGATATATAAAATCACCTAACTTGATACAAGGTGAATATGGTCCTATCGCCTTAGGAGCATTTGGAGAATATATTACTTCAATAAAATCCATCATAAAATAATGGTCCCTTTCTACTAATCATTATCTTCAAAATCATTATAGTAATCATCTTCTAGTTGTTTAAAATACTTTGCATAGGATTTTAAGAATTCATCTAAAGCATATTTTCCTATAATCAGTAAAATCACACCAATTACGACTAAAGACATTAAATCATTGATATGTTCAACCATAGATACCTCCTATAACTCATGTATAGTATTATACAACATTTCTGCCACTTTTGCTGGTAAAACCTCTTGTAGTTGTTGTAAAGAAGCTTCTTTCATCTGTTTAAAACTTTGAAAATGTTGCATTAACATTTTTTTACGTTTTGGACCAATCCCTTCAATTTCATCTAATATAGATTTGGTTTGATAGGCACTACGTAATTTCTTGTGATAAGAAATCGCTACACGATGCACTTCATCTTGCATACGAGTTAATAAAAAGAAAACATCACTTTTGGGATCTATTGATATCTCTTTTAAGTCTTCGTCAATTAAACAACTTGTACGATGATACTCATCTTTACTTAGTCCAACTACTTTAATATCCAAATCAAAAGCTTGAACAACCTTACAAGCTACTTGAACTTGATGTTTTCCTCCATCTACAATAATAAGATCGGGCTTTTCCAATTCTTCTTTTAATACACGTAAATAACGACGATATAATACCTCATACATATTCTTCAAGTCATCCCCTTGATTGGATACTTTATAATGACGATAGTCTTTCTTACTTTCTACTCCATTGCGATACACAACACATGCTGCAACTGCAAAACTTCCTTGTGTATGTGAGTTATCAAATATTTCGATATGATCTACAGGATGATTCAGTAAAGCTTGTAACTGCATAAATGAATCTAGTCGTTTTTGTTCATTAAGTGATATAACTTTAAAATTTTGATTTAAATTGATGATTGCATTTTTATAACATAAATCCAATAATTTTTTATATTTTCCTTTGGTAGGCATCATGATTTTTGTTAGTAACGCTTCTTGTAAATCTGTATAATCATAATTTGGTAAAACTAAGGTTTTTACCATTGGATTTTTTTGATAATATTGCATGATAAACGAAACAAATTGTTCTACTTCATCACTAAAAATAGGATTTAATGAAAACGTCTTTTCTAATAATTTTCCATTACGAACAAATAATCCACAGATTGCAATATATCCATGTTCACAATAATAATGAAACACATCCACATCTTCCTTACTTTGATAATCAACATGTTGCTTTAAACTGATATGTTGAATCGAATTTAATAACTGATGACATTCACTCGCCTTTTCGTATTGAAGCTCATCGATACTTTTTTGCATCAAATTTGTTAATTCCTTTTGTAATTCACTAGTATCACCCTTTAAAAATCGAGTGATTTGTTCAACCATGTTATCAATGACTTCTTCTTTTATGGCATATTGACAAGGTCCTAAACATTGTTTCATATGATAATATAGACATACTTTCTTAGGCATAACCTTACACTTACGTGTTGGATAGATCTTATCTAACAATTCAATTGTTTTACGAGCTGCCAATGCATCTGGATAAGGACCAAAATACGTTGCATTTGCACTTCTTTTTTTATCACGCACAACTTGAATTTTAGGATAATTATGATCCATAGATAGTTTAATATATGGATAAGTTTTATCATCCATAAACATTATATTATAACGTGGACGATGCTTTTTTATTAAATTAATCTCTAATAACAACGCATCTTTTTCACTGTTTGTAACGATATAATCAAAATCAGCAATTTGACTCACCAATTTTCCTGTTTTATATTCATGTGCACCTTGAAAATACTGATTTACACGAAGTTTCAGTTTTTTGGCTTTTCCAACATAAATAATCTTCCCACTACTATCCTTCATTAAGTAACAGCCAGGCAATAGTGGAAGTGTCTCTAATTTTAATTTTAATTCGTTAGTCATACTATTTTAAGTTAACAACGGTAGCTCCTGCTCCACCTTGATATACACTTGCCATTTCAAAGGATGCAACATGTTTTTGTTGTTTCAAATACGTTTGAATAGCGTTACGTAAAATTCCACTACCTACTCCATGTATGATTAAAACACTACTCGCTTTTTGAATAATTGCATCATCCAAATATTTACTTAAAGTCATCAGAGCCTCTTCCACACGCATTCCAATTAAATTACACTCTAAGGAAAATGAAGTAACTTGTCTTTGTACTTTATTAGCACTACGATGAACTTCTTGTTTCTTGATAGGTGCTTTTGATGGCAATAGTTGATCAATCTTCGTACTTACTTTCATACCATTAATATTAACAATTACATTTTTACGATTAATTGAAAGTATTTGTCCTACTTGATTCGATTGTTTTAATTTCACAAAATCATTCACTTTTAACTCTACTTCTTCTTGCTGATGTTCTTCTACAGTATCCTCTTCTAATTGTTCAATTTCTTTTTGTAATTGAATTACTTCATGTAACTTTAAACTATTTTGTTGTTGCTTTAACTTTTCCAATAAAGCATTGGCTTCTTCTTGTTTTTCTTTCATCAATACATCTGCTTCTTGCTTAGCCTTATCTAACACTTGTTGTCGTTTTAATTCGATTAACTTTAATTGGTGAGCTAAGTCTTTTGCTTGTTCATCAAGACGCTGTTGCTGTTGCACTAATTCATCTTTTAGGATTTGATTTTCAACTAACTCCTTCTCCAGATTACTAATTAATTGATCTTGATAGGTAACTTCTTCATCCATAATACGATAGGCATCTATTACAATTTCCTGATCAATGCCATACTTACCGGCAATACTTAACGCATTAGACTGACCTAAAAGACCTTCTGCAAATTTATACGTAGGCTCTAATGTATCGTGATTAAATTGCACAGAAGCTAACAAGATATCAAAATGGGCTTTGCCATAATTTTTAAGTTGTCCATAATGTGTTGTAATAGCGGTTAAACATTGTTTTTTACGTAAATAGTTTAAAATCGCAATAGCCAAAGCTTGCCCCTCTTTCGGATCTGTTCCTGTTGCCAATTCATCTAATAAAACAAACGATTTACTTGTTACATGTTGTAAGATATAAGCTAATTTCTTTAGATGTGAAGAAAATGTAGATAAGGATTCACTAATGGATTGATCATCCGTTAAATCAACATAAACTTCATCAAACAACGGTACCTTAGCCTCACTACATAAAACAGGTATCGCAAGATAAGTCATCAACGTAAATAAACCAAGTATTTTTAAAGTAACTGTCTTTCCACCTGTATTAGAACCTGTAATTAATAGACATGTGTAAGGTTTTTCAATACGATAGGTATTCGATACTACTTTCTTTGGATCAATTAAAGGATGACGTGCTTCTTTAAAATACAAATGATTATTCGCTGATAATTCTGCAAGAATACCATCATGACGTATACCATATTGTGCTTTAGCAAAAATCGCATCCAATACTGCCATCGTATCTAAATTATTCAGAAAATCAGAAGCATGTGGTGAAACAAGATTTGTCACTTCAATGATAATACGCTTTATTTCATCTTCTATTTGATACAAAATACTTTGTTTGCGATTATTTAATGGAACTAAAATGCTAGGCTCAACATAGGATGTTAAACGACTGGCACTTTCATCATGCACAAAACCACCATATGAATTCTTATCGGTATTCTTCATTAAAATAACAACACGATTATTACGAGAAGAAATAATACCATCTTGGACACTTTTTTCATGTTCCCTAACAAATTTACTGGCAACCTGTTGAATTTGACTTTCCACCTTATTTAATTCCATGCGTAAATGCTTTAATTCTTTACTTGCACTATCTAAAATATCACCATAAGGAGAGAAACATTGTTCAATTTTATTTGCTACCGTTAGATCCATATGTAAGGTGTCTACCAATTCCTTAATATAAAAACTAGGTTCTTCTATTTTTTTCATATAAGCAATCATAGCTTTTGCACCATAAATATGTTGATAAATATCATAAAATTCACTTGGTGTAAGAGAAATTCCTTTTCCAACTCTTTTTAAATTATCACGAATATC
The DNA here is from genome assembly GCA_003858585.1 of Erysipelotrichaceae bacterium OH741_COT-311. Classification (GTDB taxonomy): domain Bacteria; phylum Bacillota_I; class Bacilli_A; order Erysipelotrichales; family Erysipelotrichaceae; genus RQZE01. The sequence goes on from RQZE01000001.1 coordinate 74,542, forward strand.
TTTAATTCCATAAAATGGCATCGCATCATACTTTCTTACAAACATTAATGCTTCTTTTACACGATGATGATTTAGTTTAATCATTATAGGATGAAATAAAATTTCTTCCTCAATAACATAATTACGACCAAGTGAAAAATTAGTGTAACTAGCCACTAGTTGTAATACTTCTTCTAATTCTAACCCATAATATTTTTTATTCATTGTTCTTAGATAAACCATACTTCTTCATTAAATCAAACAGTTCTATTTTTACAGACTCATCTTCACTAATCATATTCATTATCTTTTCATTTTTCACAATTTCTTGTGAAGCATATTCAAATACGATATTACTATACTTATTCACATGCTTTAACACCGTATTTTCAACCGTTTCAACACCATTATCAAAAAACGGCATTTTTAACACTGCTGTAAGAATCAATATATAAATAGTTGTGATTACAAATGAAAATACCACCCCTAAAATTCCGTTGATAAAATGAATTCCCGGCACTTCTCCAATCTTACGAGCAATTGGCTTAAAGATGAATAAAAATACATTAATAATAATGACAATTACAATAAACCATAGCACTTGATTTAATACCGGAGAAACAAGTGATTGAATAAGTGGATTACTACTTATGGTTTCTTTTGGAAATAATTGTATCATCTTAGAAAATATTGGACTTAAAAACCAAGCCAGTGCTAAAGATAAAAATAAACTGAATAATTCAATCAATAAAACAAAAAAACCTTTTTTATACCCAAAATATAAAGAAATTACATAATATAAAATAATACCCAATGAAATCATTGGAAACCAAGTTTGTTCAATATGCATACAATAACCCTCTTTCCATAATATTTTAACTAATTTAAAGGTTTTCTGCAAACATATGATATGATAATAAAGGTGATAATCATGACAATAACCTTAACTTTAACAAAAAAAGAAATCGATATTCTCTATCAAACATTTAAAGAATTCGAATGCAAAAAACCAAAATATGCACTCTATCAACTAAAAGTAGAAAACTGTACCATTACTGCTTATGAATCTTTAAAAGTGGTTTTTCAAGGAAATGATGCACAAATCTATGCAAGTCGATTTCAATCAAGCGAAACATACTTTGACATACATGCTGGATCTGATGAAGTTGGTACCGGTGATTACTTTGGTCCTGTTGTAGTGTGTGCATGCATCTTAACCAAACCTCTTGAAGAACTAAAATTGGATGATTCAAAATCTCTAAGTGATTCTTACATAAAACAGATTGCACCAAAAATTATGGAGACAATACCTTATTCGTTACTCATATTAAATAATGAAAAATATAATCAAATAAAAAAAGACAATAACTTAAATGAAATAAAAGCTAAAATGCATAATCAAGCTTATATTAATTTAAATAAAAAACATACATTACCTAATTTATGTATTATCGATCAATTTACTCCAAAAGAACTATATTTTCGCTATTTAAAAAATGAACCTGCTATTATTACACAACTCCATTTTGAAACAAAAGCTGAAAGTAAGTATCCAGCTGTTGCTGCGGCATCCATTATTGCTCGTTATACCTTCCTACATTATTGGGATAAAATGGAAGAACATTGGAATTTCAAGTTTCATAAAGGTGCTTCTACACTTGTAAATGAAGACATTATACGCTTTGTAAAACAACATGGAGATCAAAATTTAAAACATGTAGCAAAATTACACTTTAAAAATACAGAAATAATCAAAAGGCTAGATACACTCTAGCCTTTATTTTATAGAATTATTTTGATCTTTAACAATAACATCATGTGCTCCACCTTCGATAATGGAAGTGCTTGACACTAATGTTAATTTCGCTTTTTGTTGAAGCTCTTTGATAGTTAATGCCCCACAATTACACATAGTTGATTTAATTTTATATAAAGTAATACCAACATTGTCCTTTAAAGTACCTGCATACGGAACATAAGAATCAACACCTTCTTCAAATTGTAGCTTATTAGCACCACCTAAATCATAACGTTGCCAATTACGTGCTCTTGCAGATCCTTCACCCCAATATTCTTTATAGTAAGAACCATTTAATAATACTTTATTAGTCGGTGCTTCTTCAAAACGTGAGAAATAACGACCAAGCATTACAAAATCACTGCCCATCGCCAATGCCAAAGTAATGTGATAATCATAAACGATACCACCATCTGCACATATTGGAATATAAATGCCTGTCTTTTCAAAGTATTCATCACGTGCTTTGGCAACATCAATCACTGCAGTTGCTTGTCCACGTCCAATCCCCTTGGTTTCACGAGTAATACAAATACTTCCTCCACCAATACCTACTTTAATAAAATCTGCACCGGCTTCCGCTAAAAAGTCAAACCCATCTTTATCCACAACATTTCCTGCTCCTACCTTTACATCAGAACCATAGGTTTCTTTAATCCAAGTAATTGTATCCTTTTGCCATTGACTGAATCCTTCTGAAGAATCAATACACAATACATCACAACCTGCTTGTAACAAAGCCGGAACACGTTCCTTATAATCTCTTGTATTAATACCTGCACCAACAATGAAACGCTTATGATTATCCAGTAATTCATCTGGATATTCTTTATGTGATTCATAATCCTTACGGAATACTAAAAATTTTAAGCGATTGTCTGCATCAATAATTGGAAGTGTGTTTAACTTATTATCCCAAATCATATCATTACATTCTTTTAACGTAATACCATCATATCCATAAACCAATTTATCAAAACCAGTCATAAATTCCTTTACAAGTTCATTACCTGATATACGACTTAAACGATAATCCCTTGAAGTAATCATACCGACCAATTTACCATTTGAAGTACCATCATCCGTAACCGCAACAGTGGAATGTCCAGTTGTTTCCACCAACTTAATCAATTCATTCATTGTCGCATCTGGCTTAATATTTGAATCACTTACTACAAAACCTGCTTTATAATTTTTTACTCTAGCTACCATATTTGCTTGAGATTCAATCGATTGAGAACCATAAATAAAGGAAATCCCACCTTGTTTTGCCAAAGCAATTGCCATATCTTCCCCAGATACGGATTGCATAATAGCACTAACCATAGGTATACGTAGTGAAATCGATGCTTCCTGACCTCTATTAAACTTAACAAGAGGAGTATGTAATCTTACATTATTAGGTGTATGCTCACTTGAAGAGTAACCGGGAACCAATAGATATTCACTAAATGTGTGAGATGGTTGATCAAAATAAAATGCCATGAATGATTTCCTCCTAAAATATATTTGATTTATTATAATGCGAATACTTTCATTTGTAAATATAATTTACCACAAAAACAAAAATTCTTAAATCATAAAGTATTTATCATCCTATTCAAAAATCACATATACTTAATAATGATTTGATTCTATTAGAGAATATATAAAACATTGATAATTACCTTATTTATCCCTTTATTATTGTGCAAGTATATATCTTATGTTAAAATTTTTTATACTAGGAGTTTAAACATTATGAAATTAAGTCAAAGTTTTTTTTATACTTTAAGAGAAAATGTAAAAGATGAAGATTCAACAAGTGGTAATTTATTAGTACGTAGTGGAATGATTAAAAAAACATCTGCAGGTGTTTATATGCTAATGCCGCTTGGCTATAAAGTACAAAATAAAATTATCAACATTATTCGTGAAGAAATGAATCGTGCTGGAGCTTTAGAAGTAAGTATGCCTGCTTTATTACAAGAAGAAGTGTACATTAAATCAGGGCGATTAGAAAATTTTGGTAATAGTATTTTTAAACTAAACGATCGTTTTAAAAAACCCTTTGTATTAGGTCCAACTCATGAAGAATTATTTGCAATGGCAGCAAGCATGAAAATTAGATCGTATAAAGACATGCCATTTAATCTATACCAATTTCAAACGAAATTTCGTGATGAACCAAGACCTCGTTTTGGTCTAATTCGTGTGCGAGAATTTACTATGAAAGATGCTTATTCTTTTGATATAAATGAAGAAGGATTGCATGTAAGTTATCAAAAAATGTTTGATGCTTATGTCAACAGCTTTAATCGTATGCACTTAGACTATAAAATTGTAACAGCTGATACCGGAGTTATGGGTGGATTATTGTCAGAAGAATTCCAAGCAGTAACGGATATTGGTGAAGATATTCTTGTATTATGTAACCAATGTGATTTTGCAAGTAATATTGAAGTTGCCAAATGTACATTTAAAGAAGTACCTTCAACCATTCAACAACTGGATAAAGAATTAATTTATACACCCAATGCCAAAACAATTGAAGAAGTATGTCAGTTCTTACAACGTGATGCCAAAGACTTTGTTAAAACATTAATCTATAAAGTAGATAACCAAGTAGTCGCATGTCTTGTTAAAGGTGATGATGAAGTCAATGAGACAAAGCTTAGAAAGTTATTCCAAGCAAATGAAGTAGAACTTGCATCAAGTGATATTGTAGAAGAAATTACTCATGCAAAAGTTGGCTTTGCTGGGCCAATTCATCTAGAATGTCCAATTATCATGGATCAAGAAATTCAAAACATGCGTAATTTTGTTGTTGGTGCCAACCAAAATGATTATCATTATGTAAATGTAAATCAAAAAGATTTTCAGGTAACTAAAATTGCAGATATACGTAACATTAAAGAACAAGATGATTGTCCATGTTGTAATGGAAAAATCTACTTTAAAAAAGGAATTGAAATTGGTAATACCTTTAAACTTGGTGAAAAGTATTCAAAAGCTTTAAACTTACAATATTTAAATAAAGAAAATCATTTAGAATATGTTTGGATGGGATCTTATGGAATTGGTCCCGGTCGTTGTATGGCAGCCATTGCAGAACAAAATGCGGATGAATATGGGATTAAATGGCCAATTAGTGTTGCACCATTCGAAGTAGCAATATGCTTAATCTCTTTAAAAGATGAACTGCAAGTTCAATATGCAAATGATTTATATGATACTTTACAAAAATTAAACATCGATGTTGTACTGGATGATCGTGACGAACGTCCTGGAGTTAAATTTAAAGATTTAGAGTTAATCGGTGTTCCATACCGTATTACAATTGGAAAGAAGTTTCAAGAACATATGGTTGAATTTAAATCTCGTGATGGTCGTATCAATGAAGATGTTTCTATTGATACACTTGTTACTTACTTAAAAAATTTATTACAAAAATAAAAAGCATGGAAACATGCTTTTTATAATACTTCTTTTACTTTTTTTACAATATCTTCACTATCTAAATGATATTTAACTAATAACTTTTCAAATGGACCTGATTCAGCAAAACAATCATAAATACCCATGCGATGAATAAGTTTTGGACACTTACTTGTTGACACTTCAGCAATTGCAGCCCCCAAGCCACCAATTACGTTATGCTCTTCAGCAGTGATGATAACATCATGCTCTTTTAACATCTTGAATACCCCTTCTTCATCTAAAGGTTTTAAACAGCTCACATTGACAACACTCATTTCAATACCTTCTTCTTGAAGTTTCTTTTGAGCTTTTAAAGCAGCCTGCGTCATTAAGCCTGTTGTAAAGATACATACGTTACTTCCCTTAGTGATTTGATGAATTTTACCAATTTCGAACTTTGTATCCTCATTAAAGACATCATCTACTTTTGAACGACCTAAACGAACATAGCAAGGACCATCAATTTGACTTACATGACGAATAATCGCCTTTGTTTCTGTTGCATCACAAGGTTGATATACCTGCATACCAGGAATTGCACGCATTAAAGCAATATCTTCAATCGCTTGGTGAGATACACCATCTTCTCCAACTGCAATCCCAGCATGTGTACCACAAATCTTTACATTTAATCTTGGATAACCAATACTGTTACGTACTTGTTCCCAAGCTCTACCTGTTGCAAACATGGCAAATGTTGAAGCAAACACCGTATAACCACTTGATGCAAAACCGGCTGCCACACCCATCATATTAGCCTCAGCAATTCCCATATTGAAATGACGATTTGGAACTTTACTTTGAGCAACACTTGTCTTCGTTGATTTTGTTAAATCGGCATCTAGTACAACAATCTTTTCATTTTCTAAAATTAATTGACCTAAAATATCACCATAGGCTTCTCTTGTAGCTTGTCCCATTATAATACCTCCAATTCTGCTAATGCTTTTGCTAATTCCTCTGCATTTGGTGCAACTCCATGCCATCCTGCATTATGTTCCATAAAAGATACACCCTTACCTTTTACTGTATGAGCTAAAATCATTGTTGGTTTTCCTTTTACATTACGAGCATGTTTTAATGCAGCATCAATTGCATCATAATCATGACCATCAATAACTTCGACTTCAAAACCGAATGCCTTAAATTTTTCATCAATTGGAATTGGATTCATTACTTTCGTAATATCACCGTCAATTTGTAAACCGTTAAAGTCTACAATTACAACTAAATTATCTAATTTATAATGTGCTGCAGCCATAGCCGCTTCCCAAACTTGTCCTTCTTGACATTCACCATCACCAAGTAAAGCATATACACGATAGTCATTTTTAGCTAATTTATTAGCCATTGCCATTCCTACAGCAGCACTTACTCCTTGCCCTAAAGAACCGGTTGACATATCAACACCTGCAACATAATTCATATTTGGATGTCCTTGTAACTTTGAATCAATGAAACGGAAAGTCATTAAATCCTCATTCAACAATCCTTTTTCATGTAAAGTGGAATATAAAAGTGCTGAAGCATGCCCTTTCGATAATACAAAACGATCGCGATTTACGCCCCCTACATTTTCAGCATGAATGTTCATCTCATTGAAATACAAAACGGTTAGAATATCTGTTGCACTTAAAGCCCCGCCAATATGTCCGGAATTGGCATTTGCTACCATTTTTACAATATTCTTACGAATATTTTTCGCATGGTTTTTTAAACTAATTTTATCCACAATCATTCTCCTTTACTTAATTATTATAACAAATAAAGCTCTTTGTTTAAATAAACTAAAAGCTCAAATACATGATTTTATGATTAATTAAAAATACTGCTATGCAGTATTTTTATTGATGAATCACCTTTGTATCAATTTCATTTAAAATTAATTTAACAAACTCTTGAATAGTCAATGTTCTAGAATCTTTGCCCTTATATCTTCTTAATGTAACACTACGACTTTCTTGTTCCCCATCTCCTAGTACCAATTGAATTGGTATTTTCTTCGTTTGAGCCTCACGCAAACGATACCCTAGCTTTTCGTTACGATCATCTACAGAAACACGAATCTTATGCTTTAATAATTCTTGTTCAATTTCTCTTGCATAATCTACATGCAATTGTGGATGAACAGGAATAATTTTAACTTGCTCCGGAGCCAACCACGTTGGAAATGCCCCTTTAAATTCTTCAATAATAAAAGCTGTAAAACGTTCAAATGTACCTAAAATGGCTCTATGAATTACTACAGGAACTTCTTTTTCACCATTTTGATTAATATAAAATAATTCAAACTTTCTAGGTAACAAGAAATCCAATTGACATGTAGAAAGTGTTAATTCATGTCCAAGAGCTGTTTTAATCTGTACATCTAATTTTGGACCATAAAAGGCAGCTTCATTTTTCGCTTCAAAGAAATCTAACTGCAATTCTGTTAAAATCTCACGCAATGAAGTCTCAGCTAATTCCCACATCTCATCATCATCAAAATATTTTTCTTTATTTTCTTTATCTCTTAATGATAAGCGGAATTGATATTCTTTAATACCAAAATCTTTATATACATCTAGAATTAAATCAACTACATTTTTTACTTCTTCTTTAATTTGATCCGGTCTTACAAATAAATGCGCATCATTTTGACACATTCCACGAACACGTTCTAACCCTGTTACAGCACCGGAAGCTTCATATCTAAAATCATGCCCTAATTCTCCTAAACGAACCGGTAAATCTCGATAAGAATGCAAACTATTTTTATAAATTAACATGTGATGCGGACAATTCATTGGACGCAATACAATTTCTTCTTTATCTACCGCCATAATTGGAAACATATTTTCTTTATAATGATCCCAATGTCCTGATGTTTTATATAAAGCAGAAGAACCTAAACATGGAGTATATACATGTAAATAACCTTTTTCAAGTTCTTTATCCACAATATAGCGTTCTAACAAGCGACGGATAATTGATCCATTTGGTAACCACAAAGGTAACCCTGGACCCACTAAACTTGATGTCATAAATAAATCAAGTTCCTTACTTAATTTACGATGATCTCTACTTTTGCGTTCTTCTAAGATAGCTAAATGATTTGCTAAATCTTCTTCGTTATCAAAACAAATACCATAGATTCTTTGTAGCATTTTATTTTTAGAATCTCCTTTAAAGTAAGCTCCCGATACCTTTAAAAGTTTAAAATGTCTTAACTCCTTTGTACTTTCAATATGAGGACCACGACATAAATCTGTAAAGTCTCCTTGTGAGTAAATAGAAATCACTTGACTTTCTTCATTCATGTTTGTTATTAAATCTACTTTATATTCATCATGTTCAAACATGGCAAGAGCTTCTTCTTTCGAAAGTTCTTTTCGTACAATGCGCTTATTGTCTTTCGCAACTTTCTTCATTTCCTTTTCAATTTTAGGTAAATCTTCTTCCTTAATCGCAACATCACCTAAATCCATATCATAATAAAAACCCTCTGAAATTACTGGTCCTACCCAAAACTTCGCTTGAGGATATAAATGTTTTACTGCCTGTGCTAATAGATGTGCACAACTATGATTTAAAACACTTAAACGAGCATCTTCTTTAATATTAATCATAATTCTTCCCTTCTTTCTAAATAAAAAACGTCCTTATTATAAGGACGAATTATTCGCGGTACCACCTTAATTTCTATGCAGATACATAGACCCTTTCGCCATTTAACGCATGGTAGACGGCATTGATTAAATGCTACTTACAAGGAGTAACTATTAAGGTTATCAATAATCTTTCACCAACCGACTATCTCTCTTATCTAACACTTAATAATCATGTCTTGATCACTGTATATGATTAAAGTATAGCTTTTAAAACGAAATTGTCAATTCTTTTTTCTTTAGTTTTGATAATTTTTACCTATTTGATATAAATATTCCATCAAATTATCTACTTGTTCATTTTTCATACGAGGTAACATAATTGTTTTTGCTTTATATCCAGGTTTTGGTATTAACAATAATGTATAATGTGTTTTTATACCATTTCTACGATGTACAGTTAAACGTGTGTTTTCAACATCATTTAAATCTGTAATACTTGGACTTGCAGAGGTAACAACTAAGCTATTGTCTATAATTTCTACATCCTTATGAAAAGTATGTGTAGCTTCTGTATCAGCTAAACCTTCTTCTTTTAAACGAGCAATCATTTTATTCATATTACGATTTGTAACAATATAAGAACCGCCAAACAATAAAATTGCACCAATCGCAATGACCAAATAAAATAGTACATCTGACAATTTATATTCAATAATTCCACCATATAAAACAGCTGAATCGGTAATATTATATTCTTCAAAAGCTTTAAATATATCTCCTCGATCCGTCGAATTCTTATAGAAGTTAAAGAAACCTTTTACTTTATAACTTTCCATCTTACCATCTAAAACATCTGTAACATTGTTATAAATCTTTGTAATAAAGTCAATATCTCCATCGATGAAGAACACCAATCCATCATCGGTAATCGCATATACATACTTTTGGTTGCTATTTTCAAAGTCCTTAATATCTGAGGTAAATACAAGATTTGCATATACATATCTACGATCATCTAGACCTCTCATTGAAAAATTAATTTTTTGCGGTATTATAAAACGATAAACTACAAACGCTAAACCTAATAAACTAGCTAATGTAAAGATGCCTAAAACAATTTTTTGTACTATTGATTTACTTCGTATTTTTTTAATTCTATCCATATTTATTTCTCCCGTTTCTTAGAAGATTATATCACATCAAGTACCAATAATTCAAAAAAAATATTGATGGAAAACCATCAATATTTTTTTTGAATTATTTCTTTGTTTTTGTTTTCTTAGTATCATGTTTAATTGCAGCTTGAGCAGCAGCTAAACGTGCAATTGGAACACGATATGGAGAACATGAAACATAAGATAGTCCTACTTTGTGACAGAACTCAATACTTGATGGATCTCCACCATGTTCCCCACAAATACCGAGTTTAATATCCGATCTTGTTTGACGTCCTTTTTCAGCTGCCATCTTAATTAATTGACCTACACCTCTTTGGTCAATACGAGCAAACGGATCTTGTTCGTATACTTTCTTATCATAGTATGAATTTAAGAATCCACCGGCATCATCACGTGAGAATCCAAATGTCATCTGTGTTAAGTCATTTGTACCAAATGAGAAGAATTCAGCTTCTTGTGCAATTTCATCCGCTAAAAGTGCAGCACGTGGAATTTCAATCATAGTACCTACATGATAATTCAATTTAGCACGGCGACGTTTAATAATTTCTTCCGCAGTATCAACCACTACTTTTTTAACATATTTTAATTCATTCACATCTCCAACTAAAGGAATCATAATCTCAGGTTCAATATTATATTTAGGATATTTACGATTTACGTTAATCGCTGCTTCAATCACGGCACGAGTTTGCATTGCTGCAATTTCAGGATAAGAAATTGCCAAACGACATCCACGATGACCCATCATAGGGTTAAATTCATGAAGGCTAGAAATAATTTGTTTTAACTCATTCACATCTAAATTCATTTCACTTGCGATATTTGCAATATCATAACTAGATGTTGGTAAGAATTCATGTAAAGGTGGATCCAAGTAACGAATTGTTACTGGTAAATCCTTCATTGTTTTATAAATATTTTCAAAATCACTACGTTGCATTGGAAGTAATTTCGCTAAGGCTTGTTTACGTTGAGCTTCTGTTTTTGAAACAATCATTTCACGCATTGCTTTAATACGAGATGTTTCAAAGAACATATGTTCTGTACGTACCAATCCGATACCTTCTGCACCAAATGACAATGCTGTTTGCGCATCTTCTGGCGTATCTGCATTTGTACGAACTTTTAGTACACGACGTTCATCTGCCCATTTCATAAAGCGTTGGAAATCCCCTGAAATAGATGCAGGTACGGTATTGATTAACATACCATATACATTCCCTGTTGAACCATCTAAAGAAATAAAATCTCCTTCTTTAAATGTTTGATTCCCTACAGTAAAGACTTTCTTTGCCTCATTAATTTTTACATCGCCGGCACCAGATACACAACATGTACCCATACCACGGGCAACAACTGCAGCATGTGATGTCATACCACCACGTACTGTTAGAATTCCTTGTGCTACATGCATACCTTCAATATCTTCCGGAGAAGTTTCTTGACGAACTAAAATAACTTGGCGACCATGTTCAACCCAATGAATCGCATCTTCTGCTGTAAATACAACTTGTCCTGTCGCAGCTCCAGGAGATGCTGCAAGCCCACGACATAATACACTTGCACCCTTTAATTCTTTCGCATCGAATTGTGGGTGTAATAAACTATCTAGTTGTTTTGGATCAACCATTAATAATGCTTGATCTTTATTAATTAATTTTTCATCTACTAAATCACATGCAATCTTTAATGCGGCTGCTGCTGTACGTTTTCCATTACGAGTTTGAAGCATATATAACTTTTTATTTTCAATGGTAAATTCCATATCTTGCATATCTTTATAATGCTTCTCAAGTTTCTTACAAATCTTCACAAACTCATCATAAGCTTCTGGCATAATTTCTTTTAATTTATCAATTTCAGATGGTGTACGCACTCCAGCAACCACATCTTCACCTTGAGCATTAATTAAGAATTCACCAAATAACTTCTTTTCCCCTGTTGCAGGGTTTCTTGTAAAGGCAACACCTGTACCACAATCTTCACCCATGTTACCAAATACCATCATTTGTACATTTACAGCTGTACCCCAAGAAGCTGGAATATCATTCATTTTGCGATAGAAAATCGCACGTGGATTATTCCATGATTTAAATACCGCTTCAATTGCTAATGCAAGTTGTTTCTTTGGATCGATTGGAAAATCACTCTTTAAGTTTTTACGATAGAATGCTTTAAACTTAACTACCATGTCCTTTAAGTCTTCCGCATCTAGCTCCGTATCTAACGTTACACCTTTACGCTCTTTGATTTCATCAATAATCGTTTCAAATTTATGTTTTGGTAAACCCATTACTACATCCGCAAACATTTGAATAAAACGACGATATGAATCGTATGCAAAGCGTTCATTCTTTGTTTTATCTGCAATAATCTTAACAACATCATCATTAATACCTAAGTTTAAGATTGTATCCATCATACCCGGCATACTTGCACGTGCACCGCTGCGCACAGAGACTAATAATGGATTTTTTTTATCACTAAATTTCTTTCCTGAAATTTTTTCAAGTTTTTTAACATTTTCATCTACTTCTTTTAAGATTTTAGGATCAATTTTTTCTCCATCTTCATAGTACTTAATGCAAGCTTCTGTCGAAATCGTAAAACCACTTGGAACCGGCATTCCTAGAATTGTCATTTCAGCTAAGTTTGCACCCTTACCACCTAGAACTTCTTTCATCGTTCCATTGCCTTCACTAAACTGATATACGTATTTTTTATTCATATTATCCTCCTAGTAAATACTTATATATTTGTTATTATAATCTAATTAAATATAATTGTAAACGTTTGCAATTGTTGTTTCAGGTTGTTTTAGATTATTTCTCTAATAATACAACATTTAGATAAAACAATGTCATAAAAAACCTTACAAAGTGTAAGGTTTTAAAATAAAGATATTTGATTGGATTCTTGTAACATATCTAAACACTTTAGGCTATCTAACTTCTTTAATAATGTTTGGGATAATAAAGTACGATTCATCAAATCTTCTTTTGAAATAAACATCATTTTTTCTCTAGCTTCTACAATACTATTTGCCACGTTTACACCAAGACCATCTAAAATTGTAAAAGGAGGAATAATCACAAAAGAATTTTCTGGATCTACTAGAAATTGATTTGCCAATGATTTCTCTAAATCAATATTACTCAAACGATACCCTCTGGCAACCATTTCAAGACATACTTCTAACGTATCATAAATATCCAACTCTTTTTTTGTTGGAGGATCTAAGCGATTACTACGTTTCATCGCAATTTCCATCATACGATTTTTAATCTTATCTATATCTTTTGTCATTGTTTCAATTTCATAAGCATCACTGCGCAAAGAGAAATAAGACACATAATAATAATGTGGATAGTGAACCTTAAACCATGCAATACGAATAGCCATAATTACATAGGCAACCGCATGCGCTTTTGGAAACATATATTTAATCTTTTGACATGATTCAATATACCAATCAGGAACCTTATTTGATTTCATCAATTCAATCCAAGCAGGTGTTAATCCTTTTCCTTTACGCACGCTTTCCATGATTGTAAAGGCATCTTTTGGCATTAAGCCATATTGAATGAGAACTGTCATAATATCATCACGACATCCAATCACATCATCCAACGTTAATTTTAAGGAACTTTCAATTAAATCCTTAGCATTATTATTCCATACATCGGTACCATGTGATAAACCAGAAATCGCAACCAACTGTGAAAACGTGGTAGGTTTGGTAAGCTCTAGAATTCCACGTACAAACTTTGTACCAAATTCAGGTAGACCTACTGCTCCTGTAATTTCGTTATATACACGTTCATCCGCTTTTAAAGTTTCAATCGTACTAAAAATAGCCATCGTTTCCGGATCATTCATCGGTATCGTTGTTGGGTCAATACCAGAGATATTTTGTAATAAACGCATTGCAGTTGGATCAACATGACCAAGAATATCTAACTTTAATACATTATCATGAATATCATGAAAATCGAAGTGAGTGGTTTTCCATTGTGAATAAGGGTTATTTGCCGGATATTGAACCGGTGTAAAATCATGAACATCCATAAAGTCAGGTATAACAATGATACCTCCCGGATGCTGTCCCGTAGTACGCTTTACACCTTCACACCCCATAGCCAATCGTTCTTTCTGAGCATTTGACATTGTATAAATCCCCATTTCTTCACAATAGCCTTTAATGTATCCATAAGCCGTTTTATTCGCTACCGTACCAATCGTCCCGGCACGATATACATATGCTTCGCCAAAGATTGTTTTTGTAAAATTATGTGCATGTTCTTGATACTCACCTGAAAAATTCAAATCAATATCCGGAACTTTGTTTCCTTCAAACCCTAAGAATGTTTCAAATGGTATAGATTGTCCCTCTCCTTTCATAAGATGATTACACTTGGGACAATGTCGATCCGGTAAATCATATCCTGACTTTACACTACCATCACTAAACCAAATTGAGTGTTTGCAATTTGGACATATATAATGAGGTTCAAGTGGGTTTACTTCTGTAATCTTCGCCATAGTTGCAGCAAAAGAAGAACCCACCGATCCTCTTGATCCCACTAAATAACCATCTTCATTACTCTTCTTCACCAACAAATGTGAAATGTAATATACAACTCCATAACCACTACCAATAATGGCATTTAGTTCACGTTTCAAACGGTCTTCAACAATCTTTGGCAAAGGATTTCCATAGGTACTATAAGCTGTCTCATAGCATAAAGCTTTTAATTTATCATTGGAACCTTCAATGACTGGTGGATATAACTTATCATGAATTGGATAAACAGACTCAAATGTATCTAAAAATTCATTTGGTGTCTTTATAACTAGTTCATCAATTAAGACTTCATTCTCTAGCCAATCGAATCGATCAAGCATTTCGTTGGTTGTAAAGTAATGTTGATCAGGTGAAACAACACTTTTTCTAACTGTATCATTATATACATACAATGGATGACGTACTCCTCCAATTCCTTGTGTATTTATATAAATATCACGTAATATCTTCTCTTCTTTACTTATGTAATGAACATCTCCACTTGCAAAAATAATCTTATTTAATTTCTTTGCCGTATCAATAATACGTTTTAAAATCATCTTTAAACGATCAAGATCAATAATGGAATTGCTCTGTATTAAGTGTTGATAATTACCTAATGGTTGTATTTCAAAATAATCATAAAAGCGCATGGCTTCTTCTAAAGCTTCTTGTCCTTTGTTACACGCCAGTTCAAAGACATCACTATTTAAACAACATGCACCTACATATAAATCGTTACGATATTCATCCAGCGTATCTTTCATGATGGTTGGAACAGCAACAACAACTTCACCACTACTTTTCGCATTTACTTTTCCCGCTACATCTAAAGTATCTGTATGTGAAATTGTAACTAATTTAAAAATATCCTTTAACCCTTTCTGATTTTTAGCCAAGACATTGACATGTGATTTTCTTTGCTTCAACGTTAATTCTTTACTTTGTAAATTCTGTAAGTCTTGCAATGTATATAATCCTTTGGATAATGCTGAATTTAATAATTTTTTAAAAACATAAGATAAAACTTCAGCATCGTAGTCAGCTCTATGGGCAACATCGCGATTATATTCAACGGATAAGGATTTCGCTAAAGAGCCTAAATTAAAACGCTTTTGATTTTCCAATAATGCTTTTGCTAATGGTAAAGTATCAATAACCGTATTTGTAAGTATTGGTTTATTTAAACGTTTTAGTGTTTCATTAATAAAATCTACATCAAACGTTGCATTATGAGCAACAAGAACTCGATTCTTAAATAATAACAGGATTTCATCCATAGCTTCTTGTAAAGGTAATCCCTTTTCTACCATATCATCCGTAATGTTTGTTATACTTGTAATCTTATACGGAATACGAATTGGTGATTGAACAAAAAATTGTTTTGTTTCAATGACAACTCCATCTTTATAAACCACTGCCCCAAATTCAATGATATGATCATAATAACTAGACAAACCTGTTGTTTCAATATCAAAGATACAGTATTCTACTTCTTCAAGATTTTCCTGAGTTGGATGATCAACAATCATCACTTCATTTTTAACCATATTCATTTCAACACCATACACCATTTTAAAGGTACGATCAGGATTATCTTTTAAAAGTTTTTTAACTGTACTTTGTGCTTTAGGGAAAGCCTGAACAACCATGTGATCGGTAATAGCCATCCCTTTATGACCCATCGAAAAGGCATGTTTAATCAAATCAGAAACGTCATTAATCCCATCCATTTCCGATTTATTACTGTGAACATGAAATTCAACTCTTTTTAAATCTGCTGTATCCACAATCTTAGATTTTTCTTCCACCTCTTCAAAATGTCGAAACAAAAAAGAACGTTCATTGGAATATGCATCAAATAAATAACTTCCATAAAACATATACTTTTTATTAAGTTTTAAACGATCCACTTCTTCTAGTTTATCTAAAAAAATTTTTGCGATAAAAGCATCTGCTTCATCTTTCACATAACAAATCAAAATATACTTATTATTCTTTGTTTCAATAATCTCCTGTTTAAAAATAATACCTTCTACTTTTATCTCTTTTATATCATTATCTTTTGGTAGATCTTGAATACTAAATTGCTGATAGTGTTCCAATTTAGCCTTTCTGTATTTTATTTGTTGTATTACTGGTTCTTTTTTCTGAAAATCATCTAATTTTACTTCAAAAATTTTATCTATTTTTTCTGAAACTTCTTTTTTAACTATTTTGACTTTTTCATGAATTCCACATGTCTTTAAATAAGCAACTAAATTATCTTTTTGTGAAATTACAGTTTCTAACTCAACTTCGTCAATACTTAATGTTATCACATCGTTCTCTACACAACAGATAACATCTTTCAAACCTTTTATATCATAATCTATAGAGAATCGATTAATATATTGGATTAATTCTCCAAGTAAAAGTGTACGGTCATGATACGTCACAAAAACATTTACCTTCGCCATATTAAAACGTTCTTTTATGTCTGATTCTATCAACTTATATAAGCGATATGGAAACATCGTTAAAGATTGAAAATAAATATCTAATACTTTACTTTTTTTATCAAAAACTACCCTCAACACTTCAACTTCTTCTAAAAAATCACTATACTCATTTATTATTCCTATTTTTAATATTTTATATAATTTTACGTCTTTCATAAAATCACCAACCTATAACTATCTTACTACATAAAAAATGAAATATAAGACTTGACTATTTATGTTTCATATACTTAATTCTATGTTAAAATTGTAGAGGTGATTTTATGAAATGTATACATTGTAATTGTGACTTAAAGAGAAAAATTTCTCATCAATTCGAACACTTTCGTGTAGGACAAATTGAATGTCCAAAATGCAATAACAAGCAAAAACGTTATTTATCATTTAGCGATTTATTACTCTACACAACCATAAATAGTTTAATGAGTACATTAGGATTTGTTTTCATTATTTACTTATACCATAGTTATCCTATGAATTTAGGGTTAATAGTAAGTATCGTTTTACTATTTATTATTATGTATTTTGTCTTTAAATATTCTTCATATTATATATATGAAAAAGCACCTTTTAAGCAATCGATTAAACATGTTGTTTTCCATGAAGATGCTACAGAGATAAGTAAGCGTTTAAAATTTCAATTAATTTTATTTATGATGGTCTCTGTTTCTATTGGAGTCAATCCTGATTTGCTACTTATTTTCTTTTTCTTAATCTTTGGATTTATTGTAATTTATGCCTTTACAATTGGCCATCAATTAAAAAAAGAATATCAAGAAAGTAAAGATAAGCATGAAGCATGATGTAGATAGATGCTTAAAATGTAAAAAGGCTCGATGTCAAATTGGTTGTCCTATTCAAACACCAATCCCCGAAGTCATTACGTTATATTTAAATAATGAACTTGAACAAGCCGGTGCTTTACTATTTCATAATAATCCCTTGTCTTTAGTTTGTTCATTCGTATGTGATCATCAAAAGCAATGTTATGGAAATTGTATTTTAAATATGAAAAATCAACCAATTCCCTTTTATAAACTAGAGCAGGATTTATCCAAACGTTACTTAGAATCATTAAATCTCCAAGCTATATCAAAGAAAGAATCCATCGCAATTATCGGTGCAGGTCCAGCAGGTATTGTATCTGCTTTATTACTTGCTTTAGAGGGATATAAGGTTACACTATTTGAAAAAATGTCTAAAATTGGTGGTATGGTACAATATGGTATTCCTAATTTTCGTCTTGATAAATCCATATTGATGAATTATCAAAAATTATTAACACAATTACATGTTGACATAAAGTTCAATACTGAAGTATTAGATGTAAATGAACTAAAGAATAATTATAGTGCTATTATATTGAGCACTGGCTTAGGTAATAGCAAAAAATTAGGTATTAAAGGTGAGCATCAACATCATGTCATCAGTGCAATCGATTATCTAAAAGATCCTGAACGTTATCCTGTGAAACATAAAAAAGTAATTGTAATTGGTGCCGGAAATGTTGCCATGGATGCTGCTAGAACCGCTAAATTTTATGGAGGAGAAAGTTATATCTATTATCGTAAAACATTTGATGAAATGCCGGCAAGTAAGTTAGAGATTCAAGAAGCTATTCATGAGGGGGTACAATTTGAATTACTAAAAGCACCGATTGAAATTTTAGAATCAAGCATTGTATTTGCCAATTGTATGAATATAGAGGATGAATCAGGTATAATTAAAACCAAAATAATTCCACATAAAACAGAAACTGTAGATGTTGATTATATTATTTATGCCATTAGTCAAACCCTAGATACAAACTTTGTAGATTCAAATTCACTTGTAATTAATAAACATATTCTTGATATAGATGAAACTATGATGACATCTATAGACGGAATCTTTGCATGTGGTGATATTATAACCGGTCCTAAAACAGTGGTAGATGCTTCAAATACGGCAAAAGAAGTTGTAGGTCACGTGATAGAATATGTAAAGAAAAAAAGGAAATTCAGTTGATTGAAATTTCCTTTTTATTTTGCTAAGTCTATTATTATTTTTTCTTTGTATATTTTCGAATATCAATCGCAACCGCTACAATAATTACAATACCTTGTACAATATATTGATATGATGTATTGATTTGTAAATACTGCATTGAAGTCTTCATTAATTCAAATACTAAAACCCCTACTAAAATACCTTGAACTTTACCAACACCACCTGATGTAGAAACTCCCCCGATTGTACAAGCGGCGATGGCTTCAAGTTCATATCCTAACCCCAAGTTAACACTAGCTCCCCCAGCTTTTGAAGCAAGTAAGAATCCAGCCAGACCATACATAGTTCCAGCAAGTGCATAAATTTTTAACTTTGTAAAAACTGTATTTACACCACTTACTTCAGCAGCATGTTCATTACCACCAATTGCATACATATACTTACCATAGCGTGTCTTGTTATATAAGAACCAGAAAATCAAGCCTACGATAATTGCAATGATGAATAAATTTTTAAAGATACCGTAACCACCAGTAGCAATGGCTTTATAGTCATCTCTTAATCCACCAATTGGCTCTGCTTTTGAATATACTAAGTTAATACCATAAACAATTGTTTGCATCCCTAATGTTGCCAAAAATGGTGGAACATTTAGATATGAAATAACAAGTCCATTTAATAATCCAAAAAGCGCACAAACTAATACAACAATTAATAATACTGCAACAATTGGAAGTTCTGGCAATGATTGCCACATACGATTTGAATATGTACTACTTTGTAATAATGTACTTGCTAAAACAGCACCTAATCCAACCAAACGACCAGCTGATAAATCTGTTCCTTTTGTAATTAAAGCTCCACTTACACCTAATGCAATCAAATAACGAGGTGCAACGTTAATCGCAATGTTTTGAAAGTTTGACTCTGTAAAGAACCCTTTCTTTGTAATACTTACGAAAATTACAACTAAAGCAAGTAAGATTACAATTGCATTGTTCCCCATGAAGTTTAAAACATTATCTATTTTTTTAAAATCTAATTTTTTTGTATTCATAAATAACTCCCTTACATATATTTAGTTGCAAGTTCCATAATATTTTCTTGCGTTGCATCTTGACTATCAACAAATCCGGAAATACGACCTTCACACATTACCATAATACGATCACTCATACCCATTAATTCCGGTAATTCACTTGAAATCATAACAATGGATTTACCGGCCTTTGCCAACTCAGCAATAATTGTATAAATTTCATATTTTGCACCAACGTCAATACCTCTAGTTGGTTCATCTAGAATTAAAATATTTGGATCATTTGCAAGCCAACGAGCAATGATAACTTTTTGTTGGTTACCACCGGATAAGGTTTGAATTTGTGTCTTATTATTTGGTGTTTTAATACTCATCTTCTTAACATTATCATTTACCAATGACTCAAGCTTACGATTATTTAAAACAAAATTATAATCCAAATACTTATCTAACGAAGCAATACCAACGTTATCGCTAATACTTAATACCCCAAAAATACCAGTGGCACGTCGATCTTCCGTTAACAATGCAATTCCATTTTTTATAGCATCTCTTGGACGCTTAATCTTAAGTTTTTTACCTTGATATATAACTTCTCCACTGACAGTATGACGCACACCAAAGATAGCTTCTACTAATTCTGTTCTTTGCGCTCCTACCAGTCCTCCAATACCTAATATTTCACCCTTACGTAAATTAAATGAACAATCTTTAAATGACTTTGGATTAATTGAAGTAAAGTTTTTTACTTCTAAAACAACTTCACCAGGAACATTTTCACGTTTCGGAAAGCGATTTGTTAATTCACGCCCAACCATCTTAGAAATAATTAAATCCGTTGTTAATTCTGATGCTTTCCATGTACCAACGTAAGTACCATCACGCATGATTGATACCTCATCAGATATTTTTAAAATTTCTTCCATCTTATGAGAAATATAAATAATCGATACACCTTTCGATTTTAAATCAGCAATAATATCGAATAGTCCTTCTACTTCATTTTCTGTTAGTGAACTTGTAGGCTCATCCATGATAACTACTTTCGCATTAACAGAAACCGCTTTGGCAATTTCAACCGATTGCATTTGTGATACAGATAAATTTCCTAATTTAATTCTTGGATTAAAATTTAACTTAACTTCCTTAAGTAATTTTTCTGTTTCTTGATACATTTTTGCATGATCCACAATTGATATTGGTCCAAATTTCTTCAATGGATAACGCCCACAAAAAATGTTTTCTGCAATACTACGTTCTAATATTGGTTGCAATTCCTGATGAACCATCGCAATCCCACGATGTAAAGCATCATTTGTATCTTTAATATGAACAGGTTGTCCATCAAATATAATCTCTCCCTCATCCATTTTATAAATACCAAACAAACATTTCATTAATGTTGATTTACCTGCACCATTTTCACCCATCAAAGCATGAACAGTTCCAGGTCTAATATTTAATGAAACCTTATCTAAAGCCTTAACTCCAGGGAAGCTTTTACTTATATTTTTCATCTGTAAAATATAATCATTCATAAATCGTACCTTCCTATCAATAAAACTAAGTGTGCGTAAAACACACTTAGTTTTAATTTAAATTTAATTTTTTACTTATTCAGCAACAACTTTAACGTAATCAACCCAGTAATGAGATTCTAATTTTTCACCGTTTAATGCTTTGATAGCTACATCAACAGCTTGGTGAGATTGACCGATGTGGTCATTTAATACAGTACCTGTCATACCACCTGATTTAACTAATTGTTGAACTTCTTCTAATGCGTCAACACCAACGATGTAGATGTCTTCTCCAACTTTTCTACCAGCTGCAGAGATTGCTTGAACAGCACCTAAAGCCATAGAGTCATTGTTTGAGAAGATAACTTCAACTTCGTTACCAAATTGAGTTAATGCAGATTGAGTAATTTCTTGACCTCTAGCTTGGTCCCAGTCACCACGTTGGTTAACTAATTCTTTAACTTCTAATCCAGATTTTTCTTTGTATTGTGATACAGAGAATTCAGTTCTGTATTGAGCATCTACGTTTTCAGGGTCACCAACAATCATAACGTAATTTAATACACCATCACCATTTAAATCCCCTTTGTTAGGTAAATCAGCAATGATTTCCCCTTGGAATTTACCAGATTGACGAGCATCAGCACCTACGTAAGTATATTTACCTTCGTAATCAGTACCGTTGTATTTAGCCATATCTTCATTGCTTGGTTCACGGTTGATGAAGATACAAGGAATATTAGCATCTTTACATTTATCAATTACTGTAGAAGCAGAAGTTGGTTGTACTAAGTTAATGATTAATACATCATATTGTTGAGCAATAAAGTTATCAATTTGGTTTGTTTGTTCAGCTTGGTCACCTTTACCATCTTGAACTGTTACATTGTATTTTACTGAATCTGTATTCAATGTTTTGAAATAATTTTCAATTTCAGCACGATATAATGTCATGAAGTTATCGTCGAACTTATAAATTGAAACCCCTACATTTACTGTTTTTGTTTCACTACCTGATGTGCTAGGTGCTGTAGTTTCAGTTGTATCAGTCTTCTTGTTCGAACAAGCAGAGATTGATAAAGCCATTAAACCAGCAACTAATAAAGTTAATAGTTTTTTCATATTCTCCTCCGTATGTATACCATGTATACGCTTACTATTTTGGATTAAGGTAAAAGTTTTGTCAATAGATTTAATTAAAATTGTATATTTTTTTGTAAATTTTACTAAATTAAATACATTTTTAAAAGGCTTTCATTTTTCATAATACACCTATTTTATCCATTTTTTTTACTTTTTTTGCAATTTTAATAATATTTTTACTAATAGTATTGAAAAAAATTAGTAAATTATTCTATTATAGTATTGTAGGAGGATATTTGTATGCCCATTTTAAAAGATATTGCAAGAGCTTGTAATGTATCAACTTCAACCGTTTCACGTATTTTAAACTACGATTTAACTTTAAAAGTTCAAGAAAGTACAAGACAAGCTGTATTTGAAAAAGCCAAAGCACTTGGCTATGTAAAAAAGAAACGTAAGTCATCTATACTCAACAATAATTTTAAAGTTGGCATTATTCAATGGTACTCTATGGAAAAGGAACTCATTGACCCTTTTTATCTTTCCATACGTATTGGAGCTGAACACTATTTAGCAAGCAAAGGTACTGAAGTTCATCGTTTCTTTAAAGGAGAAGAAAACTTTAACTTTGATCAATTAGAAGGCTTAGATGCTATTATCTGCATTGGTAAGTTTTCTAAAAGTGAGATTGTTAAATTCCGTAAAATTCAAGACCGCTTAGTCTTTGTAGATTTATATACACAACGCATTAATGTGACATCAATCGTTTTAGATTTTGAAACAGCCGTTTATGATGTTTTAACCTACCTACAATCCCTTGGACACAATAAAATTGGATATCTTGGTGGTGTAGAGCGCCTATCTGATGATACCATTTATCCAAGTAAACGACGTAAATCATTTGAAGAATATTGTAAGCAAAATAACATTCAATATGAAAAATACATCTATGAAGATGGCTTCTCCATTTCTTCCGGGTATCGTATGTGCAAAACTATGATTCAATCAAAGACGTTACCGGATGCTATTTTTTGCGGTAATGATCAAATTGCTTTTGGTGCCTTAAATGCCTTGCATGAAGCAGGCATTAGTGTACCAAAGGATATTAGTATTGTGGGATTCAATGACGATCAAAACTCTTTATTTACAACTCCATCTCTTACCACTGTACATGCCCCAACAAATTTTATGGGTGAATTGGCTGCCAAGAAAATCTATGATTTCTTAAAATCAAAGAAATTTCATCCAACGCGTACAGTACTTCCTTGTGAATTAGTCATTCGTAAGTCATGTGGTTCAAAATTAAAAATATAACAGTTACCAACTTCTACAGAGTTCTTGTAGAAGTTTTTTATTTTAAACTAAAAAACTTAACTCTTGATATTTAAGAATTAAGTTTCATCCTTTGAAAACTATAGTAATTGATATCCACCAACAGAACGTACAGATAATACAAACGTTGAACCCTCACCAAACAAAGAATCCATCGCTTTTATAAATACCTGTAGCTTTTCTTGTGGAACAAAAGCTTGAATTGTACCCGCTAAACCTCCACCATGAACACGATAAGCACCATCATCTTTTAAGATTTCCTCTGCAATAGCAAGTGCAACCGATAAATTTTGATGAGTTACATCATGGGTAGAATACACATTTTGTAAATACATATAACTTGATTTTCCTGATTCAATAATCAATTTTTTAAATGTTTCAATGTCATTTGCATTCAATGCAGCAACTTGTTTTACTACACGTTCTGTTTCATTTAAGAAATGATAGGCACGTAAAATCGCACGATCACTTACTTTTCCCTTTATCATACTCAAATGATTTAAGAATTCTTTCATAGTAACTTCTGACATTACTTCTTTACCAAATAAAGCCGCTACTTCCTTCATTTCCTTCGGCATTAACCCATATTCATCCGATAAATCAGCATGATCTCCTTTTGTATCAACTAAACATAACGCTAAACCGCTTTGTTTAAAATCAAAATTTACTTTTTCAACAACTGGTTTTTCTTTATCTTTAAAATCAATTGTAATGAATCCACCTACCGAACAAGCCATTTGATCCAATAAACCACAAGGCTTCTTAAAGTAATTGTTTTCTGACCATTGACCAATCTTAGCAATTTCTACACTATCAACACGATTTTCATTGTACAAATGTGATAATATCGTTCCAATTAAAACCTCAAAAGCAGCACTACTTGAAATACCACTTCCCTTTAATACGGAAGAATTACAATACGCTTTAAAACCCCCAACGTTATAATTTAACATTTTAAAACGTGCAACAATCCCACGAATAATTGCTTCAGAAGTAAATTTTTCTTCTTCTTTATACTCTAAATCATTTAAATAAATTGGTTTTATTGTAAACCCTTCTGAAATGACTTCAATAACATCCTCACACTTAGCACATACCGCAACCATATCCATATTGACTGGTGCCGCTAACACTCTACCTTGTTGATGATCCGTATGATTTCCACCCACTTCAGTTCTACCCGGCGCTGAAAAAATATGATAATCTAAATCACCAAACATATCATAGGCTTTATCCAACAATTGTTGGTAACGTTTCTTTTCTTGACAAACATCTTCTTTACATATTAAACGTTGAATGTTGTCATCTAATGCAGTTGTGTTTAATAACTCTTTGATTTCAAACGCTTTCATTTTTCCTCCTGTACCAATTCAAAAATGGTCTGTTTTTTATATTGTTCATTCTTACGTAATATTGGTTGTTCAAACATTTTGTTATTAATTGCATTAGGATAAAACTGGGTTTCAAAGGCAATTCCGGCATGTTTTAAATAATCAACATTACCATTTGCATTTAATTCATGCATATAATTTGCTGTATATACATGCATGTGATGCAAATCAGAATACACATTTAATAATTTGTTTTGATATTTTAAACTAGCAACTAAACTCAGCTCTTTATTGTTTAAAACAAAGTTATGGTCAAGACCATGATTCGCTAAAACAATTTGATCATGTTGATTATTTAATACAGTTTTTAAAGATTTATATTCTTTAAAATCAAATGGCGTATTTAATACCGACAATATAGTTGGTAAGGTTAATCCATTGGTATCCACCATACCAATCGCATCTGCATCAATCTTTAAATCATGATGTTCAATGGTCGCTTCATCTGATAAATTAAAATAAGAATGATTCGTTAAACTGCATAAAGTATCTTGGTCACTAGTCGCTTCATACTCAATAATGACTTTATGATCCACTAAACGGTATCGAATATAAATATCCATATTCCCTGGATAATGACTTTCTTGATCCTTACTTAGATAATGACAAATAATTTCATTGTCCTTTACCTCTACATCAAATACAACCGTATGTAAACCAGAAAGTCCACCATGCAAACTATTACCATTGTTATTGCAATCAAGTTGATATTGTATTCCATTTAGAATAAATTGCCCCTTTTCAATTCGATTTGCTACTCGACCAATCGTTTGTCCCATACAAGTATCACTTTTCTCATATTTAGAAACATCATCAAACCATAAAGTTACATCTTTACCATCACTTAAATCAATAAAGCGAGTTAACGTTGCTCCATAATTACAAACTTCAATTTTAATATATTCATTACTCAATTCATAAACATATGCATCACTACCATTTTTTAACTTACCGAATGTTTTCATCATCGCACCATCTTATCAAACGCATCTTTAGCAGCGTTTTGTTCTGCTTTCTTTTTACTGTTTCCAATCCCTTTACCTAATACAATATCATCTACTTTAACCACTACTTCAAAAGATGGATTATTACTTGGTCCTTCTGTGTGAATCACTTCATAAACAACCGTTTTTCGATTATCTGCTTGTATATATTCTTGTAACTTTGTTTTATAGTCGTGAAACACCAAAGTTTCATGATTCAAAATAAACGGCAACATCACTTCATCCAATATACAATCCACCGCCTTCATACCGGAATCTAAATACAAAGCTCCAAGCATTGCTTCAAAGGTATCGGCTAAAATGGAATCTCGGTTACGACCACCTGTTTTTTCCTCACCTTGCCCCAACATTAACAATGGACTTAAACCTAAAGTACGTGCACAATTTGCTAAGGATGTCTCATTTACAAGCTTGGCACGTAAGGTTGTCATTTGCCCCTCAGCAAGTTGTGGTTCTAACTTATATAAGTGCTCCGAAGTCCACAACTGTAACACTGCATCCCCCATAAATTCTAAACGTTCATTATCCTGAATGACTGTATATTTATGTTCATTAACATAGCTTGAATGTATAAATGCTTGTTTAATCAATTCGATATTTTTTATTTCAATATCTTTTAATTTAAAAAATTCAACTAACTTCATAATATCCTCAATCTAACATTTCAACACTTTCTTTTAGACGTTTTTTTATTTGCTCTACTAATGCTTTATTTTCTTTTATTTCTAGATGATTTAAAATTGCTACGGCATCTTTTTTGCTTATTTCAATAATCTTGCTATCTTCAAAAATATTTCCTAAAATAAAAGATGGCAAACCACTTTGACGATATCCTAAAAGATCACCTGGACCTCGAATTTTTAAATCTTCTAATGATAATTCAAATCCATTTGTTGTTTTTGTTAAAATATCTAAGCGCTTTAACGCCTGTTCCTCTTTACTATTGGTTAGTAAATAACAATGTCCTAAATGTTGTCCTCTTACAACTCTACCACGTAATTGATGAAGTTGACTTAAACCAAAACGTTGAGCGTCATAAATAATCATACAGGTTGCATTCTCTACATTAATTCCAACTTCAATTACAGTTGTGGAAACTAAAATCTGTACTTTATTCTCTTTAAACAAGTTCATCACTTGTTCTTTTTCATACAAGGACATTTTACCATGTAACAAGGAAACCTGAGCGACATCTTTAAATTCATTTGAAAGTTTAGTAAATATGTCGTAAACATTTCTTGCATCAAACTGTTCATTTTCATCAATCGCCGGACATACTACATAGACTTGTTGTCCTAGTTTTAAAATATCTAAAATTTCATTATAAATAGGTAAAATAGAGTTTTTTTTCACTAATTTTGTAATGACACCTTTGCGATTACTAGGCATAGAACGGATGGTAGAAACGTCTAAATCTCCATAAAGAACACTCGCTAATGTTCTAGGTATTGGTGTTGCACTCATTAGTAAAAAATTAACTTTACTACCTTTATTTATCATTTTACGTCGTTGCATAACCCCAAAACGATGTTGTTCATCCGCCACGACCAATCTTAAATTTGCAAAAACAACTTGTTCCTGAAACAAAGAATGCGTACCTACTAAAATATCAATTTCTTTTTGTTCTAACGCATTTAAAATTCGTTTCTTTTCACTTGATGGTAAAGAACTATATAAAACTTCAACTCTTACCTTTGAATCATTGAAAAACTGTAGTATCGATTCATAGTGTTGTTTTGCAAGAATTTCAGTCGGAACTAACATTGCAGCTTGCCCATGTCCTAATACACAGGCATACATGGCTAGCATTGCTACAATTGTTTTCCCACACCCTACATCTCCCTGCACCAAACGATGCATGGTTTTTGAGGACTTTAAGTCTTCCAACACTTCTTTTATCGTTTGCAGTTGATCCACGGTTAAGCTATAAGGGAGTGTATAAATCATTTCATATACTTTATTTTCATCAAAAAGTAACTGATTATCCATCTCTTGTAAATGTTCTTTTTTTAAAAGCATCATAGATAAATAAAACAGTAAGAACTCTTCATACTTTAAATGACGATAGCTTTGTTTAATATCTTCTTGACTTGTCGGATTATGAATCTTTTTTAAAGCATCTACTTTATCAATTAAACGATATTTTTCTCTATAAATGCTTGGTACAGTATTTGTAATATCCCTTTCCACTGTTTGAATGGTTTTATCTATGATATCTTTAATGGTTGTTTGTTTAATACCTTCTTTTGTAGAATATATCGGTGTAATCTTTAGGTTTTCTTTTAAAGACTTGGTATTATAATTCATTGCCACAATTTTACGATTTCCTTGATATTTACCAACAATGGTTAAGTAATTACCTTCCTTAAAATTCGTAATCCAAGGTTGATTATACAAAACTATTTCAAAGAGTTCTTGTTCTGCTTCAAAGTGAAATCTTGTCACTGCTTTTTTATATCCATAACGAAAAACAGTAGCTCTTGATACAATTCTTCCATGGATAATGACCTTATCGTTTACCTTCCAACTTGCATAAGGTATATACTCATGAATTTCATAACGAAAAGGATAATACATTAAGAGTTCTTCTACTGTATTAATGTTTAATTTCTTTAAAGTTTCATAACGATATTTTGTTAATTTCAAATCTTGTAATGTTTTCATAATTCTTTACATAATGAAAAAGAAGATTTGCATCTTCTTATTCGATACCAAATACAAACGAATATACCGGCTGATTTCCATGATGTACTTCTACTTCTACATCTGAATGTGCTTCAATATACTCTAAAATGCAGTTTAATTCCTCTTCACTAGCATCTTCACCTTTTAAAACAGTAAGCAATTCAGCATCTTCTGTTTTTAATAATTCATCTAACAACGTCAATAATACTTGCATTTTATCAGGATTACTTACCACAATCTTTTTACCAAGAATTGCCATATAGTCTCCTTTATTGATATTCAATCCTTCAAACGTTGTATTTTTAATCGCATATGTTACTTGTCCTGTAACTACTCTTGAAACAGCCTCTTTCATTTCATTTAGATTTGCTTCAACATCCAATTCAGGATTAAACATTAAGCAAGCACTAATCCCTTCCGGTAATGTTCTTGTTTCAATCACATGAATATCACAGTCTTCAAGAATCGTTGCTGCTTGCTTAGCAGCCATAATAATATTCGAATTATTAGGAAGTAAGAAAATATGTTCTGCATTTACTTTTTTTATAGCTGCAACAAAATCTTCTGTAGAAGGATTCATTGTTTGACCACCTGAAATAACATGATCACATCTTAATTCCTTAAATAAGTTGACTAAACCATCCCCTGCTGCAACTGAAATTAAAGCATACTTACTCTTTTGATTCTTTTTATCATCTACACCAACAATAGAATCCTTATTATGGCCTAAATTATCATGTTGCTCCTGCATGTTTTCAATTTTTAACTTAACAAACTCACCATAACGTTGTCCAATATTTAGTGCTTCTCCAGGTGTTAACGTATGTACGTGTACTTTTACCAATTCTTCATCTTGTACCACAACTAAAGAATTACCGATTTCTGACAATGATTTTTTAAGTTTCTCTTCTTTGAAAGTATGTAACTTATCTTCATTTAAACGAATAATAAATTCTGTACAATATCCATATTCATCATGTTCTACATCTGCTAAAGTACTTGAAGCAGATTCTTGTTTACCTAAAGACTCTACCGGTTTTCCACTTAAATAAGAAGCAAAACCTTTAAAAATCGCTAATAAACCGGCACCACCACTATCCACTACACCAACTTCTTTTAAAACCGGTAATAATTCTGGTGTATGATCCAAAGATACTGTGGCATGTTTAATAAATAAATCTACACACTCTTGAATTGTAATATCCGGAGTGACTTTTACCTCTTCAAGTGTATAATAGCTTGCCTCACGTATCACCGTAAGAATTGTACCTTCTACCGGACGCATAACTGCTTTATACGCAACTTTAGCACCATTATCTAACGCCTGTGCAAATTCCAATGCGTTGATTTCAACTTTATCTTCAATTGCTTGATAAAAACCACGGAAAATTTGTGACGTAATTACTCCAGAGTTACCACGTGCTCCCATAAGTAATCCTTTTGATAATGCCTTAGCGATTACATTTAATTCTTCACTATAGCTGTCAATCGCATTTTTTGTCCCACTTGAAAATGTCATTGACATATTGGTTCCTGTATCACCATCAGGAACTGGAAATACATTTAAAGCATCTATTTCATGATGCACATTATATAAATGATTGGCACCACTTTGTAGCATTTCCTTAAAAATAAGACCATTTAAAGTTTTCATTAGACCCTCTCTATTCTACTACTCTTACATCCTGAACAAAAACATTACAAGCTGCAACTTCTAAGCCTAATGTTTTTTCTAACACATATTTAACTTTCTTTTGTACTTCACTAATAACTTCAGTCACTTTAACACCAAAACTAATAATAATATATAAATCAATCTCTAAACCATTTCCATTTGAACGAACCACAACCCCTTTTGAATAGTTATCTTTCTTTAAAAGAACTGCAATTCCATCCTTAAATACTTTTTGGCTTGCCATCCCTACAACGCCATAGCACTCTGTAACAACACCACCAGCTAAAGTCGCAATGGCATCATTTGAAATATTTATTGAACCTAAACTTGTATTTTTAATAATTGACATATTTACCTCCCTAAATATTACATATATTTATTCATATACTTTGCATATTATAACAAATTAAATAAAATTACTCATTATTTGTGAAAGAATTTTCATCTGTTTTTTCTTCTGTTTCCTTATTTTCTTCTAAATTATCCCATGGACATATTGATTTATAAGCATTTTTTGAAATGTCTTCAATAAAAATACAATTATTTACACCTTCAACACTAGAAATAATATCAAAGTATTGATTTAAGACTTCTGTTGAAAATATACTAACAAATACAGTATTTCCATCACGCATTAATAACTGCATCATATTTTGATCATAACTTTGAGGATACTGTGTAATTAAAGCAATGGAGCTTATAATATGCTCTTTTACTTCATCAAATGACTTTCCAACTTCTTTCATAACCTCTTCATCTTCAAAACCCGCAATCATTGGTAACCGAGCCAAAAGTTCATTTTCAAACTCTACAACAATTTCTTTATAATCTGTAGTATACACTATAATTTCATCGCTCACTCGATAAGCAAAGGGTTTACGCTCCACTACTTCAATGTTTATGACATTATATCGCTCATGGGTTACATAGCTATTGACAATGAAAGGATGCTTATTGACATTCTGGGTTACAAGAAAATCTTGTACAAATAAATACTTACTATTTTTTTTAATTTTGGAATAGGCAATAATTTCATCCTTGGAAACATAGCTATTACCAACAACATGTACTTTATAAACATTACTTGCTTCACTAAAAAAATACATCACACTCATTAGCACAATAGTAAAAATAACTCCTAAAAGAAACAATCGATTTTTAATGCCTTTATTCTTTATTTTTTTACGAATTTGTTTGCGTTTATCAAGAATGACCTGTGCAGATTCCATCGGAATCTTTTCTTCACTTAATTGCAATTAAATTTCTCCACTTCCATTACTAAGTCAATATTAAATTCTGCTTTTGCTTTTTCTTGAATCTCATCTACTAAAGTTAAAAAATCTTTACAAGAAGCTTGTTTAACATTAACAATGAAATTGCCATGTTTATCACTTACACGAGCTCCACCAATTTGTTTGCCTCGATAACCAATTGCCTCAATCACTTGCCAAGACGCCATTTCATTTGGATTACGAAACACACTACCGGCACTTGGAAAATTCAATGGTTGTGATTCAATACGACGTTTTTTACGCTCTTCAATCAAATTAAAGATTAATTCTTTTTCTTTATATTGTAAATGATAACGTACAGCCAATACAATCCAATCATCATGACTTTGGAAAACAGAGTGACGGTAATGAAACTCACATTCTTCATTGCTAATCCATTCAAGCTTTCCATCACGATAAACAAACACTTCGCTTACCACATCTTTCATGGAAGATTTATAAGCACCGGCATTCATGTAAATGGTTCCTCCAACCGTTCCTGGAATACCACTTGCAAACTCTAATCCAGATAAGGACATACGCATACTTTCCATCGCCACCTGAATAATGGAACAACCTGCTTGTGCAACTAATGTTCTACCTTCAAAATAAAATTCATTTAAATGACGATCTAATTTGATAATCACACCATCATAAAAATCATCACCACATAATAAATTACTTCCCTTGCCAATCAATTTAAACGGTTTGTTTTCTTCTTTAATAATACGTAACACTTCACTTAAAGATAACAGGTTGTAAGGATAGACAACATAGGCAGCATTCCCACCTATTTTTAAAGTTGTAAGTTCTTTAAAAGATTTGTTTTCCAATACATCTCCATATACATTTAATTTTTCAAATAAATTCATTGTTTATTTCACCTTTGTAACCTTATTTATCTCACTTATTATATCATTAATTGCACATGGATAGCCAAATTTTAATGCATTCCTTTTTAGTTTTTCCAAACGCAAATCATCATAAATCAATTCCTTAATTAAGTTAGCCAAAATGTCTTTTTGTAACTCTTTTTCTAAAACACAAATACTTGCTTGTTTACGATGTAGCGCCATGGCATTGTGATACTGATGATTACCGGGAACATAAGGACTTGGAATGGTAATACTGGCAAGTCCACATGCCGTAATCTCACTAAGCGTTGTAGCACCTGCCCGACAAACAATTAAATCGACCGACTTCATCACTTTTAAGCCATCAATATACTTCACAACTTTAATACGACTATTTCCTTGATACTTTTCTACAAATGCATCATAACCTTTTTCCCCTGTTACATATAACACTTGAAATTCTTCTTGTTGCAACTCCTTTAAGACTTCCAACATATGCTCATTTACACTACTTGAACCTAAAGATCCCATTACAAATAACACGGTTTTTTTGTTCGGATTAAGTCCATAATCCTTTAAGCATGATACATCTTTTGGATATTCATATAATTTTGAACCACGAGGATTCCCTAACACTTTTGTTTTAGAGTATTGTTTTACATTTTCTGAATAGCTACCAATAACCAAATCTACAAAACGTGCCAAAAACAAATTAGCCTTACCAAATTGTGAATTTTGCTCATGAATGATGGTCTTAATATGTAAAGACTTAGCTGCAAGAATAACAGGCACACTGATATAATTTCCAAAGCCAATGACTAAATCTGGTTTTTCTTTTCGAAAGAGTTCTTTTACTTCTTTTTGAACCTTAAGTAGATTCCAAAGAGTTTTAAAGCGTCCTTTAACCCCGGTATAATTCTTAATATTTAACGCAATAAAAGGATAGTTATGACTTGGAATGATTTTACTTTCCATTCTCGATGAACTACCCATAAATGTTACGTTGTGATGATATTCTACTAACTTATCCGCTAAGGCTAACGCTGGATAGATATGACCACCTGTTCCTCCAGCAACCATAATAATATTCATAAAACCTCCTAGAAATGAAATACTTTCATTTTATTTACTAAGATATACGTTAAGATTGGATTAACTACCATGCATAAAACTGCAACCAAGCAATACAAGAAATACTTTAAAAAATCATTATAAAAAAAAGCATCCACTAAACGACCAACATAATAAATTGAAAAAAATGAAAGTATCCCATAAATAAGCACAACAGATACAAAGTAGATAGCATATTTTACATAATTCATAATGACCTCAAATTGCAATGTAATTATAGCATAATTTTTTATAACATTAACTTTAAAGACAATAAAATAAAAAAGCCCTAGACTAGGCTATTTTATCAAAATGGCGTCCATGAAGGGATTCGAACCCCTGACCGTACGCTTAGAAGGCGTATGCTCTATCCAACTGAGCTACATGGACATTGCTTAATCATTTTATCAACTTTTTATAAAATAATCAATACCTAAATGTTAATGCGTTCAACTTTTATTTCATCTTTTCTTAAATACAGATTGGCATAGCAACACGGTGAAAAATCACGGTTATAAGAAAGAGAACCGGGATTAATTAAACGTACTTGATCAATCACTATATCTGTAAACACGTGCGTATGACCAAAAAGCACAACATCACAATCCAATTGCTTCGCCTTTAAAACCAAATTTTGATAACTATTCATAAAAATAAGACGATGTCCGTGAATAATTAAAATACGATGCCCTTCTACTTCTAAAACTTGATAATCTTTAATGGTAGAATAATAATCATTATTTCCACGCACACTAATAAAGCAACTAAGATACTTCTCTTCTAACTCAGAATCTCCACAATGAATGAAAAAGCTACTATCTTTATTTGCCTCTTTTACTTTATTTAGCACTTGAATTAATCCATGATTATCAGAAACAACTGTTATTTTCATTTTTCTTTTAAAAACTCCTTTAACGAACGATGTTGATTATAAAAGCTAGAAGCATCCTCACCTAAATAACGAAAGTGATGAAAACGTTCTTCTTTTCCCGTATCTTTCATATATTCATGTAAATATGTTTGCACAAAGCCAAAACGATGAGCATTTTCCTTTAGCCATTTTCCAACCATTGATGTTTTAAAATCTTCATTAGGCAACATAAAATCAATGCTTGTTCCCAATTGATTTTCACTATGACCAGGATAATCCACAAGCTTATCTACTTGTGAAGGATGTTCTTGCTGTGTTTTTAAGTATAGCGATTTTTGTTGAGAATAAGAAACATAAGCCTTATCTACAATAAGACCTCCGCAATCAATCTTAAATTCTTCTGTTAAAGCATCACACAGTTCCAGCAAAGGTTTTTCAACCAATTTACGAACTTTAAATTCGGAACCATTGATACTAACATCCACAAGATCATCAAACGTCTTATTACTAATGGTATACGTATAATCTACATAAGCTAATAAACTATTGGGATTTTCAACTAAAATGGATTTTGGTTGCATTTCCGCATGTTGATTTGCCCAATAAGCAATTTCATGATACTTGTAATGTTCTAATAACTTGCTCAATGTTTTTGCGTCATAGTTTCCATACACTGTTTCTGCAAATTCAACCACTTCTTTTGGTGATAAATACCAACAAATATCTTCTATCTCTTCATAAAAAGTAACATGATAAATATTAAACTGGTTTGCATCAATAAAACGTATGAAATAACTTGGGGCAATCGAATATTCGATGATGTATTCTATTTCTTCATTATTTAAATATTGTTTAATTAATTGACGTGATTTTTCATCCTTATAAGGATATCGAGATAAACGATCAAATTCAAGATTCATGATTGAAAGACACATCAATGAAATCACTATAATACTAATAATTAAGATTCCTCTTTTAACAACCATATTCTTACTCCTTTCCAAATTATAACATACTTACATTAGTTTTCTATCCAGTGTGCACCCTTGATATACTCATTAAATGACAAATTATAATATTCATTTTGTCGTAATACTTCATAAATACAAATCGCTACACAATTACTTAAATTAAGTGAACGAGCACTTTTCACCATTGGCAAACGCATACATCTCTGTAAATCGGTTTGTAAGATTTCTTTGGGTATACCGGTAGATTCTTTACCAAACATTAAGTAAATATCATCATTGGTTTTAAAATCAAAGGAAGATGGCGGTTTATGTCCATAACGTGTTACGAAATATAATATCGGATTATTATTTTTTATTTTAAATTCTTCAAAATTTTCATAAACGGTATAGGTCAAATCTTGAATGTAATCTAAACCACTTCGACGTAAGCGAGACTCATCAAGTTTAAAACCTAAAGGTTTGATTAAATGTAATTGTGCATCAAATGCAACACAACTACGCATGATATTTCCTGTATTCTGTGGAATTTCAGGTTCAAATAAAACAATATGAATCATTCTATACTCCTTTTCACTTGATAGCGACTAAAGACATATAACATTAAAAAAACAGCTAAAAAACTAAGTAAAATACGTAATACCAATTGATTAAAAAATTCAGATGGAACCATCATAATCAAACGATCTACGCTTGGATCTAATAACCATAAATCATTGGTAAAAAAGACAGTATGAAATTGATACCAAAATCGTTGAAAATCTACCAAGATGTAGAAGCCTAATCCCCCTACTATCATCATAAAGTAATGCGTGTGTTGAATATAAGCTTGATACCATGACTTCATCTTTTTTTGTTTCATACTGATAGCTAATACAACAATAACATATATACAACTGCCATATTGTATCCGTTTCATCTTCGTATATAAATCTTTAACATCTACCATATGATCTATTTCTTTTTGATTAAAAAAGAAATCTTGTTTACCGTCAATTGTAGCTTGTATCATCAAATCCTCTTGTTTTCCTTGTATGTAGTACAGTAAGTGAGTCGTTACTCGATATAATTCTTCCTTGGATACGCCAATGCTAGAAGCGATGTTTAATTGTTGGTATTGTTGCTTATAAAAGGAAAAATGAAAACTGTGAAATTCAATCACAGTACTAAATATAAAAAGTAGCAATGCCCAAATTGCACTATAATGCAGAAGTTTCCATTTCATTAAAATACTCCATGACTTTCGCTAAAGCTTTCCCACGATGGCTAATCGCATGTTTTTGACCATTTGTTAAGTTTGCCATTGTTGTTTGGTAAGGTGGATAATAGAAAATTGGATCATAACCAAATCCATTTTCACCATCAAGCTCATAATGAATGCATCCCTCAACAGTACCTTCAAATGTTTTCACATTCCCACTTGGATCACTTAAAGCCATACAACAAACAAAACGTGCAGAACGATCACTACATCCATCTAAACGTTGAATTAAATTCAAGTTTTTTTCTTTATAAGAGGTATCATAACCCATATAGCGTGCCGAATAAATTCCAGGTTCATTGTTTAAGGCTGTAATTTCTAACCCAGAATCATCCGCAAGAACCATCTTATTTAAGACTTTAGCCATGGTTGTCGCTTTTAAAATGGCATTTTCTTCAAATGACGTTCCTGTTTCTTCCACTTCAATTTCTTCTTGTAAATCTTTTAAACTTAAAACTTGATATCCTAATGGTTCTAACATTTCTTTAAATTCTTTTATTTTACCCGAATTACTTGTTGCAATAAACAATTCTTTCATAAAAATACCTCTTAGTTATATTATCATATTTATGATATTATATTAAGGTAAAATACAATAAAAGGAGTTTTATGAAACACATATTTATTATTAATCCGGAATCCGGTCAAGGAGAAGCCTTGGCAAATAAAGATTTAATTGAAAGTGTCGCATTAAGATATAACATTCCCTATCAAATACTTCTTACACAATACAAAGGTCATGCTACAACATTGGCTTCAAATATCAATCCAAAAGAAAACATTACAGTTTACTCTGTTGGAGGAGATGGTACCTTATTTGAAATTGTACAAGGACTAGATCCAAGTATCCCTTTAGGCATTATTCCTTGCGGTAGTGGTAACGATTTCTTTCGCTCTTTAGATATACAATACAATAATTTAGAAGACTTACTTATAAAACTGATTACCGGTGAGACTATGCCAATTGATATTGGTACTTGTTTACATCATCGTTTTATTAACTGCACTTCTTGTGGATTAGATGCTGAAATCAATGATGCAGCAACTAAACTTATTCGCAAGAAAATCGTACCTAAGAAAATAGCGTATATGGCTGCAACTTTAAAAGCTATTATTCGTCCAACGTATTATCCTTTGACCATTACGATTGATAATTTAGAACTACAAAAAGAATGCCTTTTGATTTCCATTATGAATGGTAAGTACTATGGTGGTGGATTTACACCTGCCCCTGATGCAAAATTAAATGATGGTTTATTAGACATTTGTATTGTAGAAAAAATGCCTTACTTAAAAATACTAAAGTTGTTACCAAAGTATTTAAAAGGAAAACATCAAGGTACTCCAGGTATTCTTAACTATCAAGGTAAAAAGATTACTATCACATCAGATAAAAAGATTATGTTTGAAAGTGATGGAGAATGTTATCTGGCTAGTAAAGAAGAAATTACACTTCATCCGTTACAATCAAATATTAAGATACTGAAATAAAAAGAACATCTGTATAACTGATTTAAAATGTATTATACTTTAAACGTGGAGGAAAGTTGATATGACAATTTCATGGGATTTAATTCTTGGTGGTTTTGCCATGTTTATCTATGGAATTAAAATCATGGGAGATGGCTTAAAAGCTGTTGCCGGTGATTCTTTAAGACATTACATTGATAAATATACTTCGAAACCTATCATGGGTTTGTTAATAGGTTCCATCATTACCGTTATGATTCAATCAAGTAGTGCTACAACAGCTATTACCATTGGTTTAGTACGTTCTGGCTTAATGAAATTAGAACAAGCAGCCGGCATTGTAATGGGAGCCAACATCGGAACAACTGTAACTGCCTTTTTAATTGGGTTATCGGTAGAAGAATACGCATTGTATTTTGTATTATTTGGTTCTTTAATCATTTCCTTTACAAGTCGTAAAAAATTAAATTACATCGGACAAATTATATTAGGCTTTGGTTTGCTTTTTTTTGGATTAAAAATTATGGGTGATTCCTTAAAAGCCTTAAAAGATTTACCAGCCTTTGCATCCTTTGCACAAACTATGGGAGCAAAACCATTACTTGCTGCTTTAGCAGGTACGATTATGACAGGAGCGATTCAATCTTCTTCTGTTGTCGTTGGGGTAGTTCAAAAGATTTATGAATCTGGAAGTATCTCCCTAGTAGCAGCCATTGCCTTTGTATTTGGTTCAAACATTGGAACAACCATTACAGGTGTCATTGCTTCTTTAGGTGGTTCACTAGCTGCAAGACGTACTGCCGGTATACATACTCTCTTTAACGTTGTTGGTACCTTAGTTTGGTTAATCTTTATTTACCCTTTAGCATCTTTCATTTTAGTCCTAACACAGCAATTTCATTTAGAACCAATGATGCAAATTGCGGTTGTACATATTATCTTTAACGTATCTTCTACTTTAATCTTCTTTCCACTTTTAAAACAAATGTGTGACTTAATCCGTAAAGTCATACCTGGTAATGAAGTTGAAAAAATTGATATTAAAGTAGATGAATTAGACCCTAACTTACCACACACCCTACCAAGTGCAGCGTTAGGGGTTTGTGAAAGTGCCGTATTAAAATTAGCTTCCGTCGTAAAACGCAATGTCAAAGAAGTTTATCGATACTTTGAAGAAGGAAAGATTAATTCTGAAAATCATGATTTAATCCGACAAAATGAATCCTTAATCAATCATTTAGATAAGACCATTACCAACTACATTATGTTGATTAATAAGCAAGAACTTACTGACCATGATGTTAATATTTCAAATTTACATTTACAAGTTATAAAAAATTTAGAACGTGTTGGTGATTTAGCGGTTAATCTTATGGAATTCTTTGAAATGGTTTATGAAGATAAAAAAGGAAATTTCTCTAAACAAGCTCAAAACGAAATTAATGAATTGTTTTTACAATTATTAAAAATGATTGATATGGCAATTCAAGTATATAAAACAAATAATTTAGAGTTATTAAGTGAACTACATCGTGAAGAAACAATTATGGATAATTTAGAACACACATCTCGTTTAAGACACTTTAAGCGTATGTCTGAAGAAATATGTAGTTCCACAATTGCAGAGCAGTATACTGTGATATTCTTGCTAATATTGAGCGTATGGGAGACCATTGCTTAAATATTGGTAAACGTAAAGCTGAAGTCAATGTTATTAATGAAAATAGTTGGAATTAACTTCCAACTATTTTTTTTGCATATCTAATGAATAATAACCATCCTTAAGTATCAAATGCATCGTACACGGTTTTTCAAAATCATTACGTATTATCTTATTCGCAATTAATGTTTCAATTTCTTTTTGGATATAACGTTTGATTGGACGAGCACCAAATTGACTATCATATCCCTCTTCTACAATTTTATGTATTGCCTCTTCACTTACAATCAAATCAATGTCGTGTTCATATAATTTTTCTTTTAATTGATTTAAAAATTTATCAACAATCTTTACAATAATCGTTTGATTTAATGAATTAAAGACAATAATTTCATCAATACGATTAATAAATTCTGGTTTAAAGTGTTGCTTTACCTCTTTCAAATATAATTCTTCTATCATAGATTTATCTTCATTAAAAGCGTGAATACTACCTAGATTACTTGTCATAATAATTAAGGTATTTTTAAAATCAACCGTAACACCTTTTGAATCTGTAATACGTCCATCATCTAAAATTTGAAGTAAAATATTAAACACATCAGGATGAGCCTTTTCAATTTCATCTAGCAAAACAATTGAATATGGTTTTCTACGAATTGCTTCTGTTAATTGACCACCTTCTTCATATCCTACATAACCTGGAGGAGCACCAATTAATCTAGATACAGAATGTTTCTCCATATACTCACTCATATCAATACGCACAATCTTACTTTCATCATCAAATAATTGTTGTGCCAATGCCTTGGCAACCTCTGTTTTCCCTACACCTGTTGGACCAAGAAACATAAAGGAACCAATTGGACGATTACTATCTTGAATATTAGCTTTAGAACGCAAAATAGCATCTGTTACTAATTTTAATGCCATATCTTGACCTATAACACGTTTCTTTAGTGTTTCAGCTAGATGTAGTAATTTATTACGATCACTTTCCATTAACTTACTAATTTCAATATGGGTCCAACGACTTACAATCTTTGCAATCATTTCTTCATCAACAATTTCTTTGATAAGTTTATGATCTTGCTTTTCATTGAGTATTTGAATCTCTTTCTCTAAATTAGGAATTGTTTCATATTGTAGTTTAGCTGCTTGTTCGTATTGAGCTTCATTTTGTGCAATACTAAAGTCTAATTTTGCTTTTTCAAGCTTCTCTTTTAATTGATTAATCGTAACATTACTTTCTTTTTCTTGATTCCATTTTGTTGATAAGACTTTAAATTCTTCTTTCAAATTTTCAAGTTCTTTTACTATATCTTCTAAACGTTGAATTGATTTTTGATCGGTTTCTTTCTTTAAACTAAATTCTTCAATTTCTAACTGCATAATCTTTCGATTTAATTCATCTAACTCTTTCGGCATAGAGTCCATCTCTACACGAATACTTGCACATGCTTCATCTACTAAATCAATCGCTTTATCCGGTAAAAAACGATCTGTAATATAACGATTTGATAATTTTGCTGCAGCAATCAACGATTCATCTAAAATATGTACCTTATGATGTAGTTCAAAACGATCTTTAAGTCCCCTTAAAATAGAAATCGTATCTTCAACCGTTGGTTCATCTACCATAATTTTTTGAAAACGTCGTTCTAATGCAGCATCTTTTTCAATATGTTGACGATATTCATCAAATGTTGTTGCACCAATACATTTTAATTCACCACGAGCCAACATTGGCTTTAATAAATTCGCCGCATCCATAGAACCTTCACTTTTACCGGCACCTACCAAGTTATGAATTTCATCAATAAATAAAATAATATTACCACTTGCTTTCTTAACTTCATTTAAAACCGCTTTTAAACGTTCTTCATATTCACCACGATACTTAGCACCAGCAATTAATGATCCCATATCTAATTCAATTAATTTTTTATTCTTTAAACCACTAGGAACATCCTTATTAAAAATACGCCATGCTAGTCCTTCTACAATTGCCGTTTTCCCAACACCCGGTTCACCAATTAAAACAGGATTATTTTTTGTTTTACGTGATAAAATTTCAATAATACGACGAATTTCCTCATCTCTACCGATTACCGGATCAATTTTACCATCACTGACATCTTTTACTAAATCTCTACCATATTTATTTAATGCATCAATTTGATTTTCACTATTTGGAGTATTCATTTTTTCACCACCTTTTTTTTCATGATCTAACTGTTGTAGTTTATGTTTTGATAGATTTAACTTCTGTACGATTTCCTTACAAGTTGGGTGATTACTAAATATAATTGCAAGAAACATAGAAATAGAACTTAAATATTGATCTTGATTTTCTTCTTGTATTTTTAAAGCTTCTTGATACACAGAACTTATATCATGATCAAGTTTTAAATCACTTTGATCTACTGTCGGAAGTGATTTTAAATATCCTTCATTAAGATTTCTAGCTATTTGTATATCTATTTGTAATTCATGAAAT
Organism: Erysipelotrichaceae bacterium OH741_COT-311; assembly: GCA_003858585.1. Lineage (GTDB taxonomy): Bacteria > Bacillota_I > Bacilli_A > Erysipelotrichales > Erysipelotrichaceae > RQZE01. Next base: position 117,297 of record RQZE01000001.1, read on the forward strand.
AAAGTAACAATATAATCATCTTCCAATAAAAATTTCAAGATATGTTGACTATTAATCGTTGGATGTTTACATTCTTTTGCATAATTAGCAGCTTTATAAATGATTTCTTTAAGACGATCGGTCATTTTTTCTATATTCATAATACCTCCTTTAGCACTTCTATGCAACGAGTGCTAATGCAATTGCTTTTTTAAGTAAGAGATGACTCCCTTACTTAAATGCTTTTTTAAATTTTTCAAAAACAGATTCACGACCTTCTTTTTTCGTTTCTGCTTTTAATTTCTCATAAAGTTCTTTTTCACTTTTTGATAACTTAGTTGGTATTTCCACCAATACTTCTACATATTGATCACCCATAGTTGAACTACGTAAATCTTTGATTCCTTTGTTTTTTAAACGGAATTGTTGATTTGGCTGCGTTCCGGCAGGAATTTGTAGTGTAACTTCACCATGAACCGTTGGAATATCAATGCTTGTACCAAGTGCAGCATCAATAGCGGAAATAGGAATCTTGATAAAGATATTTTTCCCATCTCGCATAAAATGCTCATGTCTAGCAACGATAATTTCAATGTATAAGTCTCCATTTGGTCCACCATTGCTTCCTTTATATCCTTTACCTGATATACGTAATTGTTGACCTGTATCTACGCCTGCTGGAATTTTTACTTCTACATCAATGTGCTTATGAATAGATCCTTCTCCATGACACTTCTTACATTTACGTGTAATCTTTTTCCCTGTTCCATTACATGTTGAACATACACTTTGACTTTGGAATACTCCAAATGGTGTTCTTTGTTGCGTAACAACACGACCGGTTCCTTTACATTGGTCACACACTTTAATATCATCTTTAGAATAAGCACCACTTCCATGACACTCATCACAAACTTCATCAATATCAAGTTTAATGGTTTTATTTACACCAAAAACCGCTTCGTTAAAACTAACCTTCATCTGCATATAGCGATCTTGTCCTCTTCTTGGTCCATTACTATTTCTAGTAGCTCCTGAAGAGAAACCCCCACCAAAGAAGGAACCAAAAATATCTGAAAAATCACCAAAGTCAGCTTGATTAAAGCCACCAAAACCTCCAAAATTAGGATCATTAGCAGCATGACCAAATTGATCATAATTCGCCTTTTTTGTTGGATCACTTAGCACTTCATAAGCTTCATTGATTTCTTTAAATTTTGCTTCAGCACCAGGTTCTTTATTAACATCAGGATGATATTTTTTTGCCAGTTGTCGATAAGCCTTTTTAATTTCTTGATCACTTGCCGACTTACTTAATCCTAATATTTCATAATAATCTCTTTTATCTGCCATCAAATCACCCTTTCACTTTATTCAAAAACCCTTCCAGTGTATCTGTACCACTTACTCTTACACGTGGTAGTGTCCACTTATCCATACCATATTTCACTTTTCCATATTCCGTTGTAAAAGCCATTTTAACATTTGCAGCCTTTAAAATATCAATAGCATGTTGATTATAATGACCAAATGGATAACAATATACAAAACCTCCATCTACATACTCTAATGATTGGATGGTATCTTGTACCCCTTTATCAAAATCAATACATAATATACTACCTTTACCTAAACATCCTCCTGTATGCAATAAGAAGGAATGTGATTGCAATTCCAAACCATGTTCACGCATTTCAATAAACGGATATTCTAACTGTGGATCTAACCATCCGGCAATTAAGAACAACGTTGCATTATAGTTATATTTCTTAATCACTGGATATGCATATTTATATACACTTGGATCTCCATCATCAATCGTTATTACAAATGATTTTTCTGGTGCTTTGGCATATCCATCTAACACATAATCAAGCTCTTTCATTGTTAAAGTTTGATAATTCAACTCTTTTAATGCACTTAGCTGTTGTTCAAACTTAGTAACATCTAAATGATTGTTATCTTTTGCAACTTCATTGTTAGTTTCATCATAGAAGAAATGATACATTAACACTGGAACTTCACTTGCATAAGCCTCCGGTGTAGTTTCCACTATCTCACTAACATCTTGTTTTTTAACCAACATCATATCTTTTTGAAAGACAAATCCATAATGTTCTTGTGACTCATAAACAATTTCTTTATAGGTATCGATTGTTAGTTTAAAAACCGCTTGAAATGACTCATTATATACTTGAACATCTTTAATATTAATCTTTTTTCCAAGTTGAACTAAATGATTATCATAATAATCTAAATATTCTATCGGTTCAATACTATCTGTTTTAACATATATACCACCTTCAATTTCAACATACTCATCCACTGACTGCGAAGTTGTTTGTAATAAAACATCCTTTTCCATAACACCAATTTCTTGTTTACCGGCATTATAAATCGATGTTTGCAAATTTGTAATAACCTTTGTATTTAAATACTGTGAAACATCAATCTTTTCTTGAGATGGTGTTGAAGATGGTAATGAATGATTCGTTGTTTCATTCTTTGTATCTGAAACACTACATCCACCTAAAAGTCCTAGTCCTAGCAATAAGACTAGGACTATTACTTCATTAATTCTTTTCTGTAAAGTCCGCATCAACAACATTGTCGTTTTCACCTTGTGTATCGGCTGACTCTGTACCTTGCGTTGCTTGTTGATTTTCATACATTGCTTGAGACATCGCTTGTGCAGCTTTTTCTAACTGCTCAAGTTTTTCTTTTAATGTATCATAATCATTATTGTCAATTGCACTCTTTAACTCATCACGCAATTTTGTTACTTCTGCTTTTTGTTGTTCATTGATATTTGCATTTTCAGCATTTAATGAATCATCAATTTGTCCGATGAATTGTTCCGCTTTATTCTTTAATTCAGCTTGTTCTTTACGTTTTTCATCTTCTGCTTTATGATCTTCAGCATCTTTCACCATCTTTTCAATTTCAGCTTCACTTAAACCACTTGATCCAGAAATTGTAATAGATTGTTTCTTGTTTGTACCCTTATCTAAGGCAGAAACATGTACAATACCATTTACGTCAATATCAAATGTAACTTCAATTTGTGGAATACCACGTCTTGCCGGTGCAATGCCTGACAATTGGAAATTACCTAATGTCTTATTATCAGAAGCCATTGGTCTTTCTCCTTGTAAAACATGAATATCTACCGCTGGTTGGTTATCTGCAGCTGTTGAGAAGATTTGAGATTTTGAAGTTGGGATTGTTGTGTTTCTTGGAATTAGAACCGTCATAACTCCACCCATTGTTTCAATACCTAAACTAAGTGGTGTAACGTCTAATAACAATACATCTTTTACATCCCCAGAAATAACACCACCTTGAATTGCAGCACCCATTGCTACTACTTCATCTGGATTCACTGATTTATTTGGTTCTTTTCCTAATTCTTGACGAACCATTTCTTGTACCGCTGGAATTCGAGTTGATCCACCAACTAATAACACTTGATGAATATCATTTTTTGTTAAACCAGAGTCTTTTAATGCTTGTCTTACCGGCGTAATGCAACGATCTACTAAGTGTCTTGTCATTTTATCAAATTGAGCACGTGTTAATGTTGCTTCGAAGTGTAATGGACCACTTGCTCCAGCTGAAATAAATGGTAAGCTAATTTGTGTTTGAACTACACCTGATAAATCTTTTTTCGCTTTTTCAGCCGCTTCTTTTAAACGTTGAGAAGCCATTTTGTCATTCTTTAAATCAATGCCATTTTCTTTCTTGAATTGTTCAACCATCCAATCTACAATCGCGTTGTCGAAGTCATCTCCACCAAGTTCATTATCCCCTGATGTTGCAAGTACTTCAAATGTACCATCTGCTAAATCAAGAATACTTACGTCAAATGTACCACCACCAAGGTCAAATACAAGTACTTTTTGTTCTTGATCTACTTTATCAATACCAAATGCTAACGCTGCAGCTGTTGGTTCGTTAATAATACGTTCTACTTCTAAACCAGCGATTTTACCAGCGTCTTTTGTTGCTTGACGCTGTGCATCATTAAAATATGCCGGAACAGTAATAACGGCTTTTTCGACTTTTTCACCTAAATATTCTTCAGCATAGCCTTTTAAGTATTGAAGAATCATTGCGCTGATTTCTTGTGGTGTATAAGATTTTCCTTCCAGCGTAACTTTTTCATTACTACCCATTAAACGCTTAATTGAAATAACAGATTCTTTGTTTGTTACAACTTGACGTTTAGCAGCATCACCAACAATACGTTCCCCATTTTTAAAGGCAACCACCGATGGTGTTGTACGATTCCCTTCCGGATTTGTAATTACCTTTGCCTCTTTACCTTCCATAACAGAGACACAGCTATTTGTAGTACCTAAGTCAATTCCTATAATTTTTCCCATATATTTTCTCCTCCTATTCGCTCACTTTTACCATTGCGGCACGTAATATACGATCTTTTAACTTATATCCTTTTTGCAATACTTCAATCACTTGGTTGGAAGCTACTCCTTCCACTTTTTCAACCATTAATGCTTGATGGAAGTTTGCATCAAATTCACCACTTGTATCAACCTCTTCTACACCTTCTTTACTTAAGGCATGAATCAATTGATGATAAATCATTTCAATACCTTTTATATAATTTTCATCGACATTTTCATGTGGTCCTTTTAATGAACGCTCCAAATTATCGATTACCGGTAAAATATCCAACGCAAAACTTTGAATGCGATATTTCTTATTTAATTCAAAATCACTCATCAGTCGTTTACGTGTATTTTCTGTATCGGCATACGCCTTAGCATACTCATTTTTTAATTTATCATTCTCTTTTTGTAACTCCTCAATCCTATTTAATAAATCTGTTTGAGAGTTGACGGTTTCTTGCTGTTCTTCACATTTGCATGTTGTCTCTTGATTCGTACAACACGTCTCTTCCTTTACTTCTTCAAGTACTTCTTTTTTTACCTCAGTCATCTTTCGCTCCATTTCTATATAATCGTTCAATTGAATCTGAAATATATTCTAGTAAGCCCACAATACGATCATAATCCATACGTGATGGACCAACCACCATAAGTTTTCCTTCTTCTGCATCATTTAATCGAAAACGACTTGTTACTACAGCAACATCATCCATCCATACTAATGAAGAGCCTGAACTGGTTTTAATCATAAGCTCGTTGGAAGGACTATCAATTTGTCTCCAAAGAGAACTATCATTCAACATTTTCATTAAACTTCTTAGTTTTTCAATATCTGAAAACTCCGGTTGATACAACATATTGTTTGTTCCTGCAAAATATACGTTGTCACTTGCAAATTTGATAAATGCTTTTAAAAAGGCATTAAATAAGACTTCATGACGTTTTACACTCTGTGCTAAAATCGGTTTTAAAGACTGCATCTTTTCCACTAAGTCTATAATTCTTGTACCCCTCAAACGATCATTTAATATTTCACAACAACTTTGTATATCTTCCAAAGAAACTTCGGTATGAAAATCAAATGTTCGATTTTCCGTATGTCCACAATCTGTGATAAACACACATACAGCTTTTTTGCTATCTAGTGGAAAGAGTTTAATATGTTCCAATAATTGATTGGAAGCATCCGGTCCTAACACTCCACTTGCAAGATTAGTCATTTGCGATAAGATTTCGCAACTTTCTTTTATTGCTTCATCTATATTTGACTTACGATCAAAGATATTTGCTACAGCATATTCGACACGCTCATCAATATGGGTTTGCATTAAATGTTCCACATAGAAACGATACCCTTTTGTTGATGGCACACGTCCACTTGAAGTATGCGTCTTTTCTAAATATCCAATATCTTCTAAATACATCATGTCATTTCGAATGGTCGCACTTGAATATGGCAAGTTATACTTTTCCATAATCGTTTTTGAGCCAACAGGTTCTGCCGTTTGAATAAATTCATCAACAATACATTTGAAGATTTCTAAACGTCGTTTCGTTAACACTTTGCCACCTCCTTAGCACTCATAACTGATGTCTGCTAAAATCATATAACACATTTTTAGCACTGTCAACAAAAAAGTGCTAATTTCTTTCAAAAAATTTACAAATTAAAAACTAAGTCCTAAAACTTAGCCTCTATTTCTTATATAATACACGTTCATACACTTCTTTTAATTGCTTACCAACATTTTCAATTGATCTGCTTTTTGCAACTTTATATCCTTCTTCTGTAAGATTTGGTAGTGTATTTTCTACGGAACCTCTTACTAACTCAACAAAATCTTCAATGGTTTTTCCTTTATAACAATTCACTTTATCTTGTAGCCATGGATCAAAAGCCCCTATATCTCTTAAAACAACTTTCTGCTTACTTGCAAGTGCTTCAAGTACTACAATCCCTTCCGTTTCTTCATTAGAAGGAAAAAAGAAACAATCTGCATTCAAATATGCTCCATCAATAATAGCACCTTTTACATAGCCGGGTAAAATGACATTGCTTGGACATTGATCAATCGCCTCACGAATAACTCGTGGTACAGAATATAACGGCGTATCTCCAAACCAAATAAATTTATATTCAGGTAAACGTCTAGCTACTTCAAAAAAATCCAATAAACCCTTTCGTTCAAAATACAAACCAACGGATAATACAACTTTATCATCTTCTTTTAAACTAAAGTATTTACGATACGCTTTTACTTTCTCGGCATTATATTGAAAGCGAGTTAAATCAATACCATTACTAATTGCAGTAATTGGTAAATCAATTCCATAACCCTCTAACAACATCTTTGAATATGGCGTCGGTGTGATAATTTCATCTGCCAAGCGATATAGCGAAACAATAATCTTCTTAAATGCAGGAGCTAATTGATTCGATAAAATAAAAGAATTTCGAAAATCTTCTTCAGTAGAATGCGCATGATAAATAACCGGTTTATTTTCCTTACGTGCTTTATTAATCATTGAATTGGAATTTAATCCATACGTATTAATATGTAATATATCATAATCATCAAATGGATCTGTTGTATATTCAATCCCTTGGCTCATCAATGCTTTAATCTGATGCTTCTGGGCACGTCCAATCCCAGAAGTACTTATAAAATTTTCACCTTCAAAATACAACAATACTTTCATACAATCACCTTTTTTATTATACTAAAATAACCATCTAACGTATAGCATCCTAAATGATTTTTATCCTTTCAATTCATTATTCCATAAAATAGTATATTACATTGATAATTCTATTACGAATTATTTTATCATCTTTCTTATTAAAAATGAAGATATCCCCACATAAAAAGAGTGTTGAAGTTCAACACTCTTTTTCTTTAAAAGATTAGTCTTTTGATAAACGTACTAGACGATTATAACGCTTAATTGAGTCATTTTTACTTCTTTCAAATAGCTCATAAGCTGTTTCACCTTTTAACTTAGGTAATTGTGAATAACGTGTTTCACTTAAGATAAAGTCATTAAACAATTCAAAGTTTGGTGCTTTTGAGTCAATTGTTAATGGTTTTTCTTTACGTGGATCAAAACGATACAATGTGAAGTATCCACATTCAACCGCTTTTGCTTGTGTACGTTGATGGTTCATTAACCCACCCTTAATACCATGTTCAATACATGGAGAGTAAGCAATGATTAATGATGGCCCTGGATAACTTTCAGCTTCTTTGAAAGCATTTAATGTTTGTTGCTTGTTTGCACCCATTGCTACTTGAGCAACATAAACATGTCCATAAGCCATTGCAATTTGTCCTAAGTCTTTTTTACCAGTTGGTTTCCCGCCAGCAGCAAACTTCGCAATTGATGATAGTGGTGATGCTTTTGAAGATTGACCACCTGTATTTGAATATACTTCCGTATCTAAAATTAACACGTTAACATTTATGTCATTTGCAATTACATGATCTAAACCACCAAAACCAATATCGTAAGCCCAACCATCTCCACCGATGATCCATACAGATTTACCTACTAAATCACGTTCATACTCAAGTAATTCTTTTACAGCTTCATTACTTGATGCTTTTACGGCAGCAATAACTTCATCTTTGCATTGACGTTGTAAATCACGATTTTCTTTTGCTTCTATATATTTTGTAAAGGCTTCTTTACAGTCTGATTCTAAATTTTCTTCCATAATTTGTAAGATACGTGCTTCTTTATAGTTTTGAGCTAATGCCATACCATAACCATATTCTGCATTATCTTCAAACAATGAGTTCCCCCAAGCAACCCCTTCACCATTTTTATCTGATACGAATGGACTTGTTGGTACAGATGAACTGTAAATCATTGAACATCCTGTAGCGTTAGCCACTAACATATCACGACCATATAGTTGAGTGACTAATTTATAATATGGAGTTTCTCCACATCCAGGACATGCCCCTGATACTTCAAAGTAAGGCATTTGGAATTGAGATCCTTTTACTGTTGTTGTTGGGAATAAATCTGTCTTATAATCTAACTCTTTATACATATAATCTGCAAGAGGCTCTTCATGAATGACTGTATGTGTGTCTACCATAGTTAAGGCTTTATTGCCACCTTTACCTGGACATTCAACCACACATAAACTACATCCAACACAGTTTGCTGGAGATACTTGAATACGATATTTTAAGTGATCAACACCCTTACCAGCACCTTTTAATGTAGCAAATTCCATTGGTGCATTGGCTACTTCTTCATCTGTTAATAAGAATGTACGAATTGTTCCATGTGGACATACATACGAACAGAAACCACATTGAATACAGTTATCCGGATTCCAACTTGGAACTTGTGGTGCTGTAGTACGTTTTTCTTTAAAGGCAACATTACTATGTAATGAACCATCTAAGATATTGTAATCAAGGAATGTACTTACCGGTAAATCATATCCTTCCATTTCATTAATTGGTGTTACATAGTTATCAAAATATTCATCCCCGGTTGTTTCACGTTTTGTGTTATAAGTTAAGTCTTTCCAACTTTCTTTCACTTCAACTTCAACTAAACCGCCTTTACCTGAATCAATGGCTTTGTAGTTTAATTCAACAATTTCATCACCTTTTTTAGAATATGCCTTTTTCGCCATATACTTCATCAATTCTACCGCTTTTTCATAAGGCATGATTTGTTCATTTAAAGCAAAGAACGCAGATTGTAAAATCGTATTTGTTCTACGACCCATACCAATTTCATTGGCAATCTTTGTAGCATTAATAATATAGAATTTTGCTTGTTTATCCGCCAGTTTCTTTAATAGACGATTTGGCATACGACTTTCAATTTCTTCAGCCGTATAACTTGTATTTAATAAGAATGTTCCACCCTTCTTTAAATAGCGAATCATATCATATTTTAATACATACGTATCTAATGAACATGAAATAAAGTCAGCATAGTCTACATAATAGGTTGATAATATCGGACTCTTCCCAAATCTTAAGTGTGATTTTGTAACTCCACCGGCTTTTTTAGAGTCATATTGGAAATAGGCTTGTGCATACTGATCCGTATTATCACCAATAATTTTAATAGATGATTTATTGGCAGACACTGTACCATCTGAACCTAAACCATAGAATAAACATGCTGTACTGTCACTTTTAATATAGAAATCCGGATCTACTTCTAAACTTAAATGCGTTACGTCATCTACAATACCAATTGTAAATTCTTCTTTTGGTTGTTCTTTATTTAATTCATCATACACAGCTTTAATTTGATTTGGTGTTGTATCTTTTGAACTTAACCCATAACGACCACCAATAATCACTTTACCAGTATTCTTAAATGCTTCTGTAATATCTAAGTATAATGGTTCACGAGCACCCATTTCTTTTGTACGGTCTAAAACAGCAATCTTTGTACATGTCTTTGGGAACACCGCTTTTAAATATTTCACAGAGAAAGGACGATATAGGTGTACTTTAATTAAACCTACTTTTTCACCTTCACTATTTAAACGATTTACTACTTCTTTAATTGTTTCAGTTACAGAACCCATCGCAACAATAACACGTGTTGCATCACTTGCTCCATAGTATGTAAATGGTGCATACTCACGTCCTGTATGTTCGCTAATTTTCTTCATGTATTCATTTACAATGTCAGGAATGGCATTGTAATGTTTATTTTGAGCTTCACGTGTTTGGAAGAAAATATCATCGTTTTCAGCTCCACCACGTGTAACCGGATTACTATGTGGGTTTAAAGCGCTTGCTTTAAACTTGTTTAACGCTTCTCTATCTAATAAACTCTTTAAAAATTCTTGATCCATTACTTCAATTTTTTGAATTTCATGTGATGTTCTAAATCCATCAAAAAAATGAATAAATGGAGCTGAACCTTTAATCGCACTTAAATGAGCTACCCCAGCTAAGTCCATAGCTTCTTGCACAGAATGTGATGCCAACATACAAACACCTGTTTGTCTTGCAGCATAAATGTCCTCATGATCTCCAAAGATACTTAAAGCACGACCAGCAATTGCACGCGCAGCTACATGAATTACTCCCGGTAATAGTTCCCCAGCCATCTTATAGATATTTGGAATCATTAATAATAAACCTTGTGATGCAGTAAATGTTGTTGATAATGCTCCACCTTGTAAAGCACCGTGAACTGCCCCTGCAGCTCCACCTTCTGATTGCATTTCTGTAACCTTCACTACTGAATCAAAAATGTTTTTACGTCCGCTTGATGCCCAAGCATCCACTACTTCTGCCATTGTAGAAGATGGTGTGATTGGATATATCGCAGCAATCTCAGTAAAAGCATAGGCACAATGCGCAGCAGCATTGTTACCATCCATAGACATATATGTTTTTGTCATAATCTTCCTCCTACTTCCTTGTCTATATTATTATAATCTATTCCTGGATTGAATAAAAGTGCCCAAAGGACACTTTATTAATTTTTTAATATTTTTCACAAAGATTTTTTATAAAATTACCACTTTATCTTCTAAATCATGTTCTAGAAGCATGACTTTTACAACTTCATCTTTACTTGTAGGAACATTTTTACCAACATAATCAGCCTTAATGGGAAGTTGACGATGACCACGATCTACTAAAACTGCCAAATGAATTTCACGTGCTCTACCATAATGCATTACTCCATCCATCGCAGCTCTTGTTGTTCTTCCTGAAAACAAAACATCATCCACTAAAATCACAATCTTATCTTTTACATCAATACCTAAATCCATTGTTGGTATTATTTCTCTTACATCATCTCGCCATGGTTGAATATCAATACTACCACAAAGTATATTACAAACTTCAAAGGATTCAATGATTGTTTTTAAACGTTTTGCTAAGTAAATACCTCTTGTTTTAATACCCACTAATACTAAATCTTGTGTTCCTTTATTTGTTTCAATAATTTCATGAGCAATACGCACCAACGAGCGTTTCATCATGGCTTCATCCATTATTATTTTCATAGTTCACCTCACGTAAATTATATACCAAAATTTTAGTTTCACCTACTATTATCATAAAAAAGGAATCCCAAAGGATTCCCTAGTTTATTTACTTACATTTGTACCAGCAATACGACCAAATACGATGATATCTGTAATCGCATTACCACCTAAACGGTTTGTTCCATGGATGCCACCAGTTACTTCACCAGCTGCAAATAATCCTTTGATTACATTTCCATTTGTATCAATAACTTCCGCATGTTCATTGATCTTTAATCCACCCATTGTATGGTGTGTACTTGGAACTACTTTTTGAATGTAGAATTTACCTTCACTAATTGGACGTAATTTACCACCTTTATTAAAGTCTTCATCTACTTCATCTTTAATTGATTCATTATATGCAGCAATTGTTTCTTGTAATTTTGTAGCATCAATACCATAGTGGTTTGCTGCATCTTCAAGAGTTTCAGCAACATAAATCAAATCATCTTTTTGCCATTGTTCAAATTCAACTTTATGAAGTTGTGTCATATTTCCAACTGTTTCAATTTCTTGACCCCACACTAAATAAGCCACTTGACCGGTTTGGTTTAAAATCGCATTTGAAATATCATCTCTATACACTTTTGCACTAGAGTCTCTAAAAAATATTTGTCCAAATACAGACTCATCTAGGCTTAATTTTTCTTGTATAACTTTTAAGCCTAATCTCTCTGTTAAAACTTCATGATCTACACTGTTAGCTTGTACATAGGCTTCTTTATAATATTTTTTATTATACTTGCTGCAATATCCTCTAGTTCATCTTTCTTAATATACCTAACTAGCGAGTCACTCATAGGTGCAGCACTATTACTTTTACAAGAATACATTTCAACTTCATTAACTTTTAGGGAGTCAAGGTTATCTTTTAAATCCCCTTCACAATTTAACTTAAACCAAGCACAAGTAGATTCTTCTTTATCGGTATGATATCTATCCTTATCATAAACAGTAAACTCCACCTCACAAACAATATCAAAAGCAATGCATGTTCCAGGTCTATCATCAACACTTACATATTTGACATTTATATCTTCTATATTAATTTCTCCTGGAGCAGTTATATTATATAGTCTCAATGAAAGGTCATCTGCATCTTTATCATAGCAAAATTTCTCAATTTCACTCCAAATCAAATTATCAAATTTATTTTTAACATATTCGGTAAAAGACCTCTTTTTCATGCAACATGACTCCTTACTTGTATATATCTATAATACATATATTGTACTAGATACATTTGATTTTGTCTTTAAGAATGAAATATAAATTTGTATATGCGAATTTATGTTGTTCAGTATATGCAAAACTGATATAATTTACATAAACTGATAAAAAAACTTGTAAAGGATTATTCAATGAAAATTCAATATAACAAACTGTGGAAAATACTAATAGACAAAGAAATGAATAAAGTCGATCTAATCAAATCAGCTAAAATCAGTACCAGCTCTATGGCAAAGCTAAGCAAAAACATGTATGTTCGAATGGATGTTTTGATGAAAATCGCTGAAACGTTAGATTGTAAAATTGAAGATTTATTTGAAACTATAGAGGAGGAATAGCTATGGCATTCACAAATGGAGAAAAATCAAAGCATGGTAAAAACGCTCAATCCAATATAGAAAGCCTTTTGGAACACTGCAAAAATAAAGGCTATATTAAAGATTATCAAAAAGACTTCCGTATAGGAAAAACAGGGTTTTCAAATTCAGGACAATTTTACGCACCTTTCTATGTTTCACTTAACAACTCTAAACATTGGCTAATTTATTCCACTACTTCCATGCGTACAGATAGAATAAAAGGACAACAATGGGATTCACTAAATATCAAGTTAATTGATAAATCTGTAGATAAAGTGTTTTTAGTATACTCTGACGGCATTGCTCAATCAGAAATAGATTCGTTCAAAAAACAAAATGATAAATACTTAACTAAATCCGAGTTTTCGTCTATAGATTCGATAATTAGTCAAAATGAATTGTATAATTTACTTGAAGCATCTGCGACTTCATCGCTTACAAGTGGACAAATTAAAGATTTACAAGGAAGAAATTTTGAAAGTCTTGTTGCTACTACATTATCCAATACAGATAATTTACACAAATGGAAAACTAATAATAAAGTATCAACAGGTATGCATTATAATATTTTTAAAGCTATCGTTTCTTACCTAAATCTAGATAGCTCAGTTATAGAAAAAATTAAAGCAACTTCTGATAGTAAAGTTATAGGAAAACTCCCGTCAGGAGGCAATCCTAAAACAGATGTAATGATGGATATTATATTTAAAGATAGCACACAATCAAGAGTGACGATAAGCTGTAAAAGATCCAGTGACAAAAAAGTAAGTGTTCATGAATATTCTGCTGAGTCATTTGCAAACATCTTAGATTCTAAAAATTCTAGTCTAAGATTGCTATTAGAGAATTTTCAAGCCACTCCTTCCCTATCAAGCTTTGGCGAAACTAATATTGACGCTCTTACAAAAGAACTTGCTCCTTATTCTGATAAATTATCTCAATGGGTACTTGCTGGAATACATGGATACGGAGATAAAAATAAACATTGGGCAAGCCATATATTAACATATGACAATAATGACAACACAATATCCTTTCATGATATAAATACCTATATTGAATTACTTAAGAATAATGGTGGTAGTGGTCATTTTGGCACATTATTTACTTGGACTTATCCTTCAAAAAAACGTGGCAAGAGTATTCAACTTAAATGTAAAATCTTAAAATAACTTTGTATAAAAAAATGCGACTTTTTTGGTTTAAAAGTCGCATTTTTTTCTATACAGTTTTTCTAATATTGGAAATCGCATTTTTCATAGCATCAGCTACTTCCTTCATCATAGGAACTGCTACAGAATTCCCAAATTGTCTATACATTTGTGTTCTAGAAACTGGAATAATAAAATCATCTGGAAATCCCATTAACCGTTTCAATTCAAGTTCACTAAATAGACGAACACCTGTATCGCCATCTTTTACGAATGTTCCTGTTAATCTCTGTATCTTATGATAACTTGCACAAAGTGTATTTACTTGTGTTTCTGAATCAAATCCAATAAGCTGAGGTCTTCCATCATCTTTTTTAAACAAATAACTTTCTTGTAAATGTTTTGATATAGAATATCCCTTAGGATTGTGTTCAAGAATAGAATTTACTGGTATTCTATGATTTCTGTCTCCCTCAGGAAACGAAAATTTTTCAATTCCAAGATCCTTCCTAAACCCTACAATAACGATACGCTCTCTTCGCTGAGGCAACCCAAAATCTTGTGCATCCAAAACCTTATAAAAAATAGAATAATCTAAATGGTTAAGATTATCCAATATTACTTTAAAAGTTCTGCCTCCATCATTTGTTAGTAAGCCCTTTACATTTTCTAACAAAAACATTTTAGGCATCTTCTTTTTTAGTATTCTTAAGACATCAAAAAACAAAGTCCCTTGAGTTTCATGAGCAAATCCCTGTCTTTTACCTATGTTACTAAACGGTTGGCATGGAAAGCCTGCTAATAAAACATCATGGTCTGGTATATCTTTTTCATCTATTTTAGTTATATCACCAAAAGGAACTTCACCATAATTTGCCTCATAAGTTTTTGCAGCATACTTATCCCACTCAGAGCTAAACACACACTTTGTATTAGCATCTTCAAATCCTTTTCGAATTCCTCCAATTCCCGCAAATAAATCTATAAATGTTAGTTTGTCTGTATTATTCTCAAAAACTTTTTCGTTTTTTGCTCGTCTCTCTATTGGTTTCATATTTTCTGCTGCATTTGCTTTAAGTTGTTCCAACCCAGCACCAATTAATTCTACACATTTTTGACTAAATGTATTTGCACCTTCAATATTTAATTGCATAATTTCTTCTATCTGATCTTCTGATAAGTATACATTACGCCCTTTTTTCTTATCAGAATTGGGAATAGATTTTCTTCCAGCCCCTTCTCTAAGTCCACCACGCATAGTTTTCACTACCTCTCCTATAATCTTACGGATATTATACTATATTTTCATTGATTTTTCAAGTTGTTTTATCAATATTCTCCCGTCCTATTTTCGTTTTATTAGATGCATCTAATCCATTTTCCTCCCAAAATATAATAGAGAGTATTTTTTACTCTAAATATAAAAATGGAGGTAAAAACATATGATAATTGATTACTTACTCATTGGTATGAGGGTTCGTGAGATAAGGTTAAGTGCTAAGTTCACGCAGGAGATGCTTGCAGAACTATCGGATTTATCACCAGTATATATATCAAACATTGAAAACAACAAGAAAAAGCCGAGTCTAGAATCTGTAGTAAAAATAGCAAATGCCCTTGGCATTACAGTAGACGAACTGTTAACTGGAAATCTACTGTCTCACCCATCTGACTATCAGACAGATATCGATGCACTTATGTATGACTGTGACAAATATGAAAAGCGTTTATTTTACGAAATTCTAAAGTTCACAAAGCATATCATCCGTTCCAACCAATGGTATATAGGTAAAAGATAAGCCTATTTATCAAGAAACCATAAACCGGGGGATAGTCTCTTAACCTCTGGTTTATGGTTTTTCCATTATGAAAATAATATGATAAATATAAATTTCATAGGAAAGGAATCACGCTAATGAACGAAAATGAAGTAAGACTTAAAACAACTGCAGACAAAAAACAAAAAATAAGAGAAAGGTATAAGGGAATCGACTTGGATAAACTTGATGTAATTCCAGCTGTTCCTGTAGAGGATATTTTCAGCTTAACTGCGTCTAAAAGAGTTGCTGTCTATGCTAGGGTATCTACCGATGATCCAAACCAGACTTCATCCTATGAATTACAGAAAAATCATTACACCGATATGATAAAAAGATACCCTAATTGGAGTCTTGTAGATATTTATGCTGATGAAGGAATCTCAGGTACTTCACTTCAGCATCGAAATTCTTTTATGCGAATGATGGATGATTGTAATAATGGAAAAATAGACCTTATCGTAACAAAAAGTGTATCCAGATTTGCAAGAAATATAGTTGACTGTATTGATTATGTGAGAAAACTTAAGAATATGAATCCGCCTATAAGTATATTCTTTGAGTCAGAAAATCTTCATACTTTGGACTCTCATAGCGAAATGACCCTTGCCTTCATGGCCACCATCGCCCAAGAAGAAAGTCATACTAAAAGTGAAGTCATGAACTCATCCATAGAAATGCGTTTTAAGAGAGGCCTTTTCCTAACTCCCCCGCTACTTGGTTATGACCATGATGAAGATAGAAACCTAGTCATAAATGAAGATGAAGCGAAAGTTGTCCGTCTCATCTTCTTTATGTACCTATACGGATATAGCTGTCAAATCATAGCAGAAACACTAACGCAATACGGATGTAAAACTAAAAAAGGAAATACAAGTTGGTCTTCCGGTAGCATCTTACAAATTCTTCAAAATGAAAGACACTGTGGTGATGTTCTTGCTAGAAAAACCTATACACCAAACTTCTTAGACCATAAATCCAAGAAAAACAAAAAGAACAGAAATCAGTATAGGCAAGTAGGTCATCATGAAAGTATCGTATCAAGAGATGACTTCATAGCTGTTCAGCATCTCATAAACAACTCAAAATATGGAAACAAGGGTATTCTCCCCTCTCTTCATGTTATAAAAGAAGGATCACTTCTCGGATTTGTATCTATCAATCCCAGATGGGCAGGATTTAAGCCCGAGGAGTACACTGAAGCCTGCTTATCAGCTTATGAAGAATTAGATGGGGAATATATCCAAAATAACAAGATAACTGCTCTAGAGGGCGATTTCGACCTTAGAGGATATGAAATAGCACATGGCCAGTTCTTCAATTCAAGTGGTCGAGCAGCAATCAATATTTCTTCAAGTGAGATTACCTTTTCTGCAGAAACTGTAAGAAAGTTTGGAGATATTTCTCATGTAGAACTTCTGATACATCCTGAAAAAATGATACTTGCTGTAAGAGCTTCTACCCCATCCAATAATCAAGCTGTTATATGGTCAAAAAAGAAAAATGGGAAAACACTACCAAAGATTATTCGTGGCAAAGCATTTCTCCCTACCATATTCAGACTGTTAAACTGGAAAACAAAATGTAAATATAAAATGCTTGGCATCCTTCATGAAAAGGAGAATGAGAAAGTTCTCCTTTTTGACCTAAAAGACACGGAGATAATAATGCCCAGTTCTTTTGTAACACCATCAAAAGAAACCTCCATGAAACCTTTTACTTCCGATACAGGGCAGAAAGTACTTGCATATCCTGCAGACTGGAGTGAGGGTTTCGGCAAAAAATACTATAGCCATGCAAAAGAAAAGGAAATCGAAGAAGACGCTTTATCCGAATGGGATGTTACTACAGAAGGTTTGCCATATAAAGAACCGGAACTAAAGGTAACGGACAGAAATACCTTAGATAAAGAAATCAAAAATATCATGAGCGAAATGGAGGTTAATACTGATGCTTGAGCAAACACTTCCGGAAAATATCGACAATAAAAAGAAACTTCCGAAAATAGAAGTAACTGAGACAGAATCTTTTAACTATGATGGATTTCAGGTAGTACGTGGAGAATTCTTCTCGCACATCTTTGAACCATCATTTACCCTAAATAAAAGCAAGGTTTCTGTAAATAAAGCGTGCATCCGCAAATTACCCGATATATAGTATGTTCAGATTCTTGTTAATTCTGCAGAAAAGAAACTGGCTGTAAGACCATGTCTTGAAGAGGAGAAAGACTCTGTGAAATGGTGCTCTTCCGGAGAAAAGAAAAACCCCAAACAAATAACCTGCAGAATCTTCTATGCCAAAGTTATAGAGCTGATGGGTTGGAATCCTGACAACAGATATAAACTGCTTGGAAAACTAATGAAATCAAATGATGAGTACCTTTTTATCTTTGATTTAAATAACCCTGAAATATATAAGCCAAAGGTAAGAAACGATGGTAAATCTGTTATATCAAGAACACCCTCCTACCCTTCAAGCTGGCAAAATCAATTCGGTGTTACAGTTGAAGAACATAAAAAGAATCTACAAGTAAATATATTTGATGGGGTTGCTGTATTTGGAATTTTAGAAAATAGCAATGAAGCACCATCAGGAAGCGAGGTATAACATGAATGCTTATGAAAATCAAAAGCCTATTGTATGTATAGATCTGAAGAAAGACAGGATCAGAATTCACAAAACCACTCTTCATATGATTGGCGATCCTTCTTTTATAAATCTTTTAGTAAATCCTAAAGAGAAACTTATCGCTATAAAAAAATCCTCTGCTAAAGACAAATCAGCACTTAGGATAAGAAGTAACCAATTAGATGATGGAAACTGTGTGGAATTCGGATGCAGAGACCTTATTTTACTTCTAAAGGATATAGATAATTCATGGCAAATAAACTCCTCTTATAGAATATATGGAAAATATAACAAAGGAGAATGCTTGGCACAGTTCTCTATAAAAGATTCCATACCAACGGAGGAAATATAATCCTATGAATAATGTAGAATGGAATTTACCAAAACTGGAAAAAGATGAAGAATTCATGTTTCTCATACAGCCTTGCTCAGAATCTGCTTATACAAAACTTGAGGAAAGTATCGTTGATGATGGCTGCCTATCTCCAATCACTATATGGAATGGAATTATAGTTGACGGTCATAAAAGATATGATATTTGTAAAATATGGGGTATCCCCTTTAACTTAAAACAAATACAGGCATCTACAAAGGCAGACGTATATTATCAGATATGTTCTGAACAGCTAAAACGGGAAGACCTCACACGAGAAATGCGTAAATATCTCATAGGAAGATCCTATCAAGCTGAGGTTAAAAAGAACGCAAATTTATATGTGCGTTCTAACGAAATGAAAGATAGCAAAAGTCATCCCTTTATTCCTCCTAAAGCCTACAACAAACAAGAAATATCCCATAAGATTGGAAATACATTTCATATAGCACCCGGCACAGTTTTTAAATATGAAACCTATACCAAAATAATAAATAGTCTAAGAGACAAAGACCTTAACTTAGCAGAAAATATACTATCTGGTAAAATACGAGTTTCTCATGAAAATATGGTAGAACTTAATAGACTTCCTTCTCATGAAGTAAAAAGTCTAAATCAATATATCACTGAAAATGGTATTGCACATATAAATTATGCTGTAATAAGGCAGTCACTTAAATGGAAATATACTTATACGGAAAAGTCTGAATCCCGAAGAAGAAAACAGGAGTCATCAAAGCTTGCTGCAATAAAAAAGATGCCTGCATATGATCCTGAGCCAATCTATCAAGTGTTTCTTTCACCTCCCCATCTTGGCGAAGTATTATTGACCGAGCAAGGCTTAATACAGATTTTTCAAAGGCATCTAAAAATATTAAAGAGAAAACACTATATCAGCTTAGACTACTTAAGTTGTCGATAAAAGAATTAGAAGATGTTATAAAGGAGGATACTACAAATGGAAGACCTACTGAATTATGTGCCGAATGTTCACTTCGAACAGATACCAATAAAGAACCTGGTTTCTAACCAAAATTATCAAAGGAATTTATCCACTAGGCACGTTCAACGAGCCGCTGCTAACTTTGACTTATATCAGGTAAATCCTGTAAAAGTAAGCCGTAGAGATGGAATAAATTATGTCTTTAATGGTCAACACACCATAGAAATTATTGCCCTTGTTTCAGGTTCTAGAGAAACTCCTGTATGGTGCATGATATATGATGAGCTGGAGTATACCGAAGAAGCTGATATTTTTGCAAACCAAATGAAATATGTAAAGCCACTACTGCCCTATGAAACTTTTATAGCAAGTATAGAGGCTGGAAGTGATAAGCATCTCATCATTCAGGATTTAGTCGAATCCTATAACCTTACTCTATCATCAGCCAAAATACCCGGTGGCATCTGTGCTATTTCCACTTTAGAAACAATATATGATAAACATGGCTTTCATGTCTTAGACCATGTCCTAAGGCTCCTAATTGGCACTTGGGAGGGTGAACCTAATTCCCTTAGTGCAAATATGCTAAATGGTGTAGCAAGACTTGTGGTGGCTTATGGAGACCAAATAAAGGATACCATTTTTAAAGAAAGACTTGGCAGAGTATCCATCAAAACTCTAAGTCAGACCGCCAAAGACAGACGTGTTGGCTCTCTTGGCTATGCTGAAGCTATCCTCATTTTTTATAACAAACGTTCCAAAGTTCATCTCACTTGGGATAAGCTATATGCAAAAAAGACTCCGAGGAAAAACAAGGCTGAAGATTTGATGGAATATGAACCACCTGATGATTCTGATGATGAAACCATCTAGTATAGTTAAATATGTAATAATAAAATAACAGGGATTATTTTTTCTATTCCCCTGTTATTTTATCGTTATTCGTTATTCATTCTTTGTTTGGAAATTTCACTAGCTTCATGAATCGTATCAGCAGTCAATAATGTATCAAGCATTGCCCATTTGCGACCAGATGCGTATATGTTTCCTGTCTTAACGACTTTTGATGGTATAATTGGTTTCCCAAGGCTGTACACAAAATGCTCATATTTATCTTCCACATTAGGCATTTCCTCAATCTCATCATGAAGATTTTTTACTATCGAATAGCTTTCAATATGATAAATTGACTGTAATCTTCCTCCATACCGAAAACCTATATAATTAGGTGGTTCTTTAGGCCAACCATTAATTCCAAATGGGTGAAAATATTTCATTTTCTTTTCTACTAATTCTATCCATGTCAGATCACAATTTTCTGGTTTTGCAGTTGAAAGTGAAACCACATATACCCAATTTGATTCTTTTGCCTGCATAGTCATTATTCCTCCCAAATATCTCATTAATTCTTTTAACAAATTTTTTTGTGATATACTAGAACCAACTTTTGCATAATTTGCTAGTTCATATATTCTCTTCCAGGACAAATGATTTACTGGAATATCATTTATAACCTTAAAAGGCAAATATGCATTTACATAATCTTCACTACACTCTGACATTGAAATAATAGCTTTATATGAGACTGGACTTTCTATAATATTTCGTCTTTGTGAATATAAAGCAAGTTGCTCAGCACCTGGTAAAATCCAGCCCCTTTTGGCTTCAATAATTATATAAAATGAAGTATCATCAGTTATTTCCAAATCCGTTATACCTTTATTCTTCTCAAATTCCTGGTACTTAATCCTAACATTTTGTGTATTAATCTCTAACGACATCACTTCATTGATTACTGCTTTAAGAAATTCGGGACAGCGTGCTAATGCCCAAGCAATACTTTTAGTTATGTCATTCTCAAGATTTCCTATTAACTGAAAAACACTACTTACTTCAGTTCCATATGCAACTAACTCTGACATATCTCCTTCTCCTTGAATACCTCTTAAAGCTTGGGCTTTGGCAAATCAATATCAAATTTACCACCTAACGCTGCGGCACCTAATCCTACGATTGAAATCACAGCTACTGTCCCTGCACCTATAACTTTCCAATAAAACGCTTTATTTTCACTATCTTTCTTTTCTGCCATCCGAGCAATTTCCATCATATTATCCAAATAATATTTTTTCTCTTCAAAAGAAATCTCCTCTTGAGAAACACATTTTTCTAGTGCGGAAAGTACCTTGTCATATAAATTAAAACAATCTTTGCTACTTTCTTTGCTTGCATCTAATGTTTTCTCTAAAACTGTTCTATATTCCTTAAAAGCTTCTAATGACATCTTCGCAAATTCAGGGAACTGTTCAATTGCTTTTTTTGCAACTTCTGGATCCATATTTTGTAGCATTGATGCGAAGTTAATAACTTTATCTTTAGTCATATGCCTAAAATCTGGTATATCTAATTGCTTTAATACTTCCACTTCACTAAGTTGTTTACTCATATTCTTCCTCACCTTCTATAGGATTTACATTAATTTCTTCAAAATTAAATGCCCCCATTGGATATTCGCTTATGTATCCTGAAACACGAAATTGTCTACCACAATTTTTGCAGTAATTATCTTCTGTATCAAATTCATATATGGTTTCTGGACCCATTTGCCTCTCATAGGAACTTTCATCACATTCATCAACTAAATCTATTTTATTTTTACTTGAACAATATGGGCAGTCAACAATACGTTCCAAACTAATACCTTCAGCATATTCTTCATAATAAGAGTCTTGATTTTCATTCATATCAAACTCTCTCATCCTGAGCATACCATATGCTTCTTTCAAAGCTGCACGAAAAACATCTGATTTATTTTTTAATTCTTTTCTATCACATACATACTGCAACATCTGTTCTTCTTCATCATTAACCCGAACACGATACATTTTGTCTCTAGCATCATCTATTTTAGGTCTCGCCATTGTAACAAACTCCTTTCTTTATTATTGTAGCCACACTTATTATAAATGTAGCTACAATAATTGTCAAGTTTTTGTTGCCACAAAAACTCAATTTGTATTTTTCTTTATAGAAATAATCAATTTCCCATTCTGACAATCAACATTATATTTCTGCCCTACTTTAAATCCAAATTCCTCTAACCATTTACCTTTCATCATGATGGTAGGTGTATCATTATATTTATTTCCACTCATTCCATAGACCTTCAAAGTTCTATTATTCCTCTCCATAATCAACTCCTTTTCTAAAATGCTATCGTTAAATTATGCACCCTATTAAAAATTTTCACCTGTGTAATTTATATGTAATTATTTTTGTTTTACGATTTTTAGCTATTTTATGCTCATTAAACTTCCTAAAATCTCTTGAAATACAGCTATTTCACATACGCACCCTAAAATATCATTGTATCCATTTGCGTGTGGCGTTGTTTCCTTGTCCACTACCAGCGTATGTACCATCTTTTATACCACTACTTTTCGTTGTTGTATTACAAGCAACAAGTGAGATTAGCATAAAAAACGATAGTAAACCTACTACAATTTTTTTCATTTCCTTTCCTCCTGAGCAGTATTTTAACACTATTGTTTAAAAAAAATTAATACAAATTTACTTTATTAAATATTAAAATATTGTTAAAATATTATCAAGGAGGATTTTATATATGTCGAATCGCATTATCTTAAATGAACGTTCTTACCACAAAGCTGGATGCATTCAAGAAATTGTCAATGAAATCAAAGCACGTGGATTCAAAAAAGCATTTGTATGTACCGATCCGGATTTAGTCAAATTCAATATAT
Source organism: Erysipelotrichaceae bacterium OH741_COT-311 (assembly GCA_003858585.1). Taxonomy (GTDB): domain Bacteria; phylum Bacillota_I; class Bacilli_A; order Erysipelotrichales; family Erysipelotrichaceae; genus RQZE01. The sequence continues at coordinate 140,992 of RQZE01000001.1, forward strand.
CAGCAAGAGTTACAAATCTTTTAGATGAACATAATCTAAAATATGTAATGTTTACAGACATTAAAGCAAATCCAACAATCGAAAATGTTAAAAATGGTGTAGAGGCTTTTAAACAATCAAAAGCAGATTACATCATTGCCATTGGTGGAGGATCAAGCATTGATACAGCAAAAGCCATTGGTATTATTCTAACAAATCCCAAATTTAAAAATGTAAGAAGTTTAGAAGGACTGGCACCAACTAAGAATCCTTGTGTTCCAATTATGGCTATTCCAACAACAGCCGGTACAGCTGCAGAAGTTACGATTAACTATGTAATTACTGATGTTGCGAAAAATCGTAAAATGGTATGTGTAGATCCTAACTGTTTGCCAATTGTTGCTTTTGTTGATAGTGAAATGATGGAATCTATGCCAAAATCTTTAACAGCAGCAACAGGTATGGATGCTTTAACACATGCGATTGAAGGATATATCACTAAAGGGGCTTGGGAAATGAGTGATATGTTCCATTTAAAAGCAATTGAAATCATTTCCCGTTCATTACGCAAAGCAGTAAAGAATAATAAAAAAGCTTATGAAGATATGGCATTAGGACAATATTTAGCCGGTATGGGATTCTCTAATGTCGGTTTAGGTATTGTACACTCTATGGCACATCCATTAGGTGCTTTATATGATACACCTCATGGTATTGCAAATGCGATTATTCTACCGACTGTTATGAAATACAATGCATCTGCAACAGGAAGTAAATATCGTGAAATCGCAAGAGCTATGGGTGTAAAAGATGTAGATGCTATGAATCAAAAACAATACCGTAAAGCTGCATGTGATGCAGTTAGACAATTGGCAATGGATGTAGGTATTCCAACTACATTAAAAGGCATTGTAAACATAGAAGATCTTGATTTCTTAACACAATCTGCAATGGATGATGCATGTCGACCGGGAAATCCAAAAGATCCAACATTTGAAGATATTAAGAATTTATATTTAGAATTATTAAAATAAAAAATAACGTCACTGACGTTATTTTTAGTGTGCTAATTTACCAACGATTGGTAAGTCTTTTAAAACAACTTCACCATGAGGAGATTTTGTAATCTCTTCACTTAAATCTAAACCAGCGGTATATCCGTTGTGTTGACCGTCAATCCATAATGGATGATCCGTTACATCATAAATGACACCATTTACTGCAATATACGCTTTTTCTCCATCTTTTCCATTAAACGTAGCAAGTTCTTCTACGGTTAATGTTACTTCTTCACTTGCAGTAGTTGTTTCTGCTTCTGTTGAACTTTCTACAGTTGTTGTTTCATTTGTTGGCATGGTTGTTACTTCTGTTTCTTTTACTTCTTTCAAGCTACAAGCCGTTAAAGCAAGTAAAGCAATTATACTAATCATTAATTTTTTCATGTTTACCTCCAAAAATTTAACAATGAGGTTTTATCATACTTCTTTTTTTAAAATAAATCAATCCATATGTTTAAAAACACTTCCAAATTTGGAAGTGTTTAATTAATCACTACAATGTGTTGTAAACCTATGCCTTTAGCATATTCAGCAAGTGCTTCATGTTCCTGTACACTTGGCATTTTACTTGTAATAAAAGCCTCATCTCGTGCACCTTTCCCATGTACCCGAATTAGTTTAAATAATACTTCAGGATAGTCTTTGACCACACATGCAATGGCATCGACTGTCTTATATGCATCGTAAAATCCTTTGATATGAACTAATCTTACTTCTTCAATTTTTCCTAATGGTAAAAGCTTCCCTAAATTTTCAATGTTTTGACTCATATAGGATGGCTTTTCTACTTCGTTTTTGCTTTCTTCACCTTTTACATTTTTCAAATCAAAACATAAATGTTCTAAGCCCCTACCAACACCTTTAATATCAAATAGAAATTTATCTGTTACTTCAATTAACTCTTTTATCTTTTCAAAGTCAAAGAAACCATTTGAATCCAAATAACATGTTAAACCTAACTTTCTAACTTCTATAAATAAAGGCACTAACTTTTTATAATGTAAGGTTGGCTCTCCACCTGACACGGTAATGCCTCGAATAAATGGCATTGACTTTTTTATTTCGTTTAAAATATAAGCCAAACTAACCACCTTAGCATGTTCATCATCTGCTGGAATGGTTTCTGGATTATGACAGTATAAACAATTGATGTTACAACCTTGAAGAAATATACTACAACGATTCCCTTGTCCTTCAACATTAGAAAACGGAATAATGCGATGCAATTTTACATAGATTTCTTCTAGCTTACTTTCCGGCAACATTAGCCTCATCTCTTAAAGAACGATCAAATACTTGAGCATTGTCATCTGTTTGTGAACCATACCAAGTAGTGTCACGTAAAACAACTTCACCTTTACGATATTTTTCTACTTCACTTTTTTTCACTAAGTAACCTGTTACACGTATTAAATCTGTATTCTTCAAATAAGTTGTAATATAACGATACCCCAAAGCAAAAGCTCCATCAATAATATCAACAACTGCATCTAAATGATCTACATACGTTTGATCAAAGGCGAATAAATCACCTGTTCCTGATGGAAAATACTTATGGAATGGTGCAGATTGTTTTAAATGATCTAACAACATTGGTTCTTGCCCTACTTTCACACGATGAGCCGGAGTATTGTTTTTGTCTTCTTCATGTAAGCCTGCTCCAACTTGAGCATGTAATAAATAACGATTCTTTGTTCTTTCTACATAAACACCTTCATGATTATCATTCACTTCTTTCAGTTTTTCCATAATCATTGTTGCAATTTCATCTCCACGAGTAGATGAACCGAATGTTTCAGAAATGCCTTCTAAGGCTAAAAAGTGATTTACAGCATCCGCTAAACCAACAATGGCAATCATACTTGTAAAATTATCACGTTTTAAGAAGCCCTCTTTTGTTAAGAAATCTGTCTTAAAGTAATTTGATTTTTCTACCAAGAAACGATGTCTTTTATCCATAGTTGATAGGGCAAGCTTTGCTACTTTAGGTAATAAATGATTTACCATATCTTCAGTAGAACTTGCTCCTTTTGCAATCGTACCTAAACGTAAACGAGTAAGGGTGTAAGCTCCTCCTGCAAGTGGTAAGGCATTATAACAACTTGCTAAAGCATAGTCACCTAAATCACTCTTGTAATATTCATCATTTGCAAACGATGGTTTTGAAACTAATAAACATGCTTTTGCTGCAAGTTCTGCAAATTCTCTTGATGTAGTTTCTTTATTATACTTAATCGACATATTCGGTGTTGGATTTTGAAGTTCAATCACTGCTTTTAAAATCAAACGACCTGCTAAGGTATCCTTAGGTCCTACATTGGCATGACAAAACGAATCTGGAATCATTTTATCAATATGATTTAAAAAACGTTTAATCTTTATATAATCTTGTTGTTCATCTTTTACAAATGGATCTAAAAGCATATCTAAATGTCCAATGAATACTGGATAGGTTGTAATTGACGGAACATGAGAGTATAAAATTAATAAACCATCTAATGCTTCATCTAAATCCTTTGGTGCTGGTAAGTCTAAAAACTTACAGCCATTTTTCATATATACACTATAATCCGGAATAATATAACGAGGGCGATAAATCGCATATCCTTCATTTAAATCACAAATCATTTGATTATTAATATAATCCCATTCTTCTTGCGTATAGCCTAATAATTCCATTGGATTAAACAAGCGTTCTGCCGCATTTCCTAAACTCATTAATTTTTGGTGATACGTCAACGTATCAGAGGTGATAATGTTGTATAAATCTTCTTTATTTGCTAACATAACAATCTCCTTTTATATATTAAAAATAACATAGAATTATAGCGTTTACAAACCATATACTTCTATTTATTTGTTTCTTTTAAAAACTCTTCTTTTAGAATATCTAACACCATTGTATCGTAATAATTTCCTTGATGATATTTACCTCTACGATAACTACCTGCATCTTGAAAGCCTAAACTACGATAAAGAGCTAACGCTTTTTTATTATAAGCAAATACTTCAATACGAATAAAATTATAATTTAAGGTTTTAAAAGCATATTCAAGTAGTAAGGTAATCGCTTGTTTTCCATAACCCTTTCCTCGATAAGCTTCATCAATATAAATACCTAAGGTCGCACCATTTTCAATTTTACGATAATGAAATAAACTGATATGACCGATAAATGCATCGTTATCCTTTGTAACAATGGATAACGCACAATCGCCATTTGACCAATCTTCCAACAATTTAAATACTTTTTCATTTGTAAAGATGGTTTGATAAAAACTGTTATTATAGGCGATATCATAATCTTCATTTAGCCATCTTGTTACCACATCTACTTCATTTTTATAATCCATTGGTGACAAATAAATGTCTTCTCCGACAATTTTCTTATAATACATACATATCCTCCTTACACTTCCATAAGACTTAATTGTACTTTTTCACGTTGTGTATCAATTTGATATACCCATACATCAACAATATCATTAACCGATACCAATTCACTTGGATGCACCACTTTTTCTTTACTCATTTTTGATATATGAACCAATCCATCTTCATGTAAACCGATGTCTACAAATGCTCCAAAGTCTACTACATTACGAATTACACCTTGTAACTTCATCCCTACGGTTAAATCTTTTAAATCTAAGACATCACTTTTTAAAAGGGGGCCATCATAACTATCTCGATAATCTCGTAGTGGCATTTTTAAAGCATCTAAAATATCTTCCAAGGTATAACGATCTACATTAAATTCTTTCATACAGTCTTCTATATTTAATTTTGAAATAGCCAATTGTATAGCTTCACTACCAAGAGGATGATTTCCAAGGGCATCTAGAAGTTTATATGCAAGTGGATAACTCTCCGGATGGATACTGGTTTTATCTAGTATTTCTAAAGAATCATTAATACGTAAAAATCCTGATGCTTGCTGAATGGCTTTTGGACCAAGTTTTTTTACTTTTGATAATTCCAAACGATTTTGAAAGCGTCCATGTTCATTACGATAATCAATAATGGATTTGGCTGTCGCTTTGGTTAAACCTGAAACGTGCATCAACAATTCATTGCTTGCCGTATTTAAATCAACCCCTACTCTATTTACGCTTTTTAAAACTGCAAAGTCCAAACGTTCATTAAGTTGTTTTACTGCCAGATCATGTTGATATTGTCCTACACCTATACTCTTTGGATCAATTTTAATTAATTCCGCTAATGGATCTAATAGACGTCGTCCAATGGAAATAGCACTTCGTTCTTCTACATTTAAATCCGGAAATTCACTACGTGCAATTTCACTTGCACTATATACAGAAGCACCCGCTTCAGAAACAATGGTATATTGTAAATCTAAGTGATGTTTACGAATGACTTCTGCTACAAAATGTTCAGATTCTCTTGAAGCTGTACCATTTCCAATCGCAATGATTTCAATTGGGAATTCTTTAAATAAACCTAATAAAATCATTTCAGCTTCTTGTTTCTTATTGATTGGAGCATGAGGATAAATCTTTTCAATTTTTAACATCTTTCCGGTAGAATCTAATACTGCTAACTTACACCCAGTACGAAAAGCCGGATCAAAACCTAAGATATATTTTCCTTTCAATGGTGGCTGAAGTAATAATTTCTCAACATTTAAACTAAAGACTTCAATGGATTGTTTCTCAGCTTTTTCTTCCAATTCACTACGTATTTCACGTTCTACTGAAGGAAATGCCAAACGCTTTAATCCATCTTCTACGGCATTTACAATCCGTTCTTTTGCAATGGTTTCCTTATCCTTCATCAATCCATATACGGCATATTTAATTAAGTAAGCTTGATTATAATCCATAGAAATCGTTAAGACTTTTTCTTTTTCACCACGTTTCATTGCCATAATACGATGTGGCATAATCGTTGAAATTTTTTCACTATAATCATAATACATTTTATAAACTTGTTTTTCATCGCTATGTGTCTTTTTTACTTTGCTTACAAGACGACCATAGTTATAGATAGAATCTTTTATTTTCCATCTTAGCTTTGCTTGATCACTCACTACTTCTGCAATAATATCACTTGCACCTGCTAAAGCATCTTCAACCGATGTTACCTCTTCATTTAAGTACTTTAATGCCTCTTGATTTAAATCTCCTGTTTTAGGTAACGTTAATATCCAATCCGCAAGTGGTTTTAACCCTTTACGAGTTGCTTCGGTAGCTCTTGTTTTGCGTTTTTGTTGATATGGTCGATAAATATCTTCTACTTGTGATAATTTTGTACATTGATGAATTGCTTCAACAATTTCCGGTGTTAGTTTTCCTTGTGTTTCAATGATTCTTAAAACATCTTCTTTGCGTTTTGCTAAGTTTACTTGATATTCATATTGTTTTTGAATATATAAAATTTGTTCTTCATCTAACCCTTTAGTCATTTCTTTACGATAACGTGCAATAAAAGGTACAGTATTCCCTTCTTCCAGTAATTTCAACGTGTTATTGATTTGTTCTACTTCTATCTTCAATTCTTGTGCAATGGGCTTAATTAATTGTTCCATAGTTAACTCCTTTAATCTTCTATAGTTTATCATTTTTTAAAAGATATGAAAGTCTTGACAATGATTTTTACACATTACAAAAGTGTTATATTTAAAAGAATATATTATGCTATAATTACTTTTGGAGGAAGTATATGAAAAATAATACAACTAAAATTTTATTGATTATTACAGGAATTTTAGGCACATTCGTTGTGGCAGCATTAGCGTTCTTATTTTTTTCACCACAATTAAAAGCAGAAGATTTTGTAAATAAAAATATTGCGGAAGTAATTGCTTGGCAAGAAAAACATAAAGTGAAAAGTGATAAGATTGAAATTCTCTACGAATTTAGTGAAACCATCGAAAAAGACATTGTAATAAGTCAATCTATTGAAAAAAACAAACCAATTAAACAAAAGATTAGCTTTACGGTTTCAAAAGGAAGTGACCCTGATAAACTAGTTGATCTTATTGACTTTAAAGATAAAACAGAAGCAGAAATTACAGCATGGTTTAAAGAACAATTATTTACAGATGTAACTGTAGAGTACATTCCTCATCAAGAAATTGCAAAAGGAAAATTTGTTAAATTAAACATTACCGGTAATCAAGCAAAACGTAGTGAAGTTATTTTAGTTTCCATTTCTGCCGGAACAGATTCTGTGGGTTTACCAATTATCATTCCGGACTTTAAAGACTTTACAAAAGAAAATATTCAAGCATGGGCAAAAACAAATAATATGAGTGTTTCCTTTACAAGTGAAGCCTCTGATAGTATAGCTGAAGGTAAAGTAGTATCACAAAATCCGAAGGCTAATGAAGCTTCTACAACTGGTTCTAAAGTAAAAGTTGTATTATCTAGTGGAAAAGGCATTGTCTTAGAAAACTTTAATGGAAAAGAAAAAGCGACTTTATCAAAATGGGCAAAAGCCAATAAAATTTCTGTTACCTTTGTTGATTCTTATAGTCCAACTGTAGCAAATGGATTAATTATTTCTACGAATCCAAAAGCCAACTCTAAGATTAAACCCAACAGTAAACTCACTGCCTATATATCTATTGGTTTTGTACCATTAAATAATTATGTAGGAAAATCAAAAGCAGATTTTGAAAGTTACATTGCAAAATTGAATAAGAGTAACAATGAATCTGCAAATATAAGCGTTGAATATATCAACGAAGTAAACAACAAAGTTGCAGAAAACAATATTATCTCTATGATTGTTGATGGAAAAGAAATTGATAAACCAACAACAAAATTAAATAGTATTAAACCAGGTAGTAAAATTAAAATTAAAGTTAGCAAAGGACAACTTATTAAAGTAGATAGCTATGTTAATAAACCTGAAAATGAATTTATTACCTTCTTAAAGAAACAAGGACTTGTACCAAATAAAACTGGAGAATCTTATAGCTCTTATGCAAAAGGTAACATCGCTACCAATGCTACAGGAGAATTTAAAAAAGGATCTTCTATCAACTATACAACATCAAAAGGACAATATAAATTTGATCCAAAACAATTCGAGAATAAAACCGAAGAAGCGGCTAGAGCCACTTTAGCAACTTTAAACAATCAAGGTGCTGGTTTAACTTTAAATAAACCTATAGAGGAATATTCAAATACTGTTGCTGTAAACTTACTTTATGATTGTAAAGTAACCGGTAATACAATTGGTTGTAAAAAATCAAAAGGTGTAGGAATTGTTGTAGGTAATTATATTGGAAGTCAAAAACCATGTGCCAATACTGGATGTAGTGTAAATGATTTAAAATTCAAATTTGTATCTGAACCAAATTGGAGTAATAAACCAAAAGATGAAGTTATTAGCCAAAGTATTGAAGCAGGTAAAATGGTTGACAAAAACACAGAAATAACGCTTATTCTATCACGTGGACCTATGCCACTACCACCAATTAATGCAGCTGATTTCAACGGTAAAACCAAAGAACAAGCAAACCAACACTTAACAACACTTAATAATCAAGGTGCTGGATTAACATTAAACTTTGTAGATGAATACTCTGATACAATTGCAAGTGGAATCACTTACGATTGTTCTATATCTGGAAAAGCTGTTTCATGTAAAGCATCTTTAGGCAAGAAACCTGTAGAGAAAATTACGATTATTGATGTACAAATAAAGATTATTAATTCCACTTCTGCGGATGAATCAAAAACGATTATTACAAATTACTTAAAATCTTTAGATGTTCCGGATAGTCAAATTCAAATTGAATTAGTACATTCAGATGTAAATGTCGGACAACTAGTTGGAGACTACCCTGGTCCTGGAGACTATGAACCAAACACTGTATTCAAATTTCAAATTTCAAAAGGACCACAATAAAAAGCTATTTTACAATAGCTTTTTTACTTTTTATGATTATAGAAAATTAATTTCATTTCCGGATTTAATTTAAAATATTTTTTGAATACTTCTTGATGATAAGTATCATTTAATTCTATATCATATGAGTGAATTAATTCAGAAGGCATGCGTACAAGCCATGCTTCTTTTTCATTTGGATTATCTTGATAATACTGAATTTGTTGCATACGCATATGATGAAAGTGGCTAACTGTTTGATATATTTTAATATAATTGATAGTCTTTATACCAATAATGCCTATAGAAATTACTACAAAGATTGGATAAATAATTTTTACTTTTAACTCATTCATCAGAAGTAACACAACTAATACTAATAAATAATACGTATACAAACTGGAACGAGCTGCAAAAATTGGACTCATCATCATAACAGCATTGCTAACTCCTGCAAGAACAATATACACACTCACTTCTATAAATAAGGTTCTTTTTAAAACATGATAAAGTATATAAAAGATGCTGATTACATAAATAAAATAATAAACAGTAAGGAAAACTACGATGCGTATATCTTTCATATCCACTAACCAAGATATGTGTAATTTTTCAGCATAAATGAATATAAAACTCATTATAATAATCAAAGCCATTATACTCTTTACATATTTATTCTGTTTCCAACTCGTAAATATATGCATTAAACTTACAATATTAAAAAACGAAAATAAAATAGGACTACTTAAGAATGTGTAATACATAAAATGCTTCCAGTTGATACTTATCTTCTCAAAAACAGATAATGAAACCCAATCAGCATGATCCCTCAATAGTCTTTGTGAAGAACCCGGTGCAAAGAATAATATCGCAAAAGCTACAAGATTAAAGATAAAAATAAGAAAAAAGATTTTAAAATATTCTTTTTTATAGATGTATGCATAGACTAAAACACTCATATTTAAAAGCACTAAAATAATAGCTGCATTTTCCATACTCATCGATATTTGTACATTGCATAAGATTGCGATTAGAATACGATACAGATTAAATTGTTTTTTATGTAGTAAGACACTTTTAATGATGTATAGATACACTAATAAACTTAACAAGGCTATTGTATAAAACCCTGTACCGGTAAGCCATGTGTAAGTTTGCATGCGCATGTGATTGGATACACTTAACATGAACATAAGTACTCCAACATAGATGACATAAGATTTCTTATTTATAATTTTTATTAACACATAATAAATAAGCAGAAATAACAAAGGATTAAGTAGATTCCACAACCACTTCTGAGGTATGACAGTTAAACTGTAAAACTCACTAAAAACTCTGCCTGACCAATTCGTATAGAAATGAGATATTGTGCGAAAAATATTATCATTTAATCCATTAAAGGCATAACCCCAGTCATCACCTGCCAATGGTGTTTGCTTAGAAATATAATAAAATAACACATAAATAAATACTCCACCTATCAACATTAATAGTTTATCTTTATTTAGTATTTTATTCATACCCGTTTTTCCCTTCTTTTGTTATATTTATGATGCAATACAACTATAATAACATAACTTACAATCGCTATAACACTCAATAACATCCCCTTTTTCAAACCACTTGGTATAAACGTCAAGGTAATCTCGTGATGTCCTTCTTGCAAATAAATGGCCATAAACCCTTGGTGAGCTTTTTGAATCGGTGTTACTTTTCCATTGACATAACATGTCCAACCTTCATCATAAGGAATCGAAAAGAATAAGTATTGATTCCCGTTGACATCAATATTGCCTTTAATGGTGTTTTTTTGAATTTGAAAATCTTTTAGGTAGCTGCGTGTTCCACTCAGTGGTTGTTGTTGATTGGTAACTAAGCGGTTTTTCATGTGATGAAGTTGTGTATAGTAATCATATTGATGCAACTCTTCAAACGGAATGGTATCTACATACGTATACCCCACAGGAAGATACTGTTGATCTTCAAAGAGTAAATACTCACTCTTACCCAAACTTCCTAAAGGTGTAAATTGTTCATGCGGTAATTCATTTTTATCTTTTACAATATAATACTTTGTACTTAACATCTGTAAAGCATCATAGTCAACAACTTGAAACCACCAATAAATTTCATTAATCATTTGTAAAAATGGCTTTAAGCTATGATGATACACACTATCGTAACCCATAGTCGTATTAAATCCATAATAGATACCTACATTATTTAAAAAATCTTTATCAAAATCAATGCCTACATAATGTTGATAAATACTGGTACGTGCATTATCTTCTTTTAATGTAGAAAGAACTTCTTGACTAAAGTAGTCTTTATTTAAACTATGATACCCATTTTGATATTTAAGTTGATATTGTACATTTGACCAAGTGTAATTTACTATAACTTCTAAAAGTATAAAAACGACTAATATACTTTTCTTTAATTTTCCTGTTTGATATAAATAGAAAAAGAAAACCCCAACAATAGAAAAGCCAAACAAGAATAATTCATAACGATGTTGAAGAAAACGATCTTTGGCGACAAATAGTAAGCCTAAAACGATTACCATTTGTATCAATAGTGCTAGTAAAGTTACTTTGCTATGAAACTTATGCTGATCATAAACGATTGCTGCAATAAGTAAGAAAACAGTTGCTAGCATAAACACCCATCGATGACTGGATTCTGCAAAACCGTGCATGAAACTTCCACCCATTGGGATAACTAAGATGATTGCTGCAATTACAAAAGCAACTAGAAGAAGACGTACTTGTTTTTTGTTAAAACATTGTCTTATATGTAATACTAATGGAATCACAATAAAAGAGACATAGAGCGGGATTTGATCATAGCGATAATAATTACTACTAAATAAGGTCTTAGAATAGCTTACATTACTTGGATAACTAAATATATTCTGTAAGATATTAAAATATACATCAGGTTTATAAAACCATGCTAAATGAAAAGAATCAACACGTGGACTTTGTCTTAAAAATAAAGCTGTCGGTAATAATACGACTGCATAACTTAATGCTCCAAGCATATAAATTACAATAGCAAAGAAAGAGTATTTTAAAAAAGGTTTTAAATGGAATTCATATTGCATAAAATAACGAATTGGCCAATACACCATTAAAAACATTGAAATTGACCAGAATAAATAGTAATTAGCCATAACAAGCAATAAACTAGCTAGATAAATAAAACCTATTTTATGGAATCGTATATATCGCTCAATCGCAATTAGTAACAACGGAAACAAACTATAGGTTGTTAAAAACATAGGTTGTCCAAAGAATACTAAGCTAAAACCACTAAAGATATAAAGAATTGAGAATAAAACTTTTGTTTTGTTTTTTAATTGAAAGAATTGAAGTAAGCTATAAAATAAATTATATGCTAGTAATAATTTAAGAATATGACTTAAAACCATAACATATTGTACAGGTATCTTGTGTAAAAGGATTGGTAAATATGCAAAAAGATCTCCTATAAAATAATAAGATTTTGAAGCAATAAAATTATTTCCTAAAAAAGATTGAAAATCCCACAATGGAATCGTTCCATCTAACATATGTTGTTTAAAGCTTTGATAATAAATTAAATATTCATTATTTATATCATATCCAGCGTATTGTATACGACCAATTAATAAAGGTAAAAAACATAGCACTAATACAATACTTGGAAGAATTATTCTTAAGATAATGGTTTTTATTGTTTTGTTCATACTTACTCCTTTCCTTTATTATAGCAAAAGAAAAAGCTATAAATAAAATGTTGAGTATCCTCAACACTTTATAAATTATGTTTATAAAAACTACGATTTTCCATAGGGAATAACTTTGTAGTAAATTCTCCTGCTTTCACTTCTGAAAAAGCCTTCTCCAATGTATTCATACGTGCATCAATATTATCGATGAAATGCAACATTTCAGCTTCTAAAATCAATGGCATTACAGGAGAACCATATTCCAGTTGTCCATGATGTGACAACACCAAATGACGAAGTAAAATAGCCTCTTCACTATCTTGATAACCTAAACGATGACTAACTTCATATATTTTAGCATTCATAATAGAAATATGCCCGATGAGTTTTCCTTCCATCGTATATTCTGTATTAATAGGACCAGATAGTTCATTAACTTTTCCCAAATCATGTAGTAATACCCCTGCTAACATTAAATCACGTGATAATAGTGGATATAAGTCACACAAATGATTCGCAAGATTTAACATACCAACCACATGGGTTGCCAAACCACCAACAAAATTATGATGATTTTTACTAGCTGCCGGATAACGAAAAAACGCATCATGGTATTCTTTATAAAGCTCAATAATAATTTTACGTATCTTTTCATTACCTATTGCATTAATATTTTGCTTTACAACTTGTTGTAGTTGTTCTACAGGCACTTTCGATGTAATTAAGAAATCTTCTATATTAATGGTAGATTGATCCATTGGAACAATATTATACACTTTTCCTTGTAACGCATTTTTGTATTTTAAGACCTCAAACGTTACTTGAAATACTAAACCCGCTTTCAACGATTTCAACATATCTTCTTTTACATCCCAACACTTTGATTCTAAGCCAGCAGAAGCATCTTGAAGATATAACGTTAAATAGGTTGCTCCACTTGTCGTCTTAGCCGTAGAAAAGGTCGTAACTAAAACAGGCATCGTTACCACTTCACCTAAATTTAAATCTTTAATTTTTTGACTCATCATCCCACTCCATTTCATTTAATATTGAGTAGATATCTTCCACTTCAAACCCTTGCATTAAACAATAACGAAATATATTATTTCTTAATTTACTACCCTTATATTTATTACTATAACGTTTATAAGCCTTATTCACTACTTTTTTTAATGTATTCATTTGATTTAAGTCATCTGCACCAAAATCAACCTTATCGATTACTACATCAATTACATCTTTGGAAAAGCCTTGATGAAACATTTTTTCCTTTAAAAGAATCTTCTTCATTTTAAATGACTTCCCTTTAATCGTAGACACCACTTTATTTGCATACATTAACGCATGCTTATCTTCATCTTCCTCTTTTATCTCTTTATTCACTACTTCTTCAATGATATCTATAGAAATTCCTTTTTTCTTTAAAAATTTAGAAATTTTAAAAGGTCCTTGTAGCAATAAATTTAAATTATAAACTTGTCCTTTGGCATACTTATAATCATCGATTAAACCACGTTGTTCTAGTTTTTCAATAATATTATTGATATCTTCAATATCTAATGATGTTTTTTGTGTTAAAAAATCATACATTTCTTTGCGAGAACGATCCTTTAATACAATCTTCTTTAAACAAGCATCATAGGCTTTTACTACACTTTCTTCTTTCAAAAGTAAATCTATCGTATCTTTTGTTACTACAACATCTTTTCTTAAACCATGTTTAATTAAAGAGTCAATATTAATCATAATCTTTGTTTCTTTTTTATTATAAGAAGTGAATGTAACCGTTACATAATCATTTTTATTTGAAATAGCTTTTACTTTGAATTGATTTCGATATAAATCAATACTACTTTGATATACTTCCATAATCTTATCATAAAACACATTCATGTCATATGGTTTAACTACTTCTAGCGCACATTCTTGCATGCGTTTCAGTTCTTCCGTTGATAAGTCTAAGAATAAGTTTAAACAAGTGGCAAGAGACTTTTCTTCATCAAAGTAATACCCAGTTTTACCATCTAACACTAAATCGGCAATTACATCATCTTTACGGGCAAATACAGGTAAAGCACTTGCTAATGCTTCAATGAAAGTAACTCCTTGTGTTTCACTTAAAGAAGCTGAAATAAAGGCATCCGCAGCTAAGTAATAATCCGCAACCACATCGGCACTTCTACGACCTAAAAAGACAATGTAATCCTGCAAATCATATTCAGTTGTTAGCTTCTGCAATCCTTCTAAATCAGGGCCTCCACCTACAACTACAAATTTAATATTTAATTTTTTTTCTTTTACTTCCTTAAAACCTTCAATAATAACATCAATCGCCTTCTCTTTTGCAATACGACCAACATATAGAAGCATCTTAGTATCCTCTTTAATACCACATTCTTCTTTAATGGTCGTTACTTTAGATGCCACCTTGTTTTTAGGATTAAATTTATCCAAATCCAAACCTGTTGGAACGACATGTACATTAGAACGAATTTTATAACGCAGTAGCATCTCTTTGGTTTTTTCAGAAGGTGCAATCACTTCCGTTGATGAATCTCCATACATCTTACTTAAATTGGCAACTGCCTTTTTAGCAATTTCATCAATACTACTTAACTTTAAGAAATTGATATAATGTGTATAGTCTTCATACGTTGTATGATAAGTGGAAACCAATGGTATATTTAAACTTTTTGCTACTATACGGGCAAAAATACCAATTCCAAACTCTGTATGAACATGGATTAAATCTAACTGTAATTGATCCAGTTCATCCACCAAACTTAAATGTAATGGGCTCGTTACTACATAGCCATACAGAAACTTTAACTCAATACCAGGTAGACGAAACACATTATTCTCTCTTTGAATTTTTAATAATCCAGGATAAGTGGTCACCACATAGACTTCATGCCCATTTTTTTCCAAGCTATTCTTTAATGTTACAACCGAAGATACTACCCCATTAATATCCGGGGTATATGTATCAGTAAATATGCCTATCTTCATGACGAACCTCCACTTCTTTACTTGCCTTTGAATATACAAACGCCAATGCCCCTACCAACATAATGAAATAAAAAGATGCAAAACGCCATAAAATCATGACACTTTTTGATGCCTTTAAACCCATAATCGCTGAAAACATCAAGGTAAACACTGCCTCAGTACCACCACTTGCTCCAGGAATTGGAATAAATGCCGTTGTCATAGAAACAAATGAAGTAAGAGCCATCATAGAAACCAACATACCCGGATGCACCTCAAAACCTAAAGCAATATATACAAAATAAGGAACTGCATAATATAGTAAACAACGAATCACATTTAAAATAATACATTTAATAATAATGGATTTATGTTTTTTCAACTTATCTGTTTCTTTCTTAAATTTTTCCAATTGAACATCAATATTATGTAAAGTTGCATTGATATCTTTTACTATACGAAACTTATGTGCAATACGAATTAATGTAGTTGTTAAAAAGGTATAAACAGATTTAAAACGAGCAATTGCCCATAAACCAAAAATAACAAACGCATTAATTAAAAAACCTAATAAAACAAAGATATAAAACTGACTGTATTTTTGATAAAAGTAAGTAAAACGCAACAAAATTAACAACAACACAGTAAGACACATCGTTGCCTGATAAATAATAAAATCCATCCATAGTACACTTGCACTATCCGCAATATCAACACCTTGCTTTTTAAAGACATATACTTGAGCAAATTGACCACCGGAAGCACTTGGAGTGATGCCATGAAAAAAAGTTGCTACTAAAGCATTGACAATGCCATAGCGTAACTTATAATGCGGATTACTTAATTTCGTAATCGTTGTTAGAATCATACCGATTAATACTTGTATCAATAACACCAATCCTAAAACCAATAGTAAATACGGAATTTTAACATTCGTTAAAGTATTGATAATCGTTTTAAAATCATCTTTTAAGGTAAAATATAATGCAAGTATTGTAAAAGATACAATTACTAATATATTGAATAGGTAACTTTTAAATAATTTTTTCATATGTCTAATTATACCATCTTTATAGTCATTTAAAAATGATATTACGGATTCTTACTAAACTTTAATAATACCTCATCAATAATTTCTTCCGGAATCATATTACGAATATCACCTTGATAACTGGCAACCTCTTTTGCTACACTGCTACTTAAAAAAGAAAATTCAGGTTTAGCCACTAAGAACACTGTTTCAATTTCATGATTTAACATCATATTTGTTGTGGCTTGTTGAAGTTCATACTCGTAATCAGCAACTGCACGGATACCGCGAATTAATACATGGATATTTAAACGTTTTGCCAAATCAATGGTTAATCCACTTCCTACAATAATCTTTACATTCTTTAAGTGAGCTGTACTTTTTTCAATCCATTCTTTTCTTTTTTCTTGTGAAAACGTTGCTTGTTTTTTAGGGTTAGTCATAATAGCTACTACAACCTCCTCATACATCTTGCAAGCTCGTTCAATAATATCAATATGTCCTTTCGTAATAGGATCAAATGATCCGGGATACAATGCTTTCATACTTTACTCCTTTTTTAAATACGTAATCTTACTAATACCATAGTTTGCCTCTTTATATTTTATAATAGATGCACAACTTGAAATTTCCTCTTCTTTTAATGATTCAACAACTACCCTACCACCCTGATCCAATAATTCATACTTGTCAACTAATTTAAGAATTTCATCAACAACCTTTAAATGATAAGGTGGATCAATGTATATCAATTGAAACTTTAACGCTTTTTTAGCCAATTGTGCTAAGCAATCTTGATAAGATAACTGACTTACATAACATTGTTGGGCCTTTAAAGAAGCTATATTTTCTTTAATAATCTTTACAGCCTCTTTACTATTGTCATTAAAATACACATGATTAAATCCACGACTTTTTGCTTCTAAACCAATCGCTCCAGAGCCACTAAATAAGTCCAACATCGCATCATCTTGAAAATACGTTCCTAAACTAGAAAATACAGCTTCCTTTACCTTATCTAACGTTGGTCTTGTATTATTACCAGGCAATGTCTTTAGCATACGATGACGAAATTCTCCCGCAATAATTCTCATTAGACAATAACTCCCGACTTATACATATGAATAACGGATAAAGAAAGTCCTATACACATCATAATTGACATCGTCGAAGAACCTCCTTGTGAAATCATCAATAAAGGAACTCCGGTTAATGGGATTAATGCCGTACCTCCACCAACATTGAAAACAAAATGAATAAAAATATACATCGCTGTTCCTATCAAAATGACCTTTCCTTTTTGATTCTTCATTTTTAATGCCCAGTAAAATAAACGATAAATAATCAGGATGTAGCATGTAAATATAATTATAAAACCTACAATACCTAATTCTTCTACAATAATTGCTAAGATAAAATCCGTATTTGCAGCAGGAAAATTCGTATATTTACGTATTGAAGTACCAAAACCTAAACCAAACAAACCACCAGAAGCAAAACTAATCAAACCATTTACCAATTGATAACCTGTACCCAATTTATCAGAAAAAGGATCCGCAGCTACAATAAAACGATTGACTTTATAATCAGCAATACCCAAGGAACTAATAATTTTAACTCCAATTGGAGATAATAGTAGCGCTACTCCAAAGACACCTAAAACAATAAACAACATGTTCCATCGTTGATAACGATATAATAAACGATGTGTTGGGATTAAATAAATCATCATGCCAATAAATAGTAATACTGAAGCACTGCCTAAGTCAGACTGTAACACTAAAATTAAAAAAAAGTATAAAGCAAACCAAACAATAGTCTTTTTAGAAAAATCCCATTCTGAAACATTCATATCTCGCTTATCAGACAAAAAATGTGCAACCATTAAAATTACCGTAATCTTTGCAAATTCGCTCGGTTGAATCGATACCTTTAATCCAGGAAGTGGCAATGTAATCCAAGCCTTTGCTCCCCCAACTTCCTTAGAAAAACCAGCAACAAGCAATAATACAGCTGTTACATACATAATTTTTGTCATGTTTTTTGCTAATATGTTAAAATTAAAGTAACGAATACAAAAAACTATCATAAACAATCCGGATACGACAAAAATAAATTGCTTAAATAAAATTGAAATTAAAAAACTATTATCACCTGTTTTTAAACCCATAGATGCCGAGGCAATCATTAAAAGACCAAAAAAAGATAATACGATCGTTGAAAGAAAGATTCGTAAATCAATTTTAAATAACATCTTGAGAATTTCTTGCATTCTTATTTTCATAAATAACCTCGTGCTATTTCATTTTATCATATTATATACCTTGATTATAATCAAATTATCATTATAATTAATATGTAAATGTAAAGGAAGATTTTATTATGATAATAAATATAGATACAATCATTAAAGATTGTGATTTAAACATTGACATTCGTCAAAAAAGTACAGCTGTTTCTATGCCTTTATCACAAGAAGATGAAGACATTATACAAAGTATGTATACCTATGTAAAAAATAGCACCGATGAAGAACTTGCATTAAAAGAAAAATTAAAACCGGCAGTTGGAATTGCAGCCATACAAATTGGTATTCCTAAGAAAATGTTGGTTGTCATTTGTGATGATTATGATCATAACGGTCAATTAATGCATTATGAATATGCATTAATCAATCCTAGAATTGTATCTTCATCTATACAACAGATTGCCCTTAAAAGTGGAGAAGGATGTCTTTCAGTAGAAGATCCTCACCCAGGTTATGTATATCGTAGTGCACGCATTAAAATTGATGCATGGGATTACTTAACAAAAAAACAAGTTCAAATCAAAGCTAGAAATTTCTTAGCTATTGTCTTACAACATGAAATGGATCACTTAAATGGCATTTTATTTTATGACCATATTAATAAAGAAGATCCATTTGAAATAAAAAAAGATGCGATTTTATTAGATTAAATAAAGGAGAATATATGAATCAAAAAAACGGTGTTAAAGCACCAAGAAAATATGCCTCTCGTCGCAAGGTTGTAGAAACCGTATATACAGATAATCAGATTGATTTTAAAAAAGATACGTTAGTCTATGCCCTTGGAGGCTTAGGTGAAGTTGGAAAAAATATGTATTGTTTTCAACATGATGATGAGATCATTGTCATAGATGCAGGAGTGAAATTTCCTGATGATGAATTATTAGGGGTTGATTATGTCATATGTGATTATACCCATCTAGTACAAAATAAAGAAAAGGTAAAAGCCCTGATCATTACACATGGACATGAAGATCATATTGGAGGTATTCCTTTCCTATTGCAGGTTTTGCCAATTGAAAAGATCCATGCCCCTCGCTTTGCATGTGCACTTATTGAAAAGAAATTAGAAGAACGTCGCATGTCAAAAACTACAAAACTAGTGGAGATTGATGCTTCTACGTCCATTAAGACAAAACATTTTAGTATTGGTTTTTTCAATACAGTACACTCGATTCCAGATTCATTAGGTGTTTTAATTAATACACCTAACGGTAGAATTGTAGAAACCGGAGACTTTAAATTTGATTTAACTCCGGTTGGTACAAACTCAGATTATCAAAAAATGGCTTATATAGGTCAAATTGGTGTAACTCTTTTGTTGTCTGATTCAACAAATGCTGAAGTAGAAGGGTTTTCGATTAGTGAAAAGAAAGTAGCTCAATCTATCTTAGATATCACCAGAAAAACACCAGGTAGATTAATTGTTTCGACTTTTGCTTCCAACGTGCATCGATTATCACAAATCATTCAAGCCGCTGTAGATTGTGGACGTAAAATCGCAGTCTTTGGTCGTTCAATGGAAAATGTTGTTGCGATTGGTTTGAATTTAAAAACAATTACTGTAAAAAAATCGAACTTTGTATCACCAGAAGAGTTAAATACTCTACCGGCAGAAAAAATATGTATTGTATGTACCGGTTCTCAAGGAGAAAGCTTGGCTGCCTTAAGTCGTATTGCCAATGGTACACATAAACATATTAAAATAATTCCTGGAGATACTGTTGTCTTTTCTTCTTCACCAATCCCTGGTAATGCAACAAATGTATCCGTGATCGTAAATCAGCTAACACGTGTTGGAGCAAATGTCATTGTTAACTCACCTTTGGCTTCATTACATACCACTGGACATGCTTCTAAAGAAGAACAAAAATTAATGTTACAATTAATTAAACCGAAATATTTTATGCCAGTTCATGGTGAATATAAAATGTTAAAACTCCATGCTGAAAGTGCTGTAGAAACAGGAGTAAAACCTGAAAATAACTTTATATGTTCTAACGGAGATGTTATTGTTTTAAGAGATGGGGAGTGTTTCCAAGCAAATATGCGTATTCAGACAGATGATATTTATGTAGATGGAAACGATACTTCAGGATTATCTACATCCGTAATACGTGACCGTAAAATCCTTGGTGAAAATGGTCTGGTATCTGTTATTGTTTCTATTGATTCTCGATACAATAAAATACTGTGTCGCCCAAATATTGTATCTCGCGGCTTTGTCTTTATCAAAGAAAGTCAAACTTTATTAAAAGAAGCTGAATTGGTAGTCTATGAGGCTTTGAAAAAGAAAATGCAACAACGTACAACGTTTGGTGAATTAAAAAATACTATTCGTTCATCCTTAGAACCATTTCTATTTAAGAAGACAAATCGTAATCCTATTGTGATTCCTGTTATTTTAAATCATAAAGATGCATTATTACTAGCTAACAAGAACCAAAAAGGAAAATAATGAATTAAAAAACTCTATTCAATCAGGAATAGAGTTTTTCTTTATTTTACTTCAATGATTTTCATCATATTTGCACTACCTTCTCCAGTTGGATAACCCGCAGATATGATAATTAATTGTCCTGGTTTTAAACCATGTTCTTTAGCGATTTTGCTTGCTAATTCATCATCATTTGTCATTTCATTTTGTACATCCGAATAAATCGCTTTTACACCCCAATAAGAATTTAATTTTCTTTGGGTTGAATGATTAAATGTAACAGCTAAGATTGGAACACATGGTCTAAACTTAGAAATACGTCTTGCTGTAGTACCACCTTGTGTAAAGACAACAATCGCACCAATATCCAATGTTAAACAAGCGTCTGAAATAGAAATACCAATCGCATCTTGTACTGATTTATCATTTGAATGTTTTAATTGATCTAAACGCTCACGATATGGAATCATTTTCTCTGCAGCAGAGGCTATCGTAGCCATCGTACGCACTGCTTCTACAGGATATTCTCCGGCAGCTGACTCTGCCGATAACATAACTGCATCTGAACCATCTAGTACCGCATTACATACATCACTTGCCTCTGCTCTTGTTGGACGAGGATTCTGTGTCATTGAATCTAACATGTGTGTGGCTGTGATAACCGGTTTACCAAATACGTTTGCTGTTTTAATAATTTGTTTTTGATAAATAGGTACAAATTGTGTTTCAACTTCTACACCTAAATCACCACGGGCAACCATAACACCATCTGCTACTTCTAAAATAGATTCTAGATTATCAAAGCCTTCTTGGTTTTCAATTTTAGCAATAATATTAATTGCCGGTTTACCTTCTTCAATTAAAATCTTACGAATTGCCAATACATCTTCTGCTCTACGCACAAATGATGCAGCAATAAAATCTACGTCATTGCGACATCCAAAACGAATATCTGCATCATCTTTCGGAGAAATAAATGGCATACTTAATTTTACACCAGGAACATTGCATCCTTTTCTTGATGAAATTGGCCCTGTTACTTCAACACGACAAGTTAATACTTCACCGTCGTTTTCCAATACAGTTAAGCGTTGTTTCCCATCATTAATTAAAATATAGTTTCCAACTTTTACATCATCAAAAAGTTCAGGGCATTGAATATGGAACATTTCCTTTGTTCCTTCAATTTCCTTTTTACATACCTTAACGATATCCCCTTTTATATAATCTTCTTTATCGTTCTTGAATATCCCTAAACGAATTTCAGGTCCTTTTGTATCTAACATGATACCTAAATTAATACCTGTTTTTTCAACGACTTCACGAACCATATGAATACGATTTAAATGTTCTTCAAAAGAACCGTGAGAAAAATTTAAACGAACAATGTTCATTCCCTCATTAGCCAGCTTTGTAATCATTTCTACTGATTCACTTGCCGGACCAATTGTACATACAATCTTTGTTTGCTTACTCATTCTTAACCCTCTTTCTAAACTAATCGATCAAATAATCGATATAATTGCTTTCTTGATGTTTTTAATGTGGACAAGGCTTCTTCAATTGGCATCGAAATAATCTTATTTTCTAAAATCCCAACACAATGTCCACCAACACCGGCCATTAATAAATCCACTGCTTTTTCTCCCATACGTGATGCTAATACGCGATCAAATGGAGTAGGACTTCCACCTCTTTGTATATGCCCTAAAACAGTAGCACGACCTGAAAAACCTGTATGATTTGAAATTTTATTTGCAAGATCTTCTACATGTGTCATCTTTTCTGAAATAATGACAATCGCATGATTTTTATTAACATTACGATCTAAATACATTAACTTTTCTAGAATTTCTACTTCATCATAACCTGTTTCAGGTGTAACAACGATTTCAGCACCACAAGAAATACCAGCCCATAAAGCCAAATCACCACAGTGATTTCCCATCACTTCTACAACTGAACAGCGATGGTGTGAACTTGATGTGTCACGAAGTTTATCTACTGCTTCCACCACTGTATTTAAAGCTGTATCAAAACCTATTGTATAATCTGTTCCTGGAATATCATTGTCAATTGTTCCCGGTAAACCAATACAGTTGATTCCTAATTTTGTAAGAGCTAACGCTCCACGATAAGAACCATCTCCACCAATAACCACAATTGCATCAATACCAGATTTTTTAAGATTTTCAACACATTTTTCTTGTACTTTTACATCTTTAAATTCTTTTAAACGAGCAGACCCTAATTTTGTTCCACCACGATCTAAAATATCCGATACATCTGTCTTTTTCATACTCATGAAGTTTCCTTCATAAAGTCCGCGATATCCATCCTTAATACCTACAACTTCAATGCCATTTGACAAAGCCGTTCTAGTCACTGCACGAATTGCAGCATTCATTCCGGGTGAATCGCCGCCAGAAGTCAATATACCTATCCTTCTAATCATTACTAAACCTCTTTTCAATCTATAAAATGATAACATTTTATTACACATTTGAAAAGTATAATATTACCAGAACCTAAGAAATCCTCATCTACGATTCAAACCAATTAATTCTACTTCCTTGGCTAAAAAACGCACACGTTCTAAAAAACGAGTCGCTTTCAATGTTTCTTCATGTCCATGTGCATTCAATACATAGTGATCATGTAACATCTCAAAATTCAAATTACTTGTAAACATGGTAATGCCACCATTATGCATGCGATACTCTAAGATGGGCAATAATAGTTCATCACGAATCCAAGGAGTTGCATTTTCAGCACCAATATCATCAAAGAATAAATATGGAACTTCCATTAATTCTGTAATACGTCGTTGAAATTCTTCATTATCATAAAATAAATTTTTCATTTCAAGAACAAACGTTGGAACATGAATAAAGGCAACTTTATTCCCTTCTTTTGCTAGTGTATTACTTAGACAAGCCAATAGATAAGTTTTACCAACTCCTACATTGCCCCATAAATAAAAACCTTTTGATGTTGGCTGTTTATACCAAGAAACAATATCTTTAAATACTTGTAAATAAGCAACCTTTTCTTTTTTTATATCGATATCTTGAAAAAGAACACTCTGCAAGTGTAAAGGCAAGTGATTACGTTTATAATTCTTTACATGTGCTAGCTTCTCATTTGCTTCAAGTTGATATGGACAAGGTCTATAGACATATTCAAGATTTCCATCATAAATTAAATCTAAATGCACTCCATTGGTTTCTTGGTTACAGTTTTCTAAACCAGCACAATACGCACATTGATTTTTAGAATCGATCCAAGTCTTAAAACGGTATGGAAACTCCTCCACATAGCTTGAATTTAATTTGTATTTCTTTAAAAAATCTATAACGCGCTGATTCTTTTTTAATTGCGCTATTACTGCTTGTTTTTCTTGTTGCAATTCCTCATCTAATTCAACAAGTTTAAATACTAAAGGTTCCATTATTTTACCTCCTTATCAAGCCATTGTATTATATCTTGAAGATGTTCTTCATTTTCCACTTCTTCCGGCTTAGTGTAATTAGGTGCTTTCATTTTCTTTTTCATTTTCTTACTTGTAGTAATTTGTTGTTCTTGGTAATTCTTTACTTCATCAAGGGCTTGTTGATAATCTTCAATTCCCTTACGACCCCAAGTAATAGCAATTTGTTCTACATATTTTCGTATCAAACGCTGATCATTCGTATTTAAGATATACTCAACCAAAACATTCACCACCTCTGGTTTTAATTTCATTTTTAACACCAAATCTTCTAGTAATTGTTTATCTTGAGAAGTTACTTCAATACCATTTTGTTTCGATTGTAAAAAGGAAACACATGGTAATTTATAAATATTACTTTCTTTTACCACTTCTTTTGGAATATAAGCTTGTGCTAATTTTTTAAAACGGTCCACATCAAAACGACCGGTTTCTATAGAACTACATTTTCCAACTAAAATGCGCATTTGATCTGGACTTATCCCATAAATTGTGGCAATTTCTCCAATCAATCTTAAATTTTCTCCACTACGCTCTGCAATGGGAAAATTCAAACTCGATAAATTAAATAAAAACTTATGATAATCAAAATTAATATGTACTTGAATATCTTCATTGAACTTATAGTTTGGTTTAATTGCTTTAAATTCTTGCTCATTTTCTTCATTCCATCGTATAGAATCAACATTAAATTTTTTTGTAATGTTTTTATATTCAGCAACATCTAAAGTTGGTTTAATTAAACGATTTAATGTTATTTCATATTGTTTACTATCTAAATATTTCATTAACAAACGTGAAAATACATCATTTTTAAAAAATACATCACATGACTTAGGGGCATGAATAATAAGTATATAGGAATCTTTAAGATCACTTGTCTTACGAAATGTAGTTAAAAGTTGGTATTCTTCTAAGCGCATTCGAGCTTGATCAATCTCTTCAACACTCATCTGTAAAATATTAATCAAACGATTGAAACTTTCAAATCCCCTAGCATGACGTACATCTTGAATCAATGTTAAATATAAAATAACAGCCTTGTGACCTATAATCGGTTGATAAAGCATCATTAAAGAAGTTAACTGGTTTTGATTCATTAACTCATTAATGGATACTTTATATAAATCTTTTCCTTTTAACATTTAAATACCCCATTTTTTTATCACATTCATTACTTCTTTTTTCAGTGTATCAATATCTTCTTCATTTTTAACTACATATGTCGCTTTCGCTTTTTTTTCTTGTCTTGTCATTTGATGTTTCAAGCGTGCCTGTATTTCTTCTTTTGTCATATTTCTAGCTTCTAGTCGCTCTAATAAACACTCTTCACTAGTATCTACATATAATATTTCATCAAAATATTGATCAAAATGAGCCTCAAACAACAACGGTACTTCAGCAATAAATACTCTTTTGTGTTTCATTTCTTTAAGTAACGCTTCTTTAACAAGAGGATGAATGATTCCTTCTAATGCTTCTTTGCATTCTTTGTTTTGAAAAATCAATTTAGCAAGAAAAGCCTTATCAATTTCATAATGTTCATCTAATACATCTTCACCAAACGTATTTAATACTTCATGATAACCCTTACTATCCTTCTTTAAAAAGGATTTAGCAACCTCATCAGCATCAAACACAGGATAACCCAGTTCTCTAAATATATTAGCAACCGTACTTTTCCCACTTCCCATTAAACCTGTAATCGCAATTTTCATAAACTTTGACACCTAGGACAATAATATGTCCCCCTTTGAGCAACCACTTCTTTTACAATCTTTTCTTTACATAGGTAACAAGGTTCATTTTTACGCATATGTACCTTTAATTTTAATTGAAAACGACCTGTAATACCAAGGGAAGACGTATAAGAACGAATCGTTGTTCCTCCTGCCCTAATAGCTCCTTTTAAAACATGTTTTGTATAATAAACAAGATCTATAATCTCTTGAGGTGTTAACTCTTTTGCAATCTTTTTCGGATGTACCTTCATTCTAAACAATATTTCATCCGCATAAATATTTCCAATACCGGCAATGAAAGATTGATCTAATAACAGTTGTTTCATACATTGTTTTGTATTTTTAATATAGTTTGATACATAAGTTTCATTTAATTTATGACTTAAAGGTTCTACCCCTAAATTCTTTAATTGTACATAGTCCTTACTCTTTGGAATTACTTCCATTTTACCAAATTTTCTAGTATCATGATACCTCAATGTTTTACCATTATCTAAAGTAAAAATAACATGCTCATGCTTTTCTTTTTTATCAGTACAATCTTTAATAAAATACTTACCTTCCATACGCAAATGAGACAATAGACTACAATCATCCAATTCAAAGATAATATACTTACCTCGACGTTTAAATCTTCTAAACGATTGACCTATTAACGAAGATTTAAAAACTTGAATATCACCAACAATAATATTATTCCAATAAATGTCTACCTGAACAATTTTACAATCTTTAACAGCTTGCTTCAATGTTCGTACAACGGTTTCTACTTCCGGTAATTCTGGCATTATTTTGCATCATACCATGAAGCACCTTTACTATAAGAAACTTTTAAAGGAACACTTAACTTCATAGCATTTTCCATCCCTTCTAAAACAATTGCTAATACTTGATCAAATTCACTTTCTAAAACATCAAAAATCAATTCATCGTGGACCGTTAAAATCATTTTTGATTGTAACCCTTCCATCTTTTTATCAATCTGAATCATTGCTAATTTTAATAAATCAGCAGCACTACCTTGAATTGGTGTATTCATAGCTGCACGCTTACCAAATTCTTTCATCATGTAATTACTGTCTTTTAATTCTTTAATATAACGACGACGCTTTAAAAGTGTGCTTGCATACCCTGATTCTACCGCTTGTTGAATTACATAATCCATGTAGTTTTTAATGTTTGGATATGTAGCGAAATAATTATTTATAAATTCTTTTGCTTGATTAATACTCACATGAATTTGTTGTGATAAACCAAACTCACTCATACCATAAATAATACCAAAATTTACAGCTTTAGCAGCTCTACGATAAGCCGGAGTCATTTCTGTTTCTAGAATATGAAAAATGTCCATAGCTGTCTTTGTATGAATATCTAGATCATGTTTAAAAGCATCAATGAGTTTTTCTTCTTTGGCAAGATGCGCAAGCATACGTAATTCAATTTGTGAATAATCACAACTTAACAGTATACTATTTTTACTTGCAATAAATGCTTTACGTATTTCCTTACTTTCTTCATCCTTAACACTAATGTTTTGTAGATTTGGGTCAGTAGAAGATAAACGACCTGTAGCAGTTTGCACTTGATTATAAATGGTATGTATTTTTAAATCACTACCTACATATTTCTTTAAACCTTCCGCATAGGTAGAATATAATTTACTATACTTACGATAAAGCAGTATGTCTTCAATAATTGGATGTTTTCCAATCAATTTCTCTAAAATATCTTGCGATGTACTGCGTTTTTTATTACTAGGTAATTGTAATTTGTCAAACAAAACCTCTGCAAGTTGTTTTGGTGAATTCAAATTAAATGTAGCATCAACATATTGATAAATGGTATTCGATAATTCTTGCATCTTATTTAGCGTATCATTACTAATTTGATCTAATACTTCCGTATTAATACAAATACCTTCTTTTTCCATTTTATACAATACATGAGCAAGTGGTAATTCTACCTCTAAAAGTAACTGTTCCATTTCTTTTTCTTGAATTTCACTTTTTACAATATGATAAACGGTTGCGATATTCTTAATACGATTTGCGCTATGTTTGGCAAGAATTTCTGCATCCGGAAGTTTTGGTTTACTTTCCAACCCAAATAAATCTTTTAATGTAAATTCTTCTTTTAAATCATAATGGGTAATCATTTTATCGTAATCTGTTAAAGAAGTATCGTTTAAGAAACAAGCAATCATAACATCATAAAGAAAACCATGAATTGGTATATGAATCATGTCCATCAAATGATACAATGCCTTAACATCATAGACAACTTTTCCCTTTTCACTCATTAAAAACGTTAAAGTTTCTTCATCTTGCTTTAAATCCTCTAAAGTAATATATTCAATTTTTCCATTAAAATAAATACTTAATCCATAGACATTTGGATTGAAATAATCAAAATAATCACGTTGAAAATCAAGAATCGCATATTCATTCAGTAAATCTTTAGAAACTTTTTTCACAACTTGATATGTAATTTCGCTGGTATCGGTAACATCAATCATAGCAGCCAAGTGACGCATTTCATATTGATGATAAAATTTCAATAATGTTTCATAATTCGGTTGAAATAAAAAATCTTCTAAAGAAAGAGCAATCGGAACATCGGTTTTAATCGTCGCTAATTGTTTCGATAGAAAGGCACTTTCTTTATCCATCAATAACTTTTCTTTTAATTTTCCTTTAATACGATCAATATTTTCATAAATCTTTTCAATCGATTGGTAATTTTCCAAAAGTTTTAAAGCGGTCTTTTCTCCAATCCCCATAACACCCTTTATATTATCGGCACTATCACCCATTAACCCCTTTAAATCAATGATTTGTAAAGGATGTAAATGAAATTCTTCTTTTAAAGTTTCTTGATCTACCAATTGCATATCTGTAATGCCTTTTTTCATTAAATATACACTGGTTGTTGCATCAATAACTTGAAGCAAATCACGATCGCTTGTTAGTATATTCACTTCATAGTCAGGATATTTTTTAGCTAGAGAGCCTATAATATCATCTGCTTCAATGTTTTCTTGTTCAATGTAAGGAATATTATACGCCTTTAAAAAATCACGTACTAATGAAAATTGTGGCACTAAATCTTCCGGAGCTGCTTTACGACCACCTTTATAATCTTCATATAAATCATGACGAAATGTCTTTTTTCCCTTATCAAATGCCACCACCACATACTTAGGCTCAATTTTTTTAATTGCCTTATCCATCATCGTACTAAATGCAAAAACGGCATTGGTTGGTATTCCACTTGATGTCTTCATCATACGTGTATAACAAGTTGCATAATAACCTCGAAATAACATGGAGTTACCATCGATTAATAATATTTTTTCCATTCCTTTTACCTATAAAATAAGTCGCAATCTGTATTACGACTTATTTGTTTCCTTTTCTGTTTCAATTGCTTCTGTAGTTTCTTGTACTTCTTCCGTATTGACATCTACATTTTCGGTAATCATATTTTCTAAAACATTTAAATTTTCATACATAATTGACAAATAATCTTTATTATCATTTTCTTGAGAAGAAGTAAGCGAAGAAATATTACTTAAATTTACACGCGTTAAATGTAATTCAGATTCCAGCTCATTAAACAAAGCAATCATATCTTCAGTCATATTTGGTTCATACGCTATGTATTTTACTTCATTTTCAATAATACGACTTTTAATCACTGAAAGTTGTTCCTGATTTGGTAACACTCCATATTTACTTAAGATTACCGGATATACTTGAAATCCATAAGCTTTTTGCCAGTTTCCAAAACTTGCAGACATCGATACAAACTTAACCGATTTATTTTCATCTTTACACTTTTGAGCTAGCAATTGATATTGTGCATCTAAACGAACTAAATCATTGACTAGTTTATCGTAATTTTCGTTAAAATAGCTAGATTGTTCAACATAATTACTTGCTAAATAGGTCTTAATTTCTTTTGCCATAGAAATCATTGAAATAGGATCTATCCATAAATGTAAATCTTTAGCATTTACATCAATGGTATCAAATACTTTAGAATTATAGTATGGTCCTTCAATGTAAGACTCTTTACCATCCACATAAACTCTGGTATAACGTTTAAATTCATAAATTGCATTGTTTGATGATAAATCATTGGTAATTACTTTACTTTTTTCAATATTACTACGATTCACATCTAAATATGGTTCTAATTCTCCAAGATGAAATAAAAGAGAACTACGTTTTAAGATTTCATCAAATTCTTCAACAGCCTGTGCACGCTGTATCATTTCTTGTTTTTGTAACGATATAGTCTCCACACGATTACCACCTATACGGTCTAATAAATATCCAATCGGATAGACAGTATATGAAATAACCTGTTTTTCAACTTGACATCCATTTAAAAAAATGAATAAAGATATTAATAAAATTAATAGTTTTTTCATAATCTTTACCTTTCCTAAAAATTATACAATATTCATCTATGAAATCATAGATATTTACCAATACTTTTCCCTTGAAAAAAATAGACACAACGTGTCTATTTTTAAATCTTCTTGAAAATTGCACGATAAATCGGTTGATTTAGTGCCATAAATTTTGCTTCATATTCTGTAATTGCATCTTCTTGATGTTCTTCCCTACGGAAATCAACACTGATTTCTTCTAATACAAAATATAACTTAAGTATTTCTACAACGGAAAACTCAAATAAAATTTTATTATCTGTTTTTAAAATAATTTTTCCATTTTCTTTTAAAATATCATGGTATTTACTAACAAAACCATCGCTCGACAAACGACGCTTACGATACCCTTTTTTAGGCCATGGATCTGAGAAATTTAAATGTATCACATCAATTTCTCCTTTATCAAACCATTGTTCTAATTCACTAGCATCATTTGTTATAAAAAGTTCATTATCATTTTCCTGATTCAAAAAATTTTTAACTGCAATACACACAACATTTACATCTTTTTCAATACCAACCCAAAAGGCATCAGGATGTTGTAAAGCCATTTGATTGATATAGCCACCTTTACCTACACCTATTTCTAAATGTATTGGTCTTTGATCGGAAACAGTATTCCATCTACTTTTTAAATGTATTGGATTTTGCAAAGCCACTTCACTATGTTCTTGTAAAAAGGGAAGTGCCCACTTTTTTTTACGCATTCTCATATTTAATTTTTTTTCTTAAAGAAACGTTTTTCACCTGATTTTTTTTCAACCGACTTTTCTTCTGTTTTTTTATCACTGTCTTCTTGAAGAGTTTCTGGTTTTTCAATTAAATCCTTGGCAGATACATTTACACGTCCTTTATCATCAATTTCAGTAACAATAACACGTATAACATCCCCAATTTTTAATACACTTTCCGGTTTCTCTACACGTTGATGACTAATTTTTGATACATGAAGTAACGCATCTGTTCCTGTAAACAATTCAACGAAAGCTCCAAATTTTTCAATACGAACTACTTTGGCTTCATAAATTTCACCAACTTTAGCCTCTTTAATAATTGCCTCAATCATCGCTTTTGCCTTATTTAATGCATCCATATCATTATGATAAATAACACAACGTCCATCATCTTCAATATCAATTTTAACTTGGTTGCATTCTTCAATAATTTGATTAATCATTTTTCCACCAGTACCAATAACTTCACGAATTTTATCAACAGGAATTGAAAGTGTAACCATCTTTGGAGCATACTTACTTACTTCTTTACGTGGTTTATCAATGCATTCCATCATATTTGCCATGATTTCTTGACGTCCTTTTTTCGCTTGAGCTAACGCTTCCACTAAAATATCACGTCGAATACCTTCAATTTTAATATCCATTTGTAATGCAGTAATACCTGCATTCGTCCCTGCCACTTTAAAATCCATATCTCCAAAGTGATCTTCCATACCTTGAATATCACTTAGTACTGTATAGTGTTCTCCATACGTAACAAGCCCCATTGCAATACCAGCTACCGGAGCCTTAATTGGTACACCTGCTGCCATTAAAGACATCGTACCCGCACAAATCGAAGCTTGTGAAGAAGAACCGTTAGATTCTAATACCTCAGCAACCGTACGTATTGCATATGGAAATTCCTCTTCACTTGGCAATACTTGAGCAAGAGCACGCTCGCCTAAGGCACCATGACCAATTTCACGACGACCTGGTGAGCCCATTCTTCCTACTTCACCAACCGAATATGGTGGAAAATTATAATGATGCATGAAACGTTTTTCTTCTACATCTGTTAAATCATCAATAATCTGATTATCACCCAATGCACCTAATGTCGTTACCGATAATACTTGTGTTTCTCCACGCGTAAACAATGCTGAACCATGTACACGAGGCAGTAAATCTATTTGAGAATTTAATGGACGAATTTCATCGACTTTACGACCATCCGGTCTAATTTTATCCACAGAGATTAAGCGACGTACTTCATTTGCTTCAATTTCTGTACAATATTCCTTACATTGTTTTACTGCTTTTTCTTTTGCTTTATCATTTTCGAAATTCATTGCTTCAACTAATAAGCACATCTCTTCCGTTAATTCATCAATTTTACCATAACGTTCCAATTTACCTTTGATTGACACCGCTTCTTCAATACGCTGTTTACCTTTTTCATCTACTAATGTTTTAATCATTGGATTGATTTCATATAAAACCACATCCATTTTTTCTTTTGCACACTTCAACATAATTTCTTCTTGAAATACACATAGTTGTTTAATCGCATCATGTCCAAAAAACAATGCATCCAACATAACTTCTTCACTTACTTCTTTTGCACCGGCTTCAACCATGTTAATTGCATCTT
Source organism: Erysipelotrichaceae bacterium OH741_COT-311 (assembly GCA_003858585.1). GTDB lineage: Bacteria > Bacillota_I > Bacilli_A > Erysipelotrichales > Erysipelotrichaceae > RQZE01. The sequence goes on from RQZE01000001.1 coordinate 174,431, forward strand.
TTGTACCAGCAACTGCTAAGTGAATATCACTTTTTTCTTGTTGTTCTACTGTTGGGTTAATAATAAATTCTCCATCAACTCTACCAACAATAACACCAGCAATAGGTCCATTAAATGGAATGTTACTTACACATAATGCAAGTGAAGCTCCAAACATAGCTGCCATTTCAGGCGATACATCTGTATTGGTTGAAAGAACCGTATTGACTACTTGAACTTCATTACGAAAACCTTCTGCAAATAACGGACGAATTGGTCGATCAATCAAACGTGCCGTTAAAGTAGCGTGTTCAGAAGGTCTACCCTCTCTTCTTAAAAACCCACCAGGAATTTTTCCGGCAGAATATAATTTTTCTTCAAACGTAACAGTCAATGGAAAAAAATCAGTATCCTTTGCCTGTTTTGAAGCTGTAGCAGTTGATAACACCACAGTATCTTCATATCTTATTAATACTGATCCACCAGCTTGTTTTGCAATTTCCCCTGTTTCTACAGTCAAATTACGTCCATAAAAATCCAAACTAAAAATTTCTTTAGCCATTTTACATTTTCCTCTTATTTTTCTCTTTAATCATTTTATCATAAATATTATATTTATTATCATAAAAATGATAAGTATATCTATTTTAAAACGATATTAATAATCATAAAACTTTGATTTCACTTATAATTTTATTTTACTCATTGCAAAAGAAGGAATGATTATTCCTTCTTCTTTCTTTTAATAAATACATAAACCAAACCTGCAGATGCAGCTAAGGCAAAGACAACATATAACGTTGTATTTGTTGAATCCCCTGTTTTTGG
>RQZE01000002.1 GCA_003858585.1 Erysipelotrichaceae bacterium OH741_COT-311
CTGGCAGGCGATAAAAGCACACGTGTGTGCAGCCAGTGATAGTAGGGCTAAGCCCGAAAATGAAAAACCACCCGCTAGGCGGGTGGATATTTATTATTATGCTAACACAATAAAAATGAATGTGATATAATGGACAATAATGAAATTTTGAAAAATCAATATAACGCATATAGTTTTATTAGATAAAGGGAGAGCAAGATGGAGCAGTTAAAACAGCGTATCGATCAATTAGAGTTACGTGTACAAGAGTTGGAAGAAAAACTTCAAAGTATGAATCAACCACAAAGAGAATTGCCCAAACGAGGGGTAACCTATTTGGAAAATCAAGATGATCTCTTTAAGAAAAAATATAAGCCGGCATCTATTTATCGTAACAAGAAGGCAGAGGGTGATAAGGGATTAGATTCTCATACGTTGTTTGATAAAGAAATTCCAAGTTGGATTGAAAAGTTTAAAGATAAGGAATCACTGATTGGTAAGTATTTCATTGGAGCTTTGGCATCACTTTTAATTTTTATTGCAGCGATTTCATTTGTGGCAATGGTTTGGAATGATATCAGTTCAGAAATTAAATTAGGAGTTGTAAGTCTGATTGGGTTAGTGTTAAGTGGTGTTGGATTTACTATGGCACTAAAAAAACCAAGTAATGTCAGTTCCGTTGTGTTTGGAACAGGTATTGGTTTGGTTTATATTGCCATTGTATCAGCGAATTTAGTGTTTTCCTTGGTTAGTCATGAGATTTCAGCATTACTTTGTGTCGCATGGACCCTATTGATTTTATATTCGCATCGTTATACCAAGTTATATTTTACAATTGTAGTAGCTTCTATTGGTAGTTTTATTAATTTAGCATTTGAGCTTACATACGTTTCTAATTTACAAGATATGTTATTTATTGTTGGTTATACAAGTCTTGTATCTATCATGTTGTTGTATGTGAGTAATATGCTTGATAAAGTGCGTAATGCTATTAGTATTGCGTTTGTATTCTTTAATTTTGCTTTGCTTTTTAAATGGATGCATGATGTTGCATCATTGGATTATGCATGGGCACAAGTTATTGTTACGATTGTGTTGTTGTTGATTGTAAATTGGATGTATTCTTTAGCAAATAAAGAGAATCTTCATAAAAGTTATCTTGTACTTACAGTTATATCTATCTATTGTTTATTATTTACAGTCACTGATACACTTAGAGGTCCTGATGTTTTGGGTTTAAGTTCTTTACAGGTAGCGATGATTGGCTTCATCTTGATTTTTGTACAATGTATCATAAATCAAAAAGTGTATCCAAATATTGAATCTTCATTAACTAAAGTGTATGTATTTCCGTTATATTTTTTAATGGTAGAAATCAATAGCTTAGTATTTTCTGAAGGTGCAATGGGTGCAGTGGCGATATTGTTGTATGTGATTGTACGCAAACACGTATGGGCAAAAGGTGGTTTGGGTCCATATACGATGGTGTTTATTCTATTGGATTTCATTGTTGGTTTAAAGCAAACTTCTATGTTGACGATGGTATTTACTATCGTAAATATGGCATTGTTGTTTTATCTCTTTTATCAAGAACAAGTGGAATCACTTCTTTATAAAAACGTTGCGTTGGCAATGTTGTTTGTAAGTTATTTTAAAGTATCTTATGATCTTAGTGTGTTAGCAGGTTGGAATGTATATCTGTATGATATGCAAAATTTAATTGCTTATGGATTAAGTGTTATTACGTTAATTGTGGTGTATTATATAGGTTATTTAGAGCCAAAAGAACAAGATGTCATGCGTTTTCATCCACATTTTGGAGTATACTTGTTTTCTATCTTGTTGTATGTCTTTGGCTTAAAAGAAATGTTGCTGGTGGAAGATGGAATCATTCGTTTCATTATTACACTTACTACTTTTAGTGTTCTAGTGTTTAAAAGTTATGTGTTAATCAAGGATTATCAAGAAATGCCAAATCATATCGGTATTTGGTTTGTAACGAAGTATTTTATCTTTGTGTGGACAATGATACATGCCTTCTGGAGACTTCAGTTTGATTCGGTTTCTTATAGTGTTGTCGGTTTAGTATTGGCAATTGCTTCGATTTACATCGGATTTAAATATGGCATAAAAATTATCAGACAATATGGCTTAGGGCTTGCGATGTTGATGGTGGTGAAGTTTATCTTTGTAGATCTTCAAGGTGAAAATTCCATTACTCGTGTTGTGGCATTTACAATTGGTGGGATTTTGTGCTTTATTATTAGTATTATCTATAATCGTCTTAGCAAAGAGGAATAATAAAAGGGAAGCGTTAGGCTTCCCTTGTTTAATAAGAGGATATTTATCTAATGATTAACAAATCAATTAAATTCTTATTATACTAATATCCTGTATTTGCTCAATAGATATTGTCAAATTATCGAAAATCACGTGTATTGGAATACAGAATATCAAATGCATCATTAATATAAGATAACAAGTTATTATCTTAAGCTACTCTGTCTCCATTCTTAATTTTAGAGATGTTAAATTTCATTGATACCACTCCTTTGTTCACCTTTACTATAAGGGATATTTGTAAATAATAGTAGTCTTTTATTTATTGTTTATAAGTGATAAAATGAAAGAAGAGAAAGTTGGGTATTATCATTGATAATACCATACAAGTTTATTTTACAAAAAATAAATTTGAAAGGAAGTATCATGCAAATGGCAAAGAAGAATACCTATCGCTTAAGTATGTTATTTTTTTTATGGCACTGTGGACTATATCTATGTTGATGTATCAAGTATTTACTTGGGTTATCGTCTTAAATGCAATAACGATAGTGTTGTTGAGGAGGTATAGAACAATAGATAAACAACATATCTTTATTGGAGTTGTATTAGGAAGTCTTTGTATGTTATCCAATGTAATGGTGGGCTGTTTTACTATACTACCATTAATCGCTTCTATGACCGTCTTTAAACATAGTGCGAAAAGGATATCCTTTTATAAAAGAAAGGCACATTCTTTTGCAACTGCGTTATTATTGATTGTTATCGTGGGTGGTCTTTTAGGTAGTACTAATGTGTTATCGGCTATAGGTTCACACGCTTTGGTGGATGTAATTCGATTCTGTGTATTTGGAGTATAGAGAAAAGAATGAAAATAGAAAAGAACTGCTTTTCATAGCAGCTCTTTTTTGTTTCTATAACGAATAAGGAATTAAAAGTTCTACAATTTCAGTAAATCCATTTTCAGAAGCATAATATAAGGCATTTTGTTGATAATTATCAGCCAGTGTGGCATCTGCATTGTTTTCTAACAACATTCTTACAATGTCATTGTATCCTTTGCTTGCTGCAAGAATCAATGGAGTTTCTCCGTTTTCGTTTTGACTGTTGATATCCGCTTGATGTTCTAATAGCGCTTTTACGATGTATGGATTTCCGTAGAAGCAAGCAAAGTGTAAGGTGCTATTTCCGTGAAGGGTTTTTAAATTAGGATCTGCTTTTGCTTCTAATAAAATGGTTGTCATCAAGAGATTGTTCTTTAAGCATGCGATGTTTAAGGGGGAATAACCTTCATCATTTAAAGCATTTTTATCTATATCTTCTTTTTGTACTAAGTTCTTTAAAACTTCACTTTGTTCGTTGTAACATGCCTGATGCAATAAAGTGTTTCCATGGGTGCTTTTATCATTGGAGTGAGGTAAAAGATCTAATAAATCACGTAAGCCATTTGCAGAGGCATAATCAAGGGCTTTATGTCCTTTGTTATCTTGAATAGTAAGATCAGCGTTTTGGTTGATTAAGAAACGTGCGCTTTCCGTCTTTTTAGCATCAATAGCATACATTAGGGGTGTGCATCCATCCACATCTAATGCATTGATATCTGCTCCTTTTTCTAAAAGCAAAGCTAAAATATCTTTATTTCCGTTAGTTGCACTATAGTGTAAAGGGGTAATGCTGACGTTGTTTGTCGAAGTAACATCACTGCCACATTGAATTAAAGTGACAGCAATGTCTTTAAACCCTTTTAAGCAAGCATAATGCAATGCCGTATTACCTTGAGGGTCTTTTTTGTTAAAGTCGATACCGCCTTTTTTTATAAAGGCAAGTACAACACCTTTCTGTCCGTTTTTACATGCGTTTAAGAAAATTGAATTATTATCCATATCTTATCCTTTCATAATTAGTAAGTTTACTAATGCTTCATTGTTGTTGGCAACGGCGATTTCTAAAGCACTTTGTCCTTCATTATTTCGATGTTCTAAGTTTGGATCATCAAAATCAAATAGTAAGGATGCAAATTCTCGAGCAGCTTTTGCATCTTTATTTTTACAAGCATAGATAAGAGCTGTATTTCCAAATGTATCAACTAAAGAAACGTTAGCATCGTTTTCTAAAAGTTCTAATATTTGTTCTTGGTGAGAAAATGAGCCAAATTGACAAAGATGCATCAAAGCACTTGTACCTTCCAGATTTGTTTTGTTAACATCACAATGTTTGCTTATTAAGAATTGAATTAAAAGATTGGGTATTGTTGTACCATTGTAGCCGGTTGCTCGATTGATGTATTTACATGCAGAAATTAAAACGGTGTTTCCTAGCTCATCAATGGTATCATCAATATTTAAACCGGATTGATACAAAAGCTGTAAGATTTTCATAACATCTTTCATGTTATCAAAGTGAACGTGTAAATCTCCGTTGTGACGTGGCCAAACAGCTAGACAATTTTGTCCTTCTTCATTTTTATAGTTACAATCCGCCTGATGTTTCAATAACAGTTCAACCGCTTTTAAATCGATATAATAAACAGCAGTTTGTAACGGTGTTAATTTATTACTAGCATCCGGTTCTTGTGAAATTTCATTGACATTGGCACCAGCATTTAAAATTTCTTCCAATGCTTTATAGTCTTTATTGATAATGGCATTATGCAAAGACATACCAGCGTATATGCTTGTTTTATCTTCCGGTTGATCAAAGTTAAAAGTACCATTATAGACAGCTAACAAAGAATGACTTTGTCGATCATTTGCGATATCAATGGCATTTTTACTTAACCTATTATATTCTTTTGGATCAAGTCCAGCTTCCATTAAAGCGGAAACGACTTGAAGTAAAGCCAATTCTTTTTGATCTTCACGATAGTTGTAGCTAATACTACAAAGTAAATTGTTTTCATAACCATCGGTAAGATTTAGTTTTAACCCACGATCGATAAATGCTTGTAGTACGTCGGCTTGTAAATGTTCTGCAGCAATATGAGCTGGTGTTTTTCCTTCTCGATTCTTACGTAAAATACTAGCTTTATGGTCAAGCAATTGATTCAAGCAATCCATAAGCGCTTCTTTTGATAAATCATCGGCATGATTTAGTAACGTGTGTAGTGGACGTTCTTGTTGGTAGTTTGCAGCATTCACATCAAAGCCTTTTTCAATTAATTGTTGAATGGCTCTAGCATCTCCATAGCTAGCTGCTAGATGTAGCAAAGTATCTTCGCTATAGTCATCAATATCTTCCATGGTTGCTTGATTGTAGAGATTGGGTAAATCTTGAGTGTCGTTGTTAAGATACTTGTTTTTAATTTCTTTGTAGGACATAAAAACCCCTTTCTTTCTATTATAATTGTAAATCGTATGAAACATGTTGTTACTTCCATTGTAGAACAAAAAGTAGTAAAAAACATAGTAAATTTTAAAAAATATAAACATAATTTATCAATTTAACTCATTTTAAATGGAATTATAATAAAATACTTTTTTAATCAATTTTATTCTTAAAATATTAAATAAATGTAAAATGTTTATTTAAATTAAATTGCAAAAAATTATACGTTGAATTTTAATTATATAGTTAAGAAGTAGTTTATATAAAGAAAGAGAATCGTTACAATTTGGATTCTATTTTTATTTTTAAGGAGTATGATATATTAATATTATAGATATCTAATACATAAACAATCATAATAAGAAGGGAGAGAAGAATGAAACAATCCGTGAATGAAAGAATACAACGAGTCGTTGATTTGTTTTTAACGTACCATTATGTAGACTATAAAAAAATTGTTCAAGAATTAAAAATATCAAAACGAACTGCTTACTATACAATTGAAGAATTAAATAAAATCTTCCAACAGTATCATTTACCATGGATTGATACAGTTTATGGGAAAGGAATGTATTTAAGTGAAGAACAAAAAAAGTTTGTAAAACAGCAATCATTTACCCAAAAGGAAGAAACACTTCTTTTGGAAAGTGATGAGTTAATCGCAACTATTTTTTTCGTTATTTTACATAGTAAAAAAACATACTATATGTATCAATTTGAAGAGATGTTTTCACTTAGTAGATTTACGATTAATACCAATATGAATAAATTGAAGAATATCTTACATAAGTTTTCAATTAAGCTAGATTCATCAAAAAACGGTTATTTTATTCAAGGAAAGGAAAGAAATGTACGTAAAGCGTTTTTTTATTTATTTCCTAGTATTATGAACATCTTTAAGCTGAAAAACTTTTGGTATATGCTTAGCGATGTTGAATTTAAAACAATTATGGAACTTGAAGAATCTATTCTTACTTTCAAACAAAGGCATCATCTTGCTTATTCAGAATCATCAATCACTGCGATTGCTTGTTTATTGTATCGTGCGGTTTGCTTAAAACATGAAATGGATTCTATGGATGATTTTATATTAGAAAATGATGTTGTAAGACATAGTTATGAGTATCAATATATCAATAGCCATTTTCCTAGTTTATCCTTGCAGAACAAAAATTACTTTTCGGTTGTTTTGTATTGTTCTAGACTAAATGCTTGTGTTACAACCAATGTAAATGTTAAGGAGCTAGTCAATGATTTAATTGATGCAGTTTCTTCTATAACAGGGGTGGAGATTTATGATGAAGAATTATGGAAGAATCTTTGTCGCCATTTAAATATTTCCTTTATACGATATCAATATGGTATTTTAATTGATAATCCTTTGATTGATGATATTAAGAAACAGTATGGTGAATACTTTAGTATTGTAAAACAAGCAACCAATGCTTTAAATGTGAAGTTTCAAGGCCTTATTACAGATAATGAAATTGGATTTTTAACCTTGTATTTTGTTGTTATTTTTCAGGAACGTAAAATTGAAAATCGACTTAAAATTTTAGTTGTTTGTCTCAATGGTTTAGCAACCTCATATCTTTTGAAGAAAGAATTAGAAATGTTGGACCATCGTATTGAAATTATAGATAGTATCTCTATGAATCAATTAGATCAATACACACAGTATGATTTTATTATTTCAACCATTGAGTTGGACGCAAAATATAAACATATTGTGGTAAATCCAATCTTATCCATTGAAGATAAAATTAAAATATTGAGTTATTTGAATCAATATCACTTACAAAATCCATATCCAAGTATTGAAGAGATTGTTAAGATTGTGAAGCCGTACATTAAAGAGACAGAAGCTCATTTGTTAAAGCAGGATTTAACGAAACTTTATTGTAGTACAGTAAAAAAAGATTTCAGTGATTTATTTAAGCAAGAGTTTGTAACCATTTATAAAAATACAGATGAAACATGGAAAGAGTTGTTGGTTGAAGCAAGCAAACCTTTGCTTTTAAATGGATATATTGCTCAAGAATACGTTGAAGAAATTATACATAACATTGATGAATATGGAAGTTATATGGTTTATCCAAATGGTTATTTATTGGCTCATGCTTCTGCAGAGCATAGCTATCGATTGGGATTAAGTGTATTGCTTTTAGACAAGGAAGTGGAAGTAGCTGGTAATATGGTTTCTAAAATCTTCATGTTAACGCCTTATAACTATACAGCACATTTATCGGTGTTAAATAAATTAATAAAATTATTTAAACACACAAAGATGGATCATAGTTATCATAACTTTGATGTAGAAGAATTGTTTCTATTTATTAACAATCAACTTGTATAGGCATGGAATTGCACAAATTTATGTGCAAAACTATGCCTTTTTCTATTTTAATTCTGCTTCTATAATGAAGTTGAAGAAAGGGGTTAGACAATGAAAAAATATAAATTAGCACCAATTACGATTATTATGCGTGGGTATGATATGGACAGTGCAATTTGTATCGCAAAAAAACTGAATCAATATACTTGTTTTGGTATTGAAGTAACCATGAATACCCCAAATGCTTTAGAAATCATAAAAAAATTAGTGAGCTTGAATCTTAAACGTGTTAAGGTGGGAGCTGGCACCGTTATTACCATGGAGGAGTTAGTACAAGTGGTGCAAGCTGGTGCAAGTTTTGTGCTATCTCCTATAACCATGAGTGCTGAAATGTTAAAGTATTGTAAAGATCATCAAGTGATTAGCGTACCGGGGGCATTTTCTCCAAGTGAAATCTATCACATGAAGGTATTGGGTGCTGATATCATTAAAATTTTTCCGGTATCTTCTTTTCATCTATCTTACTATAAATCGATAAAGGCTCCTTTGGGGGATATGGATTTTATGGCAGTTGGTGGGGTTGATGTGGATAATGCAAAAAACTATTTTGATTCTGGATGTAAATACATTGGTATAGGATCATCTCTTTGTAAGTTATCTGATATTTTAAAACAAGATTATACGGAATTGGAAGAACATTTAGAAAGGCTAAGTCAATTAGTTTAAGAGGTTATTATGTTAAATGCATTATTTTGTAAAGAAGATATAAAAATCTTTAAAGAAGTAGTATCGCAAGAGGAATTGTTTCAACAAGTTTCAAACTATTTATTAAAACAGGATTATGTAAGTAAAGAGTATTTTAAAGAGTTATTACTAAGAGAGGAACACTTTCCAACGGGATTGCAACTAGAGAAAGTTGCGATTGCTATTCCTCATGTAGAAGGAAAGTATGTCAAGAAATCAACCATTTTTGTAAGTCTTTTAAAACATCCGATTAATTGGAAAAGTATGGAGGATGTAAAGAAAACCTTATCTGTCTCTATTGTGTTTCATTTGGTTTTATCACAGGATGAAAAACACATGGCAATTCTACAAGAGTTAATACAACTACTACAAGATTCTTCTTTTATGGAGCATCTAATGAAAGCGGAATCTGAACATCAAATCTATACACTATTAGAAAGGAGGGGTTTGAATTGAAAACGATCATTGTATGTTGTGGTTCATCTATGATTACTTCATCAGTTGCGATTGCCAAAATTCAAGAACGTTTGGAAAAAGAGGGCATTCAAGCAAACATTGTGCAATGTAAATTTGCTGAAGTTGCAAGCAATGTAGATCAGTATCATCCAGCACTCATTATTCCTACAGGTGCGTTGAGTGAAGAACAAACCAAAGGAGTACCAATTGTAAAGGGAACAAGTTTTGTAACAGGGATTAACGAAGAAGCAACTTTAGATAAAATTGTTTCATATTTGAAATAAAGGAGGAAAACATGCAAATAGTTATTGATACATTGAATTATATTGCTGGTTTAGGTCCAGCTATTATGATGCCAATTATCATTCTAATCATTGGTCTTATTTTTAGGGTCAAGTTCCAAACATTAATAAAATCCGCTTTAACAACTGGAGTAGGATTTTTAGGCGTAAATTTAATCATTAATCAGTTTGTTTCTGTGGTTGGACCATTAGCTCAACAAATGGTGGTTCGATTTCATCTGACTACAGACATCATAGATGTTGGATGGCCAGCAAGAGCTGCAGCAACATGGTCATTTAATTTAGCTGCCATTGTTGTTTTTGTGGTGTTAGGTGTTAATATTTTAATGTTAGTTTTAAAGTGGACACGTTGTGTAATGGTAGATTTTTGGAGTTATAATCACTTCATTGTATCTGCCGGTTTAGTTTATGCTTTAACGAATAATGCCATTTATGCATTAATTGCAGCGGCATTAGATGCTGCAATTACTTTTAAATTAGCTGATTGGACACAACCACTTTGCGAAAAATTCTTCGGATTAGAAGGGGTTTCGTTTCCAACGTCTAATTCTGTATGTTGGGCACCAGTGGCTTGGGGATTAAATAAAGTTTGGGACAAAGTTCCAGGCTTAAATAAATTACATGCTTCTCCAAGTGCAATTAGTAAACGATTTGGTATTTTTGGAGAACCGTTATTTGTTGGTGTTGTTTTAGGATCTCTAATTGCTTTATTGGCTGGTGCGCCAGTAAAAGGTATTTTAAGTGCTGCGATGTATACGGCAGCAACCATGGTTTTAACACCAAAGATGATGCAAGTATTGATGAGTGGTTTAATGCCATTTGCGGAAGCGGTAAAAGGCATCTTGAATACACGTTTTAAAGGTTCTAATTTCCATATTGGTATTGATGCAGCACTTACGATTGCCAATGAAAGTGCGATTGCAGTAGGGATTTTAATGGTTCCAATTACTTTAGTACTTGCTGTGGTATTGCCTTATAACCGTTTATTGCCTATTACCGATATTGCTTATCAAGCGATGTGGCTAGCTGCTTGGCCAGTAGCGATGAGTAAGGGCGATGTTGTAAAAGGATTATTATCAACAGTATTAATTACCATGGTGATGTTATTTATTGCTACAACATTAGCGAATATTCATACATCTATGGCTATTGCTGGAGGATTTGTGCTACCAGAAGGTGTTCATTTAATTTCAACAGAAGATATGGGAACGCATCTATTGGCCTTTCTCATTTGGTTATTTGCACATATATTGCCAAGATAAAGTCAAGAGCATGCTTTAAGCATGCTCTTGAGTATATAACATAAGGAGTAAAATCATGATCATAACAAATATAGAATTATTTCGTGTAAAACCTAGATGGATTTTTGTGAAAGTATCAACGGATGAAGGTATTGATGGTTGGGGTGAAATGATATCTGGAACCAAAACAGAAACAGTCATTGCTGGAGCTTATGAAATTGGAAATCGTATTTTGCTTCATCAAGATCCTTTTGATATTGAACGATTATGGCAAAGAATGCACAGATCCTTTTTTAGAGGTGGCCCAATTCAAGGGACCATTGTATCTGGTTTTGAAATGGCATTGTGGGATATTAAAGGAAAGGCTTTGAATGTACCAGTGTGGCAACTTTTGGGTGGAAAAGCTCGTGATCGCATTAAGGTGTATTCTTGGATTGGGGGAGATCGACCTCAAGATGTAGTGGCTCAGGCGCAAGATCGTATCAATCGAGGTTTTGATTCCATAAAAATGAATGCAACAGAGGAATTGCATTATATTGATTCCTACGAAAAAGTACAACAAGTTGTAGAACGAGTGAAATCATTGAGAGATGCTTTTGGATATAAATTAAACATTGGCATTGATTTTCATGGTCGTGTACATAAACCAATGGCAAAAGTATTGGCAAATGCACTGGAACCATATAAGTTAATGTTTTATGAAGAAATTGTTTTACCTGAAAATGAAGAATACTTTAAAGAGTTATCACAACGAATTTCTACTCCTTTAGCTACTGGAGAACGACTTTATACAAGATGGGCATTTAAAAACATTTTAAAAGAAGGTGCAATTGATATCTTACAGCCAGATGTAGCTTTGGTGGGAGGAATTCTAGAAATGCGCAAGATTATTGCAATGGCAGAAGCTTTTGATATGGCGGTTGCTCCACATGCTCCTTATGGCCCTATCGCTCTTGCAGCCACTTTACAAGTAGATGCATGTTGTCCAAATGTGTTTATACAAGAACAATCGTTGGGAATTCATTATAATAAAGGATTTGATTTACTTGATTTTGTTGAAAACAAGGAAATCTTTTACTACAAAGATGGCTATTGCGATATACCAACAAAACCTGGATTGGGTATCATTTTGAATGAAGAAAAAATTAGAAAGGTTGCAGAAGAAGGTTTAAATTGGACCAATCCTTCTTGGATACATGAAGACGGTACAATTGCTGAATGGTAAACAGGGAATTGAAACTGTAAATCAGAGAATTGATTATGATGATTTGGGAGCCATTCTTATGCATGAGCATTTAATTGTAAAATCATAATTATCAGATGCTATCTATGATGCCTATACGTTGGATGATGTACATCATGCCGTGTTAGACGTCAAAGAAATATTTAAATTTCAATGTCAAAGTATAGCTGATATGACATCTATTCATTACGGTCGAGATGTAAAGAAATTATATGAAATTAGCCAACAAACAGGCATTCATATTCTTTGTTGCACTGGCTTTCATGAAAAACTATTTATGACAGACTATGTTGTAAAAGAAAGTGTTCAAGATTTAGCTGGTCGACTCATTGATGAGATATAACATGGAATTGATCAAACCGATATTCATCAAGCTATATTAAAGTCTGAAACAAGTTATCAATGTATAGAAGAGTTAGAGAAAAAGTGCATCAAAGCCATCGCTTTAGCGCATCATCAAACACATATTCCTATTTCTACGCATTGTGATAAAGGAAAGAATGGGAAAACAACAAGCGAAACTGTTACTTGATTATGGAGTATCCCCAAATAAAATTATTTTAGGGCATATTGATTTAATGAAAGATCGTGAATACGTATTTGAACTGCTGGATATGAGGATCTATGTTGAGTTTGACCATATTGGAAGAAATAAAAAAAGATGATTGGGTTATTGATATTTTGAAGAACATCAAGGATCGAAATCAATTACATAAAATGATACTATCACAAGATATGGGAAAAAAGATTATGCGAAATCCTATAAAGGACAACCGGATTATCATATGTTTTTGATTTGTTTAAGTGTCTATTCTTAACTAAACTTACGGAAGAAGATTTTGAGTTACTAATGATAAAAAATCCAATGACATATTTTAGTAGCTAAATGTGTAGAGGATGTATTTTATTTAAAATATAATAAACAAATAGATAAATAAGCTAAAATTTTAAATATAAAGTTTTAGCTTTTTTCTTTTTGGAAGACTAAAAAGGAAGAGGAAATTGTTTTCTTATTTTATTTAAAAATCACTTTTATAACAATAGCAATATCTCTAAAATAAAAAACACTTTTTTACTAATTTTATTAGTTTATTTGGTATACAATGATAATGCTTGAAAGTATGCAAGGAGTGATAATAATAAAAAAATAAAAATGAAATGGATCGAACAAAATGTAAGCGGTTTAAAAGAAAGGGAAAGTAGATGAAAAAGACAATGAAAAAAGTAGTTTCTTTGATGTTGTCGGCATTTTTAACATTGAGCATAGTGCATCATTATGACTATGTTGCGTATGCTGAAGAAGGAAATAATACGCACGCCGAAAACACAACGGGCGAAGAAACAACAGTAGAAATAAACAAGGAAGAAGCTACTGTAGTGGAAGTAGAAACAACTAATGAAGAAATTGCGAATACCGAAACAACAGTCAATCCTGAAGATAGTTTACCTATTGAAGAAGATTCTTCTGAGGCAACAGTGGAAAATCAACCGGTAGCGATAGGGAGTTGGACTGTAGATGCTATAACACAAAAAGGAGAAGAAATATTAGAAAAACAGGATTCATGGATTCATTTTAAATCTTCTTCAAGAAATGGAAATAGCGAAAGTAATGCAAGCGAGTATCCGGCAGTTTTTGTGTCAAATAAAGAATTTAATTTTAATGAGCCCGGATCATTCGAGGTTATTTTTAAAACATTACAAGAGAATGGAAATCGCTTTGGATTTTATTTAGGGTATAAAAATCCCGGAAGTGGGATGTTTTTTGGTTACGATGCTGCAGGATGGTATTGGCAAAAGTATGGAGCACCGGGAAATCCGTACTATACACAAGATCGTAAAGAGAAACCTGTTGCAAATACAGAGGTAAAAATTACAATTTCTTGGAATGCTGAAAAACAAGCTACTTTAAAGTTGGATGATGAAGTGGTGTTTGAGAATGAAGATTTCTCAGAAATTGCAGAATTAACAAATCAAATTGCTATGAAGGCAGGTTCATGGGGTTCTGAGGTTACGGATGTATATCTAAAAGAAGAAGCTGTAGCTGAAGAAACACATATGTTAAGTGGTAAGGTTGTAAACGAACAGCAAGAGCCTTTAGAGCTTGTTGAGGTTTCAGTACAATCTACTAAGGTGACAACAAGTAATCAAGGAGAGTTCAGTTTAAGCTTACCGGCTAATCGTGAATATGAAGTAACGTTTCAAAAAGATGGTTATGTACCTTTAACAAAGAGTTTTCATGTACTTGATGAAGATCTAATATTGAATGAAGTGATTGTGTTGCAGAAAGAAGCTGTGTCACAGACAAGTAAACTTCATAGTTCTTTTATGGATGTTGAAATTGCCAATGATTTCCCAAGGGTTATCAAATATGAGTTAAAAGAAGGCGACTTAAAAGATAAGGTCTTCTATGGGCAAGAAGATGTGATACGTGTCATTCGTATCAATGATCAAGATATTACATTGCAACCGCAAGATGTTACATTAGATTTAAAAGAAAATACTGCTCTTTATACTATGAAGGTTGCAGGAACTCATGTTGATGCAACGATTAAAGCACAATTGGTTGTAGATAAAGATGTTTTGTCATTTGAAATTGTAGATATTGTAAATCATTTGGATAATGGTGTAGACGGTTATCCGATACAAACCATTGAAATTCCTAATCATTATTTAATTTCGATTCGCAGCAATCAACAACAAGCGAATTTAAAAGGGGCAACGATGTCATCAAAAACCATCACAAGTGGGGATGAATATTACGATCTTGAACTTGATTCATCGTTGAATCAACTTGATTATATGTATGCTTTTATTTCCAATCATGAACTAAGTGCAAGTTTATGGAGTAATTCCGAACATGAAGGTCGTGCGAAGTATGCAGGCGTAAGTGGTGGAAGTCATAATACTCGAGTTGTTGCAAATACGACGAAAAAAGTAGAGTATACTACTTTGGGGCTATCAAGTGCAAAGTGGTATTATCATCGTGTGGTAACGGATTCTCATAATCGTCGTTTTGTAATTCCCGAAACAGAAATGCCGAAAACAAAAATAATTATTACCGGTAATCGCAATGATGATCCCGTAATTAACTGGCAAGATGGAGCTATTGCTTTTAGAAAGATTATGAATAATCCTTATAAAAGTGAAGAAGTTCCCGAATTGGTGGCATGGCGTATTGCAATGAACTTTGGAGGACAAGCACAAAATCCATTCTTAGTAACTCTAGATAATGTAAAACGTGTAGCTTTACATACAGATGGGTTAGGTCAATCTGTCTTATTAAAAGGATATGGTAGTGAAGGTCATGATTCCGGTCACCCTGATTATGCCAATATCGGTATGCGTATTGGTGGTGCCAAGGATATGAATTTCCTGATGGAAAATGGAAAATCATTAGGAGCTCGTTTTGGTATCCATGTTAATGCGGGTGAAATGTATCCGGAAGCACAAGCCTTTACAGACGATTCTGTACGTAGAGATGCTCGTGGAAATCTTCGTTATGGTTGGAACTGGATTGACCAAGGAGTAGGGTTGGATAGTGTATATGACCTTGCAACGGGAAATCGTAAGGGACGTTTTGATGCCTTAAAAGAAAAAGTAGGCGATAACATGGATTTTGTTTATGTGGATATTTGGGGGAATCAAACAGGTGGTAGCGATGACTCTTGGCAAACACGTAAACTATCAAAAGAAATAAATGACAACGGTTGGCGCATGACAACGGAATGGGGATCTGCCAATGAATATGATTCTACATTCCAACACTGGGCTACCGATTTAACATATGGTGGTTATGCCTTAAAAGGGGAAAATAGCACTGTTATGCGTTTCTTACGTAACCATCAAAAGGATTCATGGGTAGGAGATTATCCGGCTTATGGTGGTGCGGCGATGGCACCGTTATTGGGTGGATATAATATGAAAGATTTTGAAGGATGGCAAGGACGTAACGATTACGATAGCTATATTACAAATCTTTATACTCATAATGTAACAACAAAATTTATACAACACTTTAAAGTGGTAGAGTGGCAAGAAGGGCAAACATTCCAAAGTTATTTACGTATCTGGAATAATAGTACAAATCGATATGACATGATTCCTTATGCATGGACACCGGAAATGCGTGTGGTTTTAAAAGATGATTATGGAAATACTTTAGAGTTGATTCGTAAGAGTGATGATCCAACAAGTGAAGATTATCGTCACAGAACAATGATTTTAAATGGTAAAGTGATTGCGGAAGGAGCTCCTTCTTCAGGAGCACGTAACAACCAACAAATTCAAAATAAAGAGGAATTGGGAACTGAAAAATACTTAATTCCTTGGAATTGGGATCGTGTAGATGGTCAATTGGTTGAAGATAAAAATGAAAAATTATATCACTGGAATACACGAGGTGGAGAATCTCAATGGGAACTTCCGGAAAGCTGGAAATCGGTAAGCAAAGTAAAACTTTATAAATTAACTTCACTTGGTAAAGAATTTGTCAAAGATGTTGCAGTAAACAATGGTTTAGTCATCTTGGATGCGGAATCTGAAGTTCCTTATGTACTTTATAAAGAAGAACAAGGGCAATTGGAATTCCGTTGGAGTGAAGGGATGCATATTGTAGATGTCGGATTTAATAGTGGCAATTTAGATCATTGGAAGATTACCAACCCACAACACGCTTCGATTGCGAAAAGTCAACATAGTAATCCGATGTTGAAATTAAGCGGAGAAGCAACATTGATGCAAGAATTAACGGACTTAAAGCCAAATACACAATATGCCGTGTTGGTTGGTGTAGATAATCGTAGTGATCAAGTGGCTAAGTTAAGTGTTTTTGTTGATGGGAAAGAAGTAAATTCTAATTACACAACACGTTCTATCGCGAAAAACTATGTTAAGGCTTATACTCATAGTACAAATAGTGCAACGGTTGATGGTACAAGTTATTTCCAAAATATGTATGTTTACTTTACAACAGATGCAAGCGGGAAAGCGACATTGCAATTGAGTCGTGCAGCCGGGGATGGCGATACATATTTTGATGATATTCGTATTGTTGAAAATGAAGCTAAGAATATTGAGTACAATGAACAAGGGGAAATTGTGAAATTTACACAAGACTTTGAGCATAATGTACAGGGAATTTATCCGTTTGTAATAGGTTCAATCGAAAATGTTGAAGACAATCGTATCCACTTATCGGAATTACATGCTCCATACACACAAGCCGGTTGGGATGTAAAAGAGATGGATGATGTATTAGATGGTAATTGGTCTGTAAAAGTAAATGGATTAACAGGACGTTCACGATTAGCGTTCCAAACAATTCCTCAAACATTCCGCTTTGAAGCAGGCGAAAAATATCGTGTAACTTTTGATTATCAAGCAGGTAGTGATAATACATATGCTGTAATAGTAGGTAGCGGTGAATTCAGTCAAGCTAAAAAGATTTATCCATTACAAACGCATATGGGAAAAGATCAAGATGGTAAATTTGAAATTGAAATCATCGGGGATGAAACCGGTCAAACATGGTTTGGTATTTATTCTACAAATGTAAGAGAAAATATTCGTGGGTTAAATCCACGTTATGATGGAAATCGCATTAATTTTAGTGGTTATAAAGATTTAGTTATTGATAACGTTGTAATTGAACGTATGGATGAAGTTGTTGATGAACAAAAACTAAGAGAGTTATTAGCTTCACCGGAAGTAATGAATCAAGATCCTTCGTTGTATGATCGTGCGTTGTATAAAAAATTTGAAGATGCACGTGATTATGCACGTTTATTATTGGAAAAAGATGTAAAAAATCCGGAAGCATATAAAAAAGCATATAACACATTAGTGGCGTTATTGTTAAGAATGGAAACAGAGCGTCAGGATATTGACAGCAACCCTGCTAACGATATTCCGTTAAGTAAAATTACAGCAACCGCCGGTAATGAAGAAAAAAGTAGTGTAGCACAGTCCTATAAGGAAGGTGTCATTAAATTTGCTTTTGATAATGATACATCAAGTAAATGGCATACAAACTGGACAGCTAGTGACATTTCTACGCATTGGGTAAATATGCACTTAAGTGAACCGACACTTGTAAATGGAGTAAGGGTTTTACAACGTGTAGATCAAAGTAGAAATGGACGTATTTTAAAAGCCAAGGTTTTAGTGAAAACGGATGGTGATGGGGATTATGTGGAATATGGACCATTTATTTTGAAAGAACGTGGATGGACATTATTACCTCTTCCAGAAATTGAACATGTTGTTGATGTGAAATTGGTTCCGGTAGAAACAAGTGGTGAACGTGCACAAAATCAATATTCTTCTGCAGCCGAAATTCGTTTAACAACTTATCAAGAAATACAATTAGATCCGGTGGACAAAACGGCATTGAATACTAAAATTGCACAAGCAAGTCGTTTAGAAGAATGGAAAGAATTGTATAGTGAAGAAAGTTATCAATATCTTGAAGCAAAAATTGCTAAGGCACAAGAAGTTTCTCTAGCAAGTGATGCAAAGAAATTTGATGTATTACTTGCGTTAGTAAATCTTGAAGATGGATTGAAACAATTGAAGAAAAAACCACTTAGAATTCAAGGGAACACAGTGAATTTAAGTGATGTTTATAGTATTAAGAGTGTTTTAGTGGATGATGCTTTGTTGCGTGATATTAAAGCTGCATTATCATCAGAAATTGAAGTCTATGATATTGAAGTATTAAAAGCCGGTGTTAAGGTAGATGTAGTTGATACAGAGGTTACAGTGACCGTTAAGAAGAATAAAGAAGGTACTGTTACTGCAGTTCGTTATATCAATCCGCTAGGACAGGTAGAGGATGGAAATTATCCGATTATATCGCAAGATGCGCAAAGCGTTACATTTACAACGACGCATCTATCAATGTATGCCCTTGTATATCGAAAGGCTCCGTTAAAGCCGAATGCTCCTTCTGTAAGCTCACAAGTAGAAAAGAAACCGGGACAATGTGAACAAGAAGGTAAAGTTTGGAGCGAAAAAGAAAAGATGTGTGTTATAAAGGATGCGGTAATGCAAACAACATCTATTCCAAAGACAGGGGATACTACAAATACGACATTCTATGTAGTGATTGGTGTATTGTCATTATTAGCTGTTGTGTTTGTATTGAAAAAGAAGTATCAAAAATAAAATAAAAAAGTAGCAGAAATATCTCTGTTACTTTTTTGTTGACAAAAAGTTAGGTAAGTGTAACAATATAGTAAGGTTAACCTAACAGGAGAAAGATATGAAGAAAATTATTATTACGTTATTAGCAGCACTTTTTTTAGTTGGTTGTACTAGTAAGGTGAGTGAAAGTACAACTGCTTCTACATCAACGGAATCACAAGCACAAGAAAAGAAGCCTGTAGTCGTTGTTACAACAAGTTTTTTAGAAGATATTGTAAATGTATTAGCACAAGAGTTAGTAGAAATAGAAGTAATTATTCCTGCTAATGAAGATCCACACACATATGAGGCAAAGCCTGAAGATTTCAATAAGCTTGATAAAGCAGATTTAATTTTATATCACGGTTTACACTTTGAAGGTAAGATTGTTGAATTTTTAGAAGCTAAAAATGGTGTAGATTTAACAGCTAATTTTGATAAAGCAAGCCTATTAGTTATGGAAGAAGATGGACATGAAATCGTAGATCCACATTTCTGGTTCGATATCGAATTATATAAAAAAGCAACAACAAATGCTTATGAAGCACTAAAAACATTGTTGCCTGAGCATGAAGAAGTATTAAAAACAAATTTAGAAGCATATAGTGTAAAATTAGATGAATTAAAAGAATATGGAATTCAACAAATCGGTTCTATCGAAAAGAGTCAACGTATTTTAATTACTCCACACGATGCATTTGGTTATTTTTCTCGTCAATATGATATTCAAGTAGCGGCTCCACAAGGAGTAAGTACAGATGCAGAATTATCAATTGAAGATTTAACAAAAACTGCAGATTTTATTGTAGAACATCAAGTAAAAGCAATTTTTGCTGAAACAACAACAGATCCTGCTCGTATGGAAAAATTAAAAGAGTCTTGCAAAGCGAAGGGCTTTGAGGTTAAAGTAGTATCAGGAGAACATCAAGAATTATATAGTGATTCTTTAGCACCAAAAGGTGTATTTGGAGATAACTATATTGATATGGTAAAACATAATATTGATTTAATGGTGACAAACTTAAAATAGTTGTTGCTAAGGAGGTAGTTATGAGTGTTATACATGTAGAAGATTTAAGCGTTAGTTATGGAGATAAGCCTGTTTTATGGGATATTGATGTTGATGTAATGGACAATAGTGTTACAGCTATCATTGGACCAAATGGGGCAGGTAAGTCTACATTACTGAAAAGTATATTGGGATTTATTAAGCCGTTATCTGGTTGTATAACACTTTTTGACTTGCCTGTAAGCAAACAGTTAAGTAAGATTGCTTATGTACCTCAACATAATAGTGTTAATTGGCAATTTCCAATTACAGTGTTTGAAGTTGTGTTGATGGGACGTTATCAAAATTTAGGTCCTTTTAAAAAGGTTAGTAAGGAAGAAAAAGAAAAAGCTTTGGATGCTTTAAGACAAATGAACTTATTGGATTTAAAGGATCGTCATATCATGCAGCTAAGTGGTGGACAAAAACAGCGTGTTTTTATTGCTCGATGTTTAGTACAAGATGCAGATATCTTAATTATGGATGAGCCATTAGCTGGTGTTGATAAAGTCAGTGAAAAGATTATTATGGACAAAGTAAAACAGTTGCAAAAAGAAGGGAAGACAATTATTTGCGTACATCATGATTTAAATACAGTTGAAAAATATTTTGATCATGTCATTCTTATTAATCGATACATCGCTATACATGGAACATTAAACGAAGTCTTTACAAAAGAAAATATAAATAAGGTATTTGAGATCAATGAAGATTCTTTTATCGTATGATTTCCTTGTTGTTTTAGCGGGTGTTTTACTTTTAGCGATTGTATCAAGTATTGTTGGCTGTTTTAGTGTTTATAAAGGACAAAGTTTAGTAGGGGATGCGATTGGGCATGCAACTTATCCCGGTGTGTGTTTAGCGTTTATTTTGACGCAGAGTCGTAATCCGTTTTTCCTATTGATTGGTGTTTTTATTAGTGGTATTTTAGCGTATTTTACCATTAACTTAATTACAACAAATAAAAGAATTACAATGGATGCTGCTTTGGCAATTGTGTTAAGTGGCTTTTTTGGCTTGGGTTTGATGTTAAAGACATATATTCAAGGAAGTGAAATCTTAAAGAAGGTAACTTCAGCCGGTTTAAAGAATTATGTATTTGGGCTGGCGGCATTTATTCGTAAGGAAGATGTATATATTATTTTAGGAGTTTCTATTGTAATTTTATTATTATTGGTTTTATTTTATCGACAAATTAAAATGGTTATTTTTGATCAAGATTATGCGTTTACATCGGGTGTTAACACTCGTTTGGTCAATCTTGTTTTATTGGTGATGATGGTGCTTATTATTACGATAGGATTAAAGACAATTGGAGCTATTTTGATTTCTTCTTTTTTAACACTACCGTGTTTATTAGCAAATCAACATAGTAAGAAGTTGTCTCATGTCTTATTCATTGCGAGTACTTCTTCTGCTCTTTCAACGTTTATTGGTGTGTATTTAAGCGCAACAAACAGTGGACTTTCAACAGGACCGACTATTATTGTTGTATTAGCCTTTATGTGTTTGTTATCTATGGTGTTTGGTAAGTATGGATTGAGAGGTAGAAAACATGCGTGAGGTCTTAATGGTATTGGTTATGGCATCTTTAGCCACCGGGATTTTAGCTCCGTTTTTAGTTTTGAGAAATTTATCAATGACCATTGATGCACTAAGTCACTCGATTTTATTAGGTATTGTTTTGGCTTTTATGTTAATAGGTGAATTTAATACCGTTTTATTAATAGCGGGAGCTAGCATTTTTGGGCTATTTACAGTTTGGCTTACTGAATTGTTGGCAAATAAAAAGTTAGTGAGCAAAGATCAAGCCTTAGCGGTTGTCTTTCCGTTATTCTTTTCTATTGCAGTTATTATTATTACGAAGTTTTTAAAGAATGCCCACATTGATGTGGATATTGTCTTAATGGGGAATGCTTTATTTACACCGTTTATTCGTATGTTTCATTTGCCAAAATCCTTTGTGTTACTAGCAATGATGTTTGTAGTAAATGTTATTTATATAGCTGTTTTCTATCGACCACTTAAAATAGCTATTTTTGATGAAGATTATGCTAAATTGCAGGGGATTAAAAGTAAAGGCATCTTTAACGGGTTAATGGTTCTTACCGCTATGACCACTGTGATTGCTTTTGATAGTGTTGGGGCAATTTTGGTTATTTGCTATTTTGTTACACCTGTATGTATTGCTTTAATGATTACTAAAACATTAAAGTCATTGCTGTTTTTTACACTGTTATTTAGTGTTGTTGGTAGTGTGTTGGGTTTTTATATCGGCATTACGTATAATGTTTCTTTATCAGGTAGTTTAGCGTTTGTTTTAATGATGATGTTGATTTTGATGTTAATTATTAATCCGCAAGGATTGTTGGCTCATCAATATCGTAAGTATCAACATTTAAAAGAGTTGAATCTAAATTTATTATTAATGCATTTGTATAAACATCAAGATAATACAAAAGAATTGGGTTATCAAACCATTCATACGCATTTGAATTGGACAACTAAGAAATTTCAAATCTATTTAAAACAAGCTTATGATCGTAATTATGTTGAAAACGATGACGAGCGTTCCATCTATCAATTGACAGATCAAGGATTTTTGCGTATAAAAGAAGTAATGGGTAGTGGATATGACAAAAAATCAAGAAGATTACATTAAATTAATACATGAGCTTTACTTAAAGCATGGTAAAGTAACAAATAAAATGATTTCCGAACATTTCAACATCAAAGCAAGCTCAGTGAGTGAAATGCTGAGAAAATTAAAGAAAGAAGGTTTCATTGATGTGGTAGACAATGAAATCTTTTTGACTCAGGAAGGCTTGGTGTTAAGTAAAGACTTAATTTCAAAACATCGTTTATGGGAATTCTTTTTAGTAAAGCACTTAGGTTTTTCTTGGCAAGAAGTCCATGAACAAGCAGAACTATTAGAACATGCGACAACACCGTTATTAAAAGAACGCTTAAACGAATTTTTGAGTCATCCTAAAACATGCCCGCATGGAGCGATTATTTATGAAAATGCCAATGAAATTACCTATGTAGCATTAAGTAGTAAATCAATCAAAGAAAAGCTTACTATTGTGGCAGTCAGTGATGAAGAAGAAATTCTAGATTTTATGGATCAACAGGATTTACACTTACAAGATACTTTAGAAATCATAGATATTAATCGCAATGAAGATATCTACATCATTGTCACAAAGGGGAAAGAAATACAAGTGCCAACATCAATAGCTCGTTTGATTTATGTAGAATCATAACGAGTTTTTTTGTGTTTGATACGGTAAAAACGTGTTCTTCCCTTTAAACATATTTTCCAATGTTTGTAATAGCGTTTTGGATATGTCTTACATTCAAATTAGTTTTCTTATTTTAGTGAGTGAACGTTCAAAATAATTTGGAATCGAAAAAGTGATATCAAGTATGAAAGTTGTAGATGGAACGAGTAGATTATTCCTATTATTTGAAATTGTTTTTGGATATGATAAAATCTACGTAGATTTTACTTTTAAAATGTTAAAAATAAAGGTGTAAATATATGATTAATGATTATGACAAGAAAAACCCTTCATCAATTGAAGCATATGCAAAACAATTAATAGGCAAAACATTTAGAGATGTGGTTCGGGAATATGAAGAAAGAAGTTCAGGTATATTGTTTGATGAACATTCTACATATAATGTAACATCTATTCCGTTAAATCACAGAAATAAAGGCGGTTTAGGTCAGATTATAGAGGAAAAGTTTTTTAATTATGCTTGTAACAGCGAATCTAGAGCTGATTTTTATGAAGCTGGAGTTGAATTAAAAGTAACGCCTTATAAAAAGAATCGGAATGGTAGTTTATCGGCGAAAGAAAGATTAGTTTTATCTATGATTGATTATTTTTCAGTTGTGGATGAAAGCTTTGAAACTAGTCATTTTTGGAATAAATCTAAGCTTATCTTATTAGTTTATTATCTGTATCAAAAAGAAGTGGAATCTAATCTAGATTATCGTATAGAATATGCAAGTTTGTTCACTCCTCCCAAGCAGGATGTTGATATTATTCGTCATGATTTCGAAGTTATTGTAGAAAAAATAAAAGCGGGTAAAGCACATGAATTATCAGAAGGGGACACATTATATTTGGGGGCAGCACCTAAAGCTACTTCTTCTGAAGATAGAAGAAAACAACCTTTCAGCGAAGAACTCGCTAAACCTCGAGCCTTTACATTTAAAACATCATACATGACATATATATTGAATACATATATTGCTCCAGGAAAAGAAACATATGAATCTATTATTACGAATCAAAGTGTTGATTCATTTGAAGATTATGTTGTAAAACAAATTAATCAATATCGAGGGTATACATTAGAAGAATTATGTGCACTTTTCCAAGTGAATACATCAAAAAAACCTAAAAATCTTGAAGCAATTATTGCTTATCGTATGTTAGGGATAAAAGGAAATCACGCTGAAGAATTTGTAAAAGCCAATATTGTGATAAAATCTATTCGTATAGGAAGAAATAATAGAATTAAAGAGCATATGTCATTTCCAAATTTTAAGTTTGTAGAACTTATTCAAGAAGTATGGGAAAATTCTACATTTGGTAATTATCTTAGAGAAACACGTTTTTTGTTTGTTGTTTATAAATTTAATAAGGATGATGTTTTAGAGTTGATGGGGGCACAGTTTTGGAACATTCCATATGCAGATCTTGAAGGTGATGTAAAAAAAGTTTGGCAAAAAACGAAAGAAGTTATTCAGAATGGATTAATAATTACAATAGACAAACACGGGAAAAGTCATAACAATCTGCCAAAACAATCTGAAAATAAAGTGAGTCATGTTAGACCGCATGGGCAAAATGCAGCAGATACCTATATGTTGCCAGATGGAAGATATTATACAAAACAGTGTTTTTGGCTAAAAAACAAATACATTTATAGTCAAATTAAGGATGATTTAAAAAGGGATTTATAAAGTATAAAATTCTTACCATAAATTGGATTAAAGTAGTTGATCGAATTTTATCTCAATGATATAATCTATTAAAGAGTTAATAAGTAGAATTTTAGGAGTAAATTACATGAAAAAAACTGTATGCGAATTATTTGCAGGTGTTGGTGGATTTCGATGTGGTTTAAATCACATTACAAGTATTGAAGATACAAACAAAAAAGAAAGGTGGAAAACCACTTGGTTTAGTCAATGGGAACCATTAGAGAAAACTACACAGTGGGCACATAGTTGTTATGTAAATAGATTTAAAACTTGCTTGGATTTACAAGGTAATGACACAACAAATGTTGATATAAACACAGTAAAAAAAATTGATATACCAGACCATAACTTATTGGTTGGTGGTTTTCCTTGTCAAGATTATTCTGTAGCTTCTTCTTTAGCGACATCAAAAGGGTTAGAGGGGAAGAAAGGTATTCTTTGGTGGGATATTAGAGATATTTTGGAAACTAAAAAACCGGCTTTTGTATTACTTGAGAATGTAGATAGGTTAATTAAAAGTCCAGCAAGGCAAAGAGGAAGAGATTTTGGTGTTATTCTTGCATGCTTTAAAGATTTAGGCTATTCAGTAGAGTGGAGAGTTATTAATGCCGCGGAATATGGTTATCAGCAGAGACGCAAGAGAATCTTCATATTTGCCTATCAAAATAATACCAAATATGCAAGAAAGATTAGTAAAAATATTAAATATCATTTATCAGATGAGGAAAATCTACGTTCGTTGAGTGCTAAAAAGGTAATTTTTTCGGTGGGTTTTTTTGCAAATAGCTTTACTGTTGCTTGTTTAAAAAATCCTAAAATAAAAACAGCTATATTGCCAGATGAAATTGGAGAAGTATCAAGTAGTTTTTATTTTGAATTTGAAAATAGTGGATTGATGAAAGACGGGATTATTTATACAGCAAAAACAGAACCAAACTATGTAGGGAACCAAATTACTTTAGGTGATATCTTGGAAGATGGATATGTTTCAGAAACATTTTTTATTCCTAAGAATAAGCTATATTATACTGATAAAAATGTTAAACGTAGTGATGAGACAAAAGAAAGATTGCCTGTAGAAAAAAGAAAAACATGGCAATATATAAAAGGTGGAAAAAAGTTACCAAGAAAAAGTAAAGAAGGTCATAGCTACATTTATTCTGAAGGGGCAATATCAATGATTGATACATATAATAAACCAGCAAGAACTATGCTTACAAATGAAGGTGGATTTAGTAGGTCAACGCATATTGTTGAAGATAGAAGAACAGGTGAAATTAGGCTTTTGACAGCTATAGAAATGGAACGTATTCAAGGATTCCCGAGTGATTGGACCAAAGAAGCGGTTGTTGACGGAAAGATTGTGGAAGTACCTTTAAATAAACGACGCTTTATGATGGGGAATGCATTGGTTGTTAACTTAATTAGTCAAATGGAAGAACAATTGTCAGATATTTTTGAAAAAGAGTAATGCCTATTTGTGCTTACAACATTCTTTCATTTTGATGATATAAAATTTAAGAGGAATAGTATGGAAAAGTTAATTAAGCGTAATACGGTTTTTAAGGGGAAAATTATTGATGTCTATCAAGATGAAGTGTTGCTTGATAGTGGTAGAGTGGGTAGCCGAGAAGTGGTGAATCATCATGGGGGAGCTACCATTGCCATTGAGGATTTCGATGGGACATATTTCATGGTGAAACAGTATCGTTATGCTGTAGGAGAAGAGTTGTTAGAGTTTCCTGCCGGGAAGTTAGAGTTCAATGAAAGTCCATTAGATGCGATTGTTCGTGAAAGTCATGAAGAAGTAGGTGTCATTGTTAAAGATGTAAAAGAGTATGGTTATATGATTCCTACCTGTGGATATTGTAATGAAAAGATTTATATGTATAGTGCTAAGGTGGAGCGTTATACGAAACAATCGTTAGATCAAGATGAGCAGTTGGTGGTGTGTAAGTTAAGTCTAAATGAGATTATGGATGCGATAAGTAATGGGGTGATTAAGGATGCGAAAACCATTATTTTAGCTTATCACCTATATTCAGATGTTATGAAGTGAAAAATGTGATATACTTTACAGAGTCAGTCGCAACTACCTGACTATAAACAAAACAAGGAGAAATTATGAAAATTAATGTAAAAATGATGGCATTTAGTGCCGTAATTGCAGCGGTTTATACTGCAGTTTCAATGGCAATTGCTCCATTGACTTTTGGTAACATTCAAATTCGCTTTGCTGAAGCATTGACACTGTTACCTATTCTTGCACCTTTTAGTGTGATTGGAGTTACATTGGGTTGTGGATTAACGAACTTATTTGGTGCAATGTTAGGGGTTAATCCTTTAGGATATGCTGATGTTTTTATCGGTACAGCTGCAACGTTTGTCGCATGTTTATTATCTGTTTATTTTAGAGGATATAAGTTCAAAGGGGTTCCGTTGCTTTCCGCAATGATGCCTGTGATTGTAAATGCATTGATTATAGGTGCAGAATTAGCGTATGTGATTATGCCACATAACTTATTGGTAGGGTTTATTACATTTGGCAGTGCAGTTTTTGTTGGGCAATTCGTTGCTTGTGTTATAATAGGATTACCATTATTAAACTATATGGATAGAAGTAAAATTCTATATAAAATGATGTAATAGGAGAAAATACAATGAAAATTAAGATCAAGGATTTAAACTTCAAAGAAGATGTCAAAAAAATTGAGTTTGGAAAACCATTAATTGTTACAGATGAAGATGAATTAGAGTCTTATGTCATTATGGCTTATGATCAATATCAACATATGGAAAATGCAGTGTTTGATCAAGTAGTTGCAGAACGTTTCCCAATAAATCCTGAGGAGATTAATGTCATTGGTGCTGAAAATCTTGAATTAACTCAAGAGGAGTTTGAAGAATTAAGAAATCGTTTAATAGAAGCCATTGAAGCAAAATTGATGCCTAAAATCAATAAAGGGTCATTGTCTTAATAGCCAAGTTCTTGGCTATTTTTATTTAACTTATGATAAAATAGGGTTAAGTTTTAAAGAGGTATCGTATGAAGAAGGGATTGTTTATTACATTTGAGGGGCCTGATGGTAGTGGAAAAACAACGGTCAGTAAGGCTATTTATGAAAAATTAGTATCCTTAGGATATGATTGTATTTATACTAGAGAACCGGGTGGCATTGAAATTGCTGAAGAAATACGTGATATTATTTTAAATCCTAAAAACACAGCAATGGATTATCGTACGGAAGCTTTGTTGTATGCAGCAAGTCGTGCACAACATTTAGCAGAGAAGATTCTTCCGGCATTAAAAGAAAAAAAGATTATTATATGTGATCGCTTTGTGGATTCTTCTCTTGCTTATCAAGGGTATGCCAGAGGTTTGGGGATAGAAGAAGTGTATCAGATTAATCGTTTTGCAATTGGGCAACATTTTCCAGATAAAACGATTTTTTTAGATATTCATGAAGGATTAGGATTAAATCGTGTGAATCATCGAGGGAATAAAGATCGATTGGATGCAGAAAGTCTTAATTTTCATCAATTGGTAAAAGAAGGATATCGTATTGTTTGTGATAAATATAAAGATCGTATGATTTGTATAGATGCTTCTTTGGAATTGGAACAAGTGATTCAACAGGCATTTGAAGCTGTTATGGGGATTATCCATGAAGTTGAGTAATCAAAAGATTGCATATCAAACATTAAATAATGGTTTAAAAAGTCAACGTATCTCACATAGTTATTTATTTTATGGCGGAAGTAGTGAAGTAAAATATCAATATGCAATTGCATTAGCGAAAGCTATTATCCTGAACAGTTCTACCTTAGATGTGGAAGATAGTGAGGATGCCTTACGTATTGAACAAGGAAAATACAATGATTTGATTTACTTGAACGGTCGTAAAGCTACAATTAAAAAAGAAGATATTCAGGCTATCATTGAACAATTTACGTTAACGGCATTGGAACGTTATGGACAAAAGGTCTATATTATAGATGGAGTAGAGTACACTTCTGTTTCCGGATTAAATAGTTTGCTAAAATTTCTAGAAGAACCAAGTAGTGATGTCACTGCTATTTTGATAGTGGATTCGATGGATAAGTTGTTAGATACCATTGTTTCTCGTTGTCAGTTAATTCCGTTTGTGTATGCTCCTTTTGAAGAGATATATCAACAATATCTCGATGCTAAGGTAGAGGCTTCCGAAGCCTATTTATTAGCAAATGTGCTACATTCATTTTCTTTGCATGTACAAAATCAGGAAGAATATCAATTAGGGTTGTTACTATTTAAACGTTTTTTAGAATGTGGCTTTGAACAACTGGATTATTTTGAGGTTATTACTTTTCGTGAAATTTTAGATCGAAATGAAAAAGAAAAAGATTTGGATATCAAAGCCTTGACTTGGTTTTTAGATTTTTTAATCTTAGCGGTAAAGGAGTCATCTCATAAGAATAATTATTCTTTGGGATGGTATAATGATATATGTATAAATATGAATTTACATGATGTATCTCGTGTTGTATTGATTTTATTAGAAACAAAAGATTTGTTAAATAAAGTCTATGATTATCGTTTGGTATTCGATCAAATGATTTATAAATTGAAAGGAGTACAAAATGGAAGAACTTGAATATAAGTATGTTGTATCAATTAAGTTTAAAAGTGCCAATAAGGCGTATAATTTTTGTACCAATGATTCAACAATTACTTATGGTGACTATGTTGTAGTAGAAACCTTGCGTGGATTAGAAATTGGAGAGGTTATTTCAGATATACGTGACATCCAAATGCATACCAATAACATTCCGTTAAAGCCGATTTTACGCATTGCGAATGCACAAGATCGTCGTGATTATCAAAGAAATCTGGAAGATGCCAAAGAGGCTATGAAAATTTGTGCACAAGAAATAGCGAAATTGAATTTAGATATGCATTTAATTAGTGCTGAATATACATTGGATCGCAGTAAAATTTCCTTTGTATATATGGCGGATGAGCGTGTGGACTTTCGTGAGCTTTTAAAAGAACTGGCTGCTATTTTTCATGTGCGTATTGATTTACGTCAAATCGGTTCACGTGATAAAGCAAAAATGGTTGGTGGCATTGGTGTATGTGGGCAAGAACTATGTTGTTCAAAATTTATGGATAATTTTGATGTGGTTTCCATCAATCATGCTAAGAATCAATTATTAGCGTTAAACATACCTAAGCTATCCGGTCAATGTGGAAAGTTAAAGTGTTGTTTAAAGTTTGAAGATGAAGCATATAAGGAATTAAGAAAAGGTCTTCCGAAATTGAATAGTCAAGTAGAATATGAAGGAAATCTATATCGTATTACAAGTATGAATGTTATAGGAGGTACTTGTAAGTTAGAAAATCGTGAAATGGCTCAATTCATTACCTTAGAAGAGTTGTTAAAAAATGGTGTGTTTAAAAAGGTGGAGAAAAAATAATGAAAATTCAAAAGAGTTTTATGAATGAATTGCCTACCCTTTACTTAGTGGCTACACCAATTGGGAATTTGGATGAATTTACTCCAAGAGCTATTGAAATTTTAAATGAAGTAGATGTGATTGCGGCGGAAGATACACGTACTTCATTGAAGTTGTTACAGCATTTTAAGATTACAACGCATGTAATCAGTCATCATAATTTTAATGAAAGACAATCCAGTAAGGGTATTGTAAATTTGTTGAAGCAAGGAAAACATGTTGCAATTATTAGTGATGCGGGATATCCGTTGATTAGTGATCCGGGGTTAAATGTGGTTTCTTTAGCCATCCAAGAAGGTTTTAATGTGGTTCCGATATCAGGGTCTAATGCGGCATTAAATGCTTTGGTAGCTTCCGGATTGCCTTGTCAACCATATTTGTTTTGGGGGTTTTTGAGTTCAAGTATGAATGAGGCGATAAAAGAGTTAAAGCAGGTACAAATGTATCCTTGTACCTTACTTTTCTATGAAGCACCTCATCGTTTGGTAAGAACGCTAAAACTTATTCAAGAAGTTTTAGGAGATCGTTATCTTTGTGTTGCCAGAGAATTGACTAAAAAACATGAAGAATTTATTCGAGGTACTGTAAGTGAATTGCTTTCACATTTGCAAGAGGTGAAAGGAGAATTGGTTTTAGTCGTAGAAGGGCATCGAAAAGAAGACGAAAAAGATATTCTGTTAAAAGATGTACATATTAAAGTAGAAGAATACATTGCTTTGGGTATGAGTCCAAGCATTGCGATTAAAACGGTGGCTAAAGATTTCGGTTTATCAAAAAATGAAGTATATCAGCGTTATTTTAATCGCAGTTAAGATGTTTTCAATATTTCAATGATGTTATCGTTTCATATTATGATATAATAAATGAAATGAAGTTGTTTATAAGATGTAACTTTGCATTTAATGTAGTGGTAGACCGTGCATTGTGCTCTTTGTTACATTTTTTGTTTTAAGGAGGATAAAATGAAAGAGAAGTTTTATATTACCACAGCGATTGCGTATACTTCGGGGAAACCTCACTTTGGTAATGTTTATGAAATTGTATTAGCGGATGCGATTGCACGTTATAAGCGTTTACGTGGTTATGATGTGTTTTTTCAAACCGGTACGGATGAACATGGTCAAAAAATTGAAGAAAAAGCATCAAAAGCCAATAAAAGTCCGCAAGCTTATGTGGATGAAGTAGCAGGTGTTATCAAGGAACAATTCGATATGATGAATGCTTCTTATGATTATTTTATTCGTACAACTGATAAAAATCATAAGGAAGTAGTAGCAAAAATATTTAAAAAATTATATGACCAGGGAGATATTTATTTAGGTAAGTATGAGGGATGGTATTGTAAATATTGTGAGTCTTTTTTTACAGAAAGTCAGTTAGTGGATGGAAAATGTCCGGATTGTGGACGTGAAGTAATTGTTACAAGTGAAGATGCTTATTTTATGAATATGAGTAAATATGCAGATCGTTTGATGAAACATATTGAAGATCATCCGAACTTTATTCAACCGGAAAGTCGAAAAAATGAAATGATTAATAATTTTTTGAAGCCGGGACTTCAGGATCTATGTGTATCACGCACTTCATTTAAATGGGGAATACCGGTATCGTTTCATCCGGAACATGTGGTTTATGTGTGGATTGATGCGTTAAGTAATTATATTTCTTCTCTTGGCTATGATCCGGATGGAAATCATGGAGAATTGTTTAAAAAGTATTGGCCTGCAGATATCCATTTGATTGGAAAAGATATTCTGCGTTTTCATACGATTTATTGGCCGATTATGTTGATGGCTTTGGATTTGCCTCTTCCTAAGCAAATTTTTGGACATCCTTGGCTGTTGGCAGGAGATGGTAAGATGAGTAAATCAAAGGGAAATGTTATTTATGCAGATGATTTAGTGCGTTATTTTACAACGGATGCGGTACGATACATTATGCTTCATGAAATGCCATTTGCAACGGATGGGAAAGTGTCGTATGAATCGATGATTGAACGGATCAATTCTGATTTGGCTAATACTTTGGGGAATCTTGTTAATCGTACGATTTCCATGACGAATAAATATTTCCAAGGAAAAGTAAAAAATAAGCATGTATTAAGTTCTTTTGATGAAGACTTGATTCAATATGTATCCAAGACGATTGTATTATGTAGTGACAGTATGGATGAATTAAAGGTTCAAGATGCATTGGAACATATCAACCATCTATATCGTAGATGCAATAAGTTTATTGATGAAACACTGCCTTGGTCTTTAGCGAAAGATGAAGATCAAAAAGATCGCTTAGAAACGGTGTTATTTAACCTGTTAGAAGCAATTCGTGTGGGTAGTATTTTATTAAGTAGTTTTTTGCCTGAAACAGCGATGCGTATTTTTAAGCAGTTAAACACAGAAGCAACTACTTATGAGGATTGTCGATTCGGTGTACATAGTGCTTATGAAGTAACCCATCAACCTGAAATTTTATTTGCTCGTATTGATGAAAAAGAAATGATGGATAAGATTTCTGCCGAATTACAAAAAGAAGTTGTCAAAGTTAGTCAAAAAGATGAGATTACAATCGAAGATTTTAATAAAGTTGAGATGGTAGTTGGAGAAATCATAGAGTGTAGAAAACATCCAAAGGCAGATAAACTTTTAATTTCTAAAGTTGATATCGGTGGAGAGCTTCGTCAGGTAGTTTCAGGAATTGCTGAAAGTTATCAACCTGAGGATTTATTGCATAAGAAAGTCATAGTGGTGATTAATTTAAAGCCTGCACTATTAAAGAAAGAAGTCTCAGAAGGGATGATTCTTGCCGGGGTAAAAGAAGACAAGATGGAAGTTGTTTTTGTACAAGATTTACCGGTAGGAAGTGTGATCCGATAAATGGAAGTATTACGTTTCATTAGTCAATATAGTTATTGGGCATATCTTGTTGTAGGCGGTGCTTTACTTGTTGTAATAGTGTTATTTTTGAAAAAGTTTAAGACGATGATGACTTTTGTAAATGGATTACAATCGGGGATTTCCACAATACAAGCTAATTTATTAGTTATGGAAGAAAAAGAGAAGATTGTAGAAAGAAAGTTGAAGCCAAAGATTAATTTATTGGTTAAACTTACGAAGTATTTTATTTTCTATCGTCTAATTAAAGAGGCGTATAAGCATGATCCTAGTACTAAGGGGATTAAGGGATTTGTAAGAAGTGCAGTTTCTACAAATCGAGAAATACATCGTGCAAGAGTTATTAATCAAATTATTAAATAAAAAGAATGAATGCTACAGTATTCATTCTTTTTGTGAAAATAAATCTTTTTTATTGAATTGTGTAAAAAAATGTGATAATATTACACCGATTTTTTTAGTAGATAGGAGGTTTTAAAATGTTTAAGAATAAAATAATGTTGGTTCTTTTGTCCGCTTTTTTATTACTTACTACAATGTGGATCAATACGATGGCAGAAAGTGATCTGGAAAGTGTAGTTGAAGAGATAGAAACTACGATAATTGATCCAAATAATAAAGAAGTATATGCAGTTACAGAAGAACATGTGACGTCTGTCGTTGATGAAGAGGCACATGTAGAGGTAATACCTGTTACCGGTGAGCAACCAGAGAATGAACATGCTTTAGAGACAGGTAATGAAGCTGAAACGGTTGTGGAAGCCTCAGAAGAAACTACTTTAATTGAAAAAGAAGCAACAAATGAAGAAAATAAATTAAAAATAACGTTGGAAGTTATCAATTTAGAAGCTGATAATACGACGAATCAAAATAGTGAATTCTGGGTAGAAACACCTATTAACGCTGCGGTGAATGTAGAAGTGTCAGGTACAGGACCAACCATGAAAGAGCCTTGGATTATTTTAACTGTACCAAAGCTAAATATTATTTATAAGCCCGCGTTTGTTGATTCACAAAATGCGTATGAAACGATTCAAAGAGAAGATGCATCGAATTGGTATGTGACGTATAAGTTTAGGGAGTTAAGTGGTGGTCAACTTATGACCTTTCCGTTTCCTTTTAAATTTCGTGATGAACCAACTAGGAACGGGAATACTATTGATGTTAAGCTGGCATTAGTTGATGGTACCAGCATTGAGGAAACAAAACCGGTTATTCAAGAAATTACTAAAACATATATTGCGAAAAAACAAGAATTTGAATATACGAATTCTCATATTACAGCATTTGCGGCAACAAGATATGATAAAGATACAGATGTACACTACTACAATGTTTCTGCTGATGAAGGTGTGACAAATATCGGTGAAGAAGGTAAAAATGTGGAAATTGGATTTTCAGAGTCAATTGAAATACCGAATTCTATTACAGGGAAAGCAAGTTATGTTAGACCGAAAAACATTAAAATTGTAGTCCATTTGCCTGAAGGAGTTGAAATTGACGGAGATGGTTTATGGAAGTTTGATCCTGTAGCGAAAACTGCGACATTAGTACATAATAATCCCGGGGTAGATGGAAATTACTGGGCAAGAGATAACAAGCCGGGAAAAACATATTGGAAACACCTAAAATTTAAAAATAAGAATTTTAATGAAGTCTTTGAAGTAAAAGCAGAATATTATGTAGATGCAGGACTGGATAGTCAAAGACGTCTACCTGATCGTGCGGTGAAAGTTGCTTTTCAACCTTCCTATTTTTCACCTAGTGGTTCAACAACTGTCTATAAAGATAATTTAAACTATATCGGTGATGATCCAATTCGATTCTATTTAGAAGAAGGTGCTTATACCATTGTTGGAGACAAAATCTATGACAAGCGTGAAGAACAAACTGCTAACGGTCTTTTTTATCAAATACATATATATAATTCAAATAACGGTTCTTCTGTAGCGAATAAAGATGGTGGTATTATAAGTGCAGTTTCTAAGGTGACGGATTTTGTATTAACCAATCCAAATGATAAACGTATTTACTATAAAGCATTTAAAATAGATTCTATTATTAAAGAAAATAATTTCTTTGATACTGCTAAAAGTAATGAAATTATTCAACAAGCAATCAATACGATAAACAATAATCCGAATAAACTTTATGGAATTGATGATCAAGGAAATAAAACATTATTAAAAGAAAACTTAAAATATCAAGAACAGTTCGTATTGGATGATGTCAATCATAAATATTCTAAACTGGAACTTGAGTTTTCTAAGGATATTATTTTAAATAATACAAGAATGAAATTTAATATTCAGGCATTTCCAAGTCCGGAGGAAGTAGAGAAATTTAAAAACAAAACGTATAAAAGCAAACAAGATTATTATGCGTCAGTCGAAGCGATTGTAGAAACCGGTAAGACAATTACGGAAGCAGAGGCAAATCGTAAAGTACATAGACATGTAAATGTATGGGCATATACAAGTTTATCTCCGATAACACCTAAAGCTTATATCAATAACTCATCAAATCAAACAGTTGTGTTTAAAGCAACCGGAACTTATGTTGAATACTTCACAGATGGAAGACTTTCGGTGAACTTTGGAAATTGGGGACCACTTGGATATGAGGAAATTAAAGATGTAAAAGTAATTCAACTTTTACCTCAGGGTTTTAATTTTGTAAGAAGAAAGAATTTATATTGGTATACGGGTTCAATTCCAGATCCGGAAGTAATTGAAAATTATAAAAATACAGGAAGAACGGCAGTTATTTATACAGTTCCAAAAATAAAGGCAAATGAAGGCTCTATAGATGATTTTTATATTGTTAGTGAATTGGAAGCTACCAAGTATGCAGAGCGAGGAAATAATCGTGTCGATAGTTTCATTGTGTATCCTCACAATGAGGTTATTCAGCCAACAGATACAAGTTTCAATTATGTGGATGAGTTGGATTTAGATGATGATGGCGATCGTAATGAAATATTTTTAACAACGCATTCCTTTATTAACTATATTCCACCATTGGAGTTACTTGTAAAAAATCAGGTTGGGTATGAAACACAAAATCATGGATTAGTAGAAACGGGTGATTTGGGAGAAACGTTCTATTACTCGTTAACTCTTTTTAATAATACAATTAAATCGGTAAGTAAGGCATATCTGATTGATGTCTTACCATATAAAGGGGATACCAAAATCATTGCTAATCCGACTGGAGAATATGAATCAAGAGGATCTGTATTTACGACTCCTATGACAAGGGCATTGGAAGATATTCCTGCGAATGCTGCTTATTTAGATCGCTTTGAATTTTTCTATCAAGTTACTTCACCAACTTCTCCGTTTGAAAACGTTCGTGATGGTGTTTGGTTAACGAAAGATCAAATTACTAATTTTGAAGATGTAAAAAGTTTTAAGATTGTTTTAAAAGATGGTAAAGAGATTGCTTCCAAAGAACAAATTACATTTGTTGTAGAATCAAAGATACCTTATGATACAACATTAAAACCAAAAGAAGTTGCAGTAAATTCAGCTGCTGTTTCTACAAATGGAGTTACTTATGCAGAAGGCAATAAAGTAAATATTACTTTTGAAAAGTATCAAATTACAGGTACAGTCTTTAAAGACTTTGATAAAGATGGACTTCGTCGTGGGGATGAAGAAGGGATTGAGAATCGTAAAGTAGAGTTAATGGATGCGACAACAGGTGATATTGCGAAAGATTTTGAAGGCAATCCAATACCGGCAATATTTACGAAAAAAGATGGAAGTTACAACTTTAATGTCTATAAACGTGGAGAATATCGTGTAAGATTTACTAAAAATGAAGAAGAGATATTTGCAGACCCATCATTTAATAACAACATCAAAGGCAATAATATTGAAAGCAAAGCGGAAAATCAAGGGTTAAGTTATGCATTTGCAATAAATCCAACACGTAATTCAGCAATTGCCAATGGTGCAATGGTCTATACCAAAAAAGATGTCAAGGTCATTAAGGTATCTCAGGAAGATGGAAGTGGTTTACCTAATGCTGAATTTCAATTAGTCGGTGCAGGTTATGATCAACGACAAACAAGTGATCAACAAGGAAGAGTTGTGTTTAAAAATGTGCCATTTGGTAACTATACATTAAAGGAAGTAACTGCACCGGAGGGTTATGTCAAAGGCATTGATACTATGAATGTTGTAGTAGATACCGGTATCTTGCAAGAGGTTCGTGTAGAAAATAAACCCATTGTAGGATCTGTGCAATTTGTAAAACAAGATCAGTATAATCCTCAAGTGAAGTTAGAAAATGTAAAATTTGGATTATTTAAAGCCAATGAAACAACCGCAAGTTATGAAGCTATTAGTGGACCTCAGGGTAACGTTGTCTTTCATGATGTAAAATACGGAACATATTACTTGAGAGAATTAGAAACAATAGCGGGTTATGTACTAGATACGACTTTAAATAAAGAAGTAGTGGTTAAAACCGATCAGCAAGTTATAGATCTTGGAATTATAACAAATGAAAAAATCATTAATAAAATAAACTTTCAGGCAACAAAAACATGGGTCAATGGACCGGTAGCGGATCATACAGCTGTGGATATTGAATTATATCGTAATATTGCAGGACAAGCTCCTCAACTTGTAAATGTAACTCCGGAGAAAACAGGAACAGGACCATTTACCTACACTTGGAAGGACTTGCCTGAAACTGATAAATTAGGGAATCTTTACACCTATAGTGTAAAAGAAAAAGGTGTAGTGGGAAATATTGTAACAATTCATGGTAATCAATATATTGTTACACAAGTAGGAAATGACATTACCAATACGTTTAGACCAAATACTAGTGATGTTATAGCAACAAAAACATGGGTCAATGGACCTAAAACAGATCATACGGCTGTAGAGCTTGAATTATATCGTAATATTACAGGACAAGCTCCTCAATCTGTAAATGTAGTTCCTGAGAAAACAGGAACAGGACCATTTACCTACACTTGGAAGGATATGCCTGAAACCGATGATCACGGGAATTCTTATACCTATCGTGTAAAAGAAGCAGGTATGGTAGGGAATAAAGTAACTATTTCAGGTAGAACATATATAGTTACACAGGTAGGTAACGATATTACCAATACTTATGAAAGTGAAAAAATAAGTTTCACTGCTACAAAGATTTGGGAAAATGGACCAACACAACATCCAACCATTTTATTACAACTAAAACAAAATGATATTGCATATAAACAACCGGTAACACTTACCCATGGAACAACAAACTATACTTGGGATGAGTTGCCTAAGACAGATAATCAAGGTGTTGATTATATCTATACGGTAGATGAAGTAGCGGTTCCAACAAATTATAGAAAAGAAATTGTAAATGCAGGAACAATTAAAAACACCTATGAATCACCAAAGAAAGCAATTTTAGCAACAAAAACATGGGTCAATGGACCTAAAACAGATCATACAGCTGTGGATATTGAATTATATCGTAATATTGCAGGACAAGCTCCTCAACTTGTAAATGTAATTCCTGAAAAAACAGGAACAGGACCATTTACCTACACTTGGAAGGATATGCCTGAAACCGATGAGCAAGGTAATGTGTACACATATAGTGTTCAAGAAGTAGGTGTTGTAGGAAATAAGATTATTATTTCAGGTAGAACATATATTGTGACGCAAGCAGGTAACGATATTACCAATACTTATGAAAGTGAAAAAATAAGTTTCACTGCTACAAAGATTTGGGAAAATGGACCAACACAACATCCAAGTATTTTACTGCAATTACTACAAAATGGTGTAGCATACAATCAACCGGTTACCTTGGACAATGGAACAACAAGCTATACTTGGAATGATTTACCAAAGACAGATAATATAGGTGTAGACTATGTCTATAGTGTTGATGAAGTGAAAGTGCCTAAGCATTATCATAAAACCATTGTAGATCATCAAACAATTAAGAATACATATCAACCACCAAAATCTCCAGTTGTTGAAGATGATGAAGATATACAAGTTAAACATAAAATAAGAATACCAAAGACAGGTGATTATACAAATATAACATTATATTTATTTGTATTAGCACTTTCTATCTATGGATTAGGATATGTATTCTTGAAACAAGAAGAGAACTAAAAAGAACACAAAAAGTGTTCTTTTTAATGATTAAAACCTATATTTTGTGACATCTTCATAATTTTTAACAATGTTGAAATCAAGTTTTATGTGTGTTACTTTTTTGGTAGTAAGTTTAAATTAAAATAATAAATAAGCAAATTCTATTTTTAGCAAATAGAAAGGATATTTGAAAATGAAAAAGAAAATATATGCTGTAGTTTTTATGCTAACTTTATTCACTGGTGTGATTTCTGGTATTATTTTTACCAATGCTTCTACCAGATCTGTATTTTATTCTTTAAGATATTGGAGAATGGACAGAATATCAGAAAGTTATACTTTCGATTCTACTCTTGGTGAAATAAATACCATAGAATTTCACACCACATTAAATAAAATTGCTACAGAAAATAATTTAGTTATAGTAAAAATCAAATATGGAGAAACAGAGGATCTACGTGATGCAGTTTCTATTTATACTACAGATAACAATTCTTACTATAAAACACATGTAATGCTTGCTGATGGTTATGTAAACTTATCAGATTCTAAAAATATATATACATTTAATGCAAAAGATAAAAAACAAAGAATTGCCGGAATATTAGGTTTTCATGTTCGCTTAACATCTACCATTAATGATCCACAAAATGAAGGTTTTTATAATTTTATAAGTTTAAAAGGAGATATTCAAGAAAATCTTCACTCATTTGAACAAGCCATGATACAAGCTTATCCTAGCTTTAAAATGTTTCATCAGTATTCAAGCGAAATAGAAAATGAAAAGTTTTCTTTCATTAATTTGGAGCAACTCATTTTCTATAAAAAAATGAAAGTAGCCATTCCTTTCTTATTGATGATTTTACTTTGTTCCATTTTGTTTTCAGAATCTAAAAAAATATCTCTTTTGAAAATAGAAGGCTATACAAGTATACAAATATTTTGGAAATTATTTTTTAAGCCCTATTTATTTATATCGTTTTCCTTTATGTGTTTATTTTTATTGGGAAGTGCTATTTATTACTCCGGTAACTTGATAACGGTTAAATACTTTACTTTTATTTCATTCGCTCAATTTATGCAGATTCATGGTATTACACTTATTTATTCAACCTTACTATTAGGAATCATTAAAGCAATACCGATGAAAACGCATTTAAAAGGGAAAAATAACTTGCAAGAAGTATTTTATGGCTCATTACTGTTAAAGGGAGCAATTGTATTTATCTCTTTACCCTTATTATTATCAGGGTTAACGAATTTATATAAAACTGTTCAGATGGTTAGTCGTTATCATCATGTAAATGAAAAGATAAAAAATTGGTATATGATGGATACTGAACTAGAAACTGAATATCATGATGATATTGGTACTGAACGCTATATATCAATTCAAACAAGACTAAAAAAGGATAATGAATTAACCTCTTATGGTAGTGGTCATTATTGGGATGAAAATGGTATTGATCCATCCAAGAAGATATATTTTTTTGATGACGTTCAAGTAAAGAAACAGAATCTAGTGGAAGGGGAATTTAAAGAAGAAGAAATCTATATTTTCTATCGTAAAGGGTATCAATATGAACGTGACTTTTATCAAAAAATGGTACAAGACTATTTAACTACACCTCGAGCAGTAAATATCGTCGAATATGACAAGAAAATTTATAACAATAGCGTTTGGGATTTATTGTTTACCGATGAGATTGATTATAAAGCACCAATTTTATATATTCCTGTTGAAGATGAATACAAAGGACAAATAGCTGGAGCTTCATTTAAATATAATGGAAACGTTTTAGAAGCACAAAATTACTTAACTCAAGTATTTAAGGATGCAGGTTATGGACGCACATACTCTATCCGAAGTTATAAAAGTACCTATGATTACTTTTATTATGATAATTTGAAATATTATTTGCATTCTATTGTCTTGATAACAATTATCATCGTTTCCGGATATCTAATAGCGAGTTTAATGATTGACATAGACATCGCTAATAACTACAAAAAATATTATATATCCATGGTAGAAGGATTATCTCCAATGCCTATCGTTCTTTATATGATGAAGATGAGTCTAGTGACAGTTCTAGCAATTGCTTTGTATTCAATTCTTCGTTTGAAACATATAGATATGCAACAATTAATGATTTGGATCGGATTTTATTTCCTTTTTGAAGCAATGCTATATATCAAGTTTCATTTTAAATTTAAGAAAGTGAGAAGTACACATGGTCATAGAGATTAAGAATGTAAAGAAAACATTTAAAGATTTTGTATTATTTAAAGATTTAAACTTAAAGATAGATTCCGGGTTAATTACTTGTATTTATGGTTCCAGTGGTTGTGGAAAAACAACATTACTAGACATCATCGGACAAATACAGGGATTTGATTCAGGAGAAGTTCTATATGATGGAAAAGCAGTAAAAGGAAAGAAAGAGAAAACAAAGTTTTTAAGAGAAAAAGTGGGCTTTGTGTTTCAAGATTATGGATTGATTGAAAATGAAACGGTCAAACAGAATTTACAATTGATGTATTGTGTTAAGAAGAATAAAGAGTTATTAAAGAATGTAAGTTCTATTTTAAAGAAATTGAATTTAGATGAAAGTTTCTTAAATCGTAAAATCTATGGCATGTCAGGTGGAGAACAACAACGTATTACGATTGCTAAGATTTTATTAAAGAATCCGGATATTATTTTGGCAGATGAGCCAACGGCTTCTTTAGATGAAGAAA
The DNA here is from genome assembly GCA_003858585.1 of Erysipelotrichaceae bacterium OH741_COT-311. Taxonomy (GTDB): domain Bacteria; phylum Bacillota_I; class Bacilli_A; order Erysipelotrichales; family Erysipelotrichaceae; genus RQZE01. The sequence continues at coordinate 42,397 of RQZE01000002.1, forward strand.
ACAAAAAGATTGTATTGGATTTCTTAAAAGAGTATAGTAAGCAAGGGAAAACCGTTATTATTGTTAGTCATGAAAAAGACATCGCTGAGTTCAGTGATGTGTGTATTGATTTAGCAAATTTAAAAAACAATAAATAAAGTATAAAAGATTGAATATCTTAGAATCTTTTAATACCTAAGCATTGTAAATGCAAAATATCAAATTTATTGCTAAAATGAAAAAACAAAATTTAAATCTAATTATCGGAGGAAGAAAATGATAGAATTAGGAATTTCAACATTTGGGGAAACAACACCCATAGAACATACAAATGAAGTGTTATCTCATGCACAACGTATTACCAATTTAATTGAAGAGATTGAGTTAGCTGATGAAGTAGGGTTAGATATTTATGCTATTGGAGAACACCATAGAAGTGATTTTGCAGTATCTGTACCTGAAATGGTTTTAGCTGCGGGTGCTAGAAATACCAAACATATTAAGTTATCAAGTGCCACAACAAATATATCGACACACGATCCTATTCGTGTGTATCAAAACTTTGCAACATTAGATGCAGTTTCACAAGGAAGAGCAGAGGTTATGGTTGGACGTTCTTCTTTTACAGAAGGATTTGAATTGTTTGGTTATTCATTGAATAATTATCAAGAATTATTTGATGAGAAATTAGAGATGCTACTAAAAATCAATGAACATGAAATCTTAGATTGGCAAGGGAAGCACACATATACTGTAAATAAAAAAGGTGTATATCCAAGAGTAGAGGGTAAAAAACTTCCTATTTGGGTTGCTACTGGTGGAAATTTAGAGTCATCGGTTAAAATTGCCAGACTTGGTTTACCAATTACGTATGCCATTATTGGTGGTGATCCTATGGCATTTAAAGAAAGAGTGGAAATCTATAAAGCTGTAGGGCATGCACAAGGGTTTACAGATGAACAACTAAAAGTGGCTATGCACTCTTGGGGTTATATTGCAGATACGGATAAAGAGGCAATTGATGCATATTTTCATCCAACAAAAATGTTGGTCGATGCTATTAGTAGAGACCGTGCTCATTGGCGTCCATTAACAAAAGAACAATATTTATATGAAATACAGCGTGGAGCATTATTTGTTGGAGGGCCTGAAACCGTTGCTAAAAAAATTATTAAAGTAATGGAAGCCTTACAAATGGATCGTTTTATGTTACACCTACCTGTAGGTTCTATGAATCATCAAGATGTGTTAAAGGCAATTCGTTTATTTGGTGAAAAAGTAGCACCTATTGTACGTAAACATTTCGAAACAAAATAGGTAAGAGATGTATTTTAAGTTGTAAAATAACATAAAAAGAAGTGAATATGGAAATCACTTCTTTTTTACATTGTAATGTCTTTGTTTTTTGAAAATTTCATAAATAATAAAAGGGAAACAATCGTTAATAAGGTTAAGATTGTACTTAATGCAGCTGCAATGCCATAGTTTCCTCTTAATACTTCTGTATAAATGGAAATAGTAAGCGTTTTTGTTTTTGTAGTATATAGGATAATGGCAGTTGATAATTCACTGATTAAGGTTACCCAACTTAGGATTGCTCCGGCAATGATACCGGAAGCCATCATTGGTACTGTGATTTTAAAGAATGTTTTTAATTTACTTGCACCTAAGGAGATACTTGCTTCTTCAATGGAAAGTGGAATTTGTTGTAAAATGGCTACACTTGATCGAATTGTGTATGGCAAACGACGAACAACCAAAGCAATAACCATCAATAATAGACCACTGATAGAAAAGAATTTATTTTTAAAAGTAATTCCAAAGGCAATACCAACAACAGAACCCGGAATAATATACGGAATCATGCTTGTAATATCTAAAGTATTTGTTAAAGCATTTTTTCTTCTTACAACAAGGTAAGCAATTAAAATAGCAAAGAATAGAATTAACAGTAAGGCAATACCTGGAATTTTAAAGGTATTTATAATGGTATTACCTAAACGTTGGAAAGCTAATTCATAGCTTTTTAATGAGTATCCTTCCACAAATAATAGGCCTTGTGTGTTTTTAAATGAAGTATATACAACGTACATTTGAGGGATAAATGCAATACCTACTACAATATAACAAAACGCATGTACAAGTAGATTTTTTATGCCTTTAAGCGATTTACTTTCAATTGGATGTAGTGCATTCATAGTGAAAGAAAAGCGATTACTTGCATATTTTTGCAGTAAGAAAAATACAGCAGTAATAATAATAGCTACAATGGCAATTGCTGATGCAAAGCCATCATCACCTTTCACCTCACTCATAAATTCTCCAAAAATCAGTACAGGAAATGTACGATATCCTTCCCCGATCAGCATAGGGGTACCAAAGTCAGAAATAGCTCTCATAAATACGAGCAGTCCACCGGCTAAAATGGTTGGTATAACTAAAGGAACAATGATTTTAAAGAAAAGTGATATTCCTTCACATCCTAAATTCTTACTTGCTTCAATTAAAGAGTTATCTACATTTTTTAAAGCTCCTTGTACATATAAGAAGATTAAAGGAAATAATTGACAAACAAATACGAGTAAAATACCGACAAAGCCATAAATTGGAGGGGTGCTGATACCAAATCCTTTAAAGAAGTTTGTAACTACTCCGTTTCTTCCAAGTAACAAAATCCATGAGTAAGCACCGATAAATGGTGCAGACATACTAGCTAAGATAATCATAATTTGTAGAATTTTTTTACCTTTAATTTTATACATGGTAAAAAAATAAGCAAGTGGGGTACCGATACATATTGCTAGTATCATAGTAAAGAAACTAACTTTAAAACTATTGATTAAGGTAGAAAAATAATATTGCTTACTAAAGAATTTTGCAAAATAAGCAAAGGTTAATTGACCTGTTGTTTTATCAATGACTGCTTGATACAAGATGTTACATAACGGCAAGACAAAGAATAAAGCGTAAAGAAATAAAATACCTAATGTTATAAATCCCCAAATATCCAGTTTAAACTTATGATTATTTTTCATTTTCAACACCAACAGTCAAACTTTGTTCATCATGGGCATCAAAAACATTGATTTTTTCTTTTTTAATCGCCAGTTTAATCGTTGTACCATTTTCAATAATATTATTGATAGAGGATTCTTGAATCACTTCTATTTTTTGATTTGTTTCTTTTAAATGAATAAAATAGTGTGTATTTAGACCCAAAAATACACTGGAATCTACGACTGCTTCAATTCCTTCATCACTAATATAAAACTCTTCCGGACGAATGGATACTTTGACTTCTTGATTTTTTGTAATAGTAGGGTTTATCGTATCAATCTCTACTTCGTAAGAATCTGTTAATTTCAGATAATGTTTATGATTTTGATACAGTAAGGTTGCGTTTACTACATTTGTTCGTCCGATAAATGTTGCAACAAATAAATTTGCAGGTCTTTGATATAAGTTCTTTGGTGTTCCAATGTGTTGAATCACCCCATGTTTCATAACAGCGATACGATCTGAGATTGCCATGGCTTCTTCTTGGTCATGGGTAACATAAACCGTAGTAATACCGACTTCCTTTTGGATATCTTTGATAGCCGTACGCATTTCTACTCTTAGTTTTGCATCTAAATTACTTAAAGGTTCATCCATAAGCAATACATCCGGTTTAATAACTAAAGCACGTGCCAAAGCAACTCTTTGCTGTTGACCTCCGGATAAACGATCTGGCATACGATCTTTAAATACATCAATTTGCATGAGTTTTAAAAAGGTATCAGTATCTTTTTCAATTTTATCTTTTGACAATTTTCGATTTTTTAATCCGAAAGCTACATTATCTTTCACGCTTAGGTGTGGGAAGATAGCGTAATTTTGGAAAACCATTCCGATGTTTCGTTTTCCGGGATCAATGTCATTGATTTTTGTAGTTTCAAAATAGAAATCTCCCCCTTCAATACTATTAAATCCGGCTATCATTCGTAAGAGAGTTGTTTTCCCACATCCACTAGGACCAAGAAGGGTGAATAATTCACCCTTCTTAATATCTAATGATAAGTCTTGGATTATTGTGTTATTTCCGTATTTTTTTACAGCATTTCTAATTTTTATATTAACACTCATTTCAATCCTCCACTATTTTTGAAGTGATGCAAATAAATCTGTATATTTACTGCTTAATTCTCCCTTATGGGCATTGACCCATTCACGGTCTTCTTCTAGAACTTTAATTTGTGCTATTGGAGTCATGTAATCGGCTGTTTTTGCACTTTCTAGAACCGGTCTATTTGTTAATGTTGTACCAAAAATATCTTGTACTTCAGGAGTCTGTAAGAAGTCGATGAATTTTTTTGCATTTTCTAAGTTTTTTGCATTTTTCACGATGCCGGAAGTAGCTGGAAGATAAACTACACCTTCACTTGGATATACCACTTCAACATTTGCTCCATCACGTACTAATTGTGCACATGGATCTTCATAAGATAATCCAACAACCATTTCTCCATCTGCAACTGATTTATAAACTGCACTTGAACCGGAAGCTACCTTTCCATCAAGTTGTTGAATTAATTTTCCAACATAGTCCCATGCTTCTTCTGATTCATATCCACCTTTCGCTAATAGAATATTTGTAAGTTGTGCAAAGGCACTTGAAGAGTTTGCAGGATCTCCCATTGCGATTTTTCCTTTAAGAGCAGGGTTTAATAAATCTTCATAACTTTCAATTTTAATATCTTTTGCTAATTCTTTATTTACGATAAGAACGCTTCCATCCAACACGTAACTTGTTGTAAAGCCTGATTTGTTACGATAAGCTTCCGGAAGTGTGTTGTCATTTGTAGAAACATAAGTTTCCCACAAATCTGGATTTGAGATGTATTGAGAATGTGCTCCACCGAATAATACATCGGCATATGGATCATCTTTTTCAGATTGTAAACGTTTAATCAATTCTCCTGTTCCTGCCTGAATGACTTCTACTTTTACTCCATAAGTTTTTTCGAATAAAGGAACAACGGAATTCATTAGACCTTCACTGTTTGGAGAATAAATTACAAGTTTATCACTTGCCGTAGGTGTATCGTTACCGGTATCCTCCTTTTTTGAATCTTTAGAGCATGCCACCAAAGAAATCATCAATAGTGCACATACCATCAATTTCATAATATGTTTCATAGTTTCCTCCTTCTTTCTTTGATTATAAAAATAATGTAAGCGCTTTTAAATACCAAAAAACAACAAGATTGGGGAAAATAAAACAAAAACAGCTAGAGTACTAGCTGTTGAAAACTTTTTACGGAACATCCGATGTATTTATGAAAGACTTGATTGAAATATTTATAATCTTTAAATCCACACATTGTAGCAATTTTATATAGGGGATATTCGTTGGTTTTAATAAACTCTAATGCCTTTAGTATACGAAAACGATTTACATAATCGGAGAAGGTAGTACCAATTTCTTCTTTAAATTTATAGTTTAAAAAACTTGCGCTACAGTTTAAAAACTCTGTGAGATCTTCGATAATAATTTTTTCATTATAGTGTTGATTAATATAATCCAGTGTTTTGGCAATTTCAGGTGATTTGTTATCAAAGGAGATTTGATGTTTTTTTAAGACAGTTGCGGTTGTATGTTGATGATTTTTGATAGTTTGTAATTCATATGCTTTTTGCATTTCAATCTGTTGAATTGCTTGCTTTAGAGCATGCTTCAGCTCAGTGTAATCAATAGGCTTTAGAAGATATTCGACAATGCCATACTTTATAGCTTCCTTGGCATATTCGAATTCACTATAGCCAGAAATGATGATAGGTTTATATTTTAAATGATATGTTTCTTTTAACATATCAATACCATTTTTTAATGGCATAGTAACATCGGTAATTACAATATCCGGTGAAAGTTCTTCAATTAATGCTTGTCCTTTAATTCCATCGGCAGCTTCAGCAATGACATTACAGTTGATACTTTGCCAATTAAAACTGTAAATCAATGCTTTACGAATTAAACTTTCATCTTCTACAATCAATACTTTATACATCTTTTCTCCTAATTCTAATGGAAATCTTTGTTCCAATATGTTGATATGAATTTATTGTTAACTCTGCATCTTGTTTGTATAAAAGCTGTAAACGTTTGTATACATTTGATAGCCCGATATGATTGGTATCTTTATCTAAATTGCTGATCAAATGGTCAAGTTGTTGCTTACTCATGCCTTCACCGTTATCTTCAAGTTCAATAACCAAGTCTTCATCAATGAGATCTACACTAATCCATATCGTTAAATGATCTTTTGTTTTAAAGTTATGCTTAATACTGTTTTCAATCAGAGGTTGAAGAATGAGCTTGGGAATTTTTACTTGATGACATCGTTCGTCAATTTTAATAATGTATTCAAAACGATCTTCAAAACGTAACTTAATAATTTCTAAGAAATTTTTGATATAGTTAAAATCATCAATAAATAATACTTGCTGATTATTTAAAGAAATGGAATAACGTAGAATGTTTGTAAGTTTTAAGATTAAATCATTCGCAGCGTAAGTATCTACAAAAAGTAAACATCTAAGAGTTTCTAAGGTATTATATAGAAAGTGAGGATTAAATTGTGCTTGTAATTGCTTAAGTTCTATTTGTTGACCTAAGATTAAAAGTTTTTGATTATTATCGGCTAAGGTTTTGATTTCTTCTAATAGTTCATTCATGTTGTTAGCGATGGTTTCAAATTCATCATTCGTATGTATGGTAAGGTGGGTTAGATTTTGTGTTTTTATTTGTTGGAGCTGTGTTAGAAACAATTCTAATGATGTTGTTGTATGGATGGATATTTTCTTAGAATAGTAGTGGAGCAAGATAGTAGATAGCAAAAAGGAAAATAAGGCAATTACTACTAAGGATTCTATATTAAATAATGTATCTTTGCGTACTAAAGTGATCAAACTAATATTGGTTACAATGGGAGTTTTTCTTACTAAATAATTGGAGTTGTTAATGGTAATTTGGTTTTTATGATATTGCTTTCGCTGTTGGTTTAAAAACGTGTTACTGGAAATAATAATATGATCGTTTTCATCTACAATTAAAAAATTATCAAGAGTCTTGGTTTGTAGATGAGCAAGCAAGTCGGCGTCCTTCAAGTAATACATTACATAGCCTAAATGATCCAACTTACTGCTGTAAATTAAATATTGATTGTTTGAATTTTCGATGTTGGAATGGTAGCTATCCATTTTTTGATTATGTTGTAAGTTTTTTAAAAAAATCATTTGATAGTTTTTATCAATAGAATCAAAAGAATTTGTAAAACTACTAAAGATAACTTCTTTTTGTTCATTAAAAAGAACAAGATGATATTTCAGGTTAGAAGCATTCAAAAGGGATAGTTCTTGATATAAAGGATATGTGTCATCTTGCATGGTAAAGAAATGATGTAAACGGGAATCATGTTGAAAACGTTCCGTACTTTTTTCAAGATTTAAAAAAATATCTTTAAACTGTGTTTTAATAATAGATTGAGTTGTTAGTATTTTTTTATTCAAATTTATATGATCATAATAAGCACTAAAAAAATAAAGAATTGTAATGACAGCAATGACCATTAAAAATCCAATATATAGAATGCGCTTTCGCAATTTTTCTTGAGAAGTCAATTTCATATCTTGATTATATCATTTTCCGATGTATTTACCTATGAAAGAAGCCATCTTTTAAACGCAGTTGCTGTTCATTTTTGATCGTAGTACACTTTAAATGTAGACGGAAAGGATGGAATGATGAAATTATTTGTTTATGGTACATTACGTAAAGGAGCAAGAGCATATGATGAATATTTAGGGAAGTATGTTTTAAAAAGATATCCGGCATTTGTAAAGGGTGAGCTTTATCAAGTGAAAAATGGTAATTATCCTGCTTTATTGCAAGGATCTCGTTTTATTTTGGGGGATGTTTTTGAACTTGCACAAGAGTTTGATTTTAGAAAGTTGGATAGCTATGAAGGTTATTATGGAGAGAACAATCCAAACAATCTTTATCATAGGGTGATAATGGATGTTTATGATGAAAATAAACAATGGTTTGGAAAGGCATATTGTTATCTTTATAATGTTGATGAAGAGGAAGCATTTCTTCAGTTAGACTACTTAATTGAAAGTGACGATTTTTTAAATCAATAGCGGTAAGAAATACGGTATAGAAGTACCGTTTTTTTAGTTATAATAGTAAAACATTTGTATTTTAAAACGACGTATTTATACAATTTAACAAAAATAATGTAAACGCTTTGATTGTAAAAACTTTCTGTGTAGAATATAAAATAAGAGGTGAATGTATGGGAAGAAAACTAATGAAATTTATGCTTTCGCTGGCATTGCTGATGGCCATGATTCCTTTGAATAATCTGGCAGTTTCTGTCTATGCCAAAGAAGAAGTAAACCTTGCGCTGAATAAGCCGGTTACTGCAAGTGGTGAAGATGCAGAGTATGGCTTTTTAGCTAGCAAAGCTGTAGATGGCATTGTTAATCAAGAAAAAGCAGATCGTTGGGCATATGAAATGCAACCTCCACAATTCTTAAGAGTGGATTTGGAAAGCAAAAGTGAAATCAAAGGATTTCGTATTGTTGCTGAAAATGATAACGATCAACGTATTGGTCAATTTAAAATTGAAGGATCAAATGACGATCAGGAATATACGTTGATTTATCAATCAGAAGATAAATCAACAGAAGGATATCCGGGCGATTTACAGTTCTCAGTTGATGGCGATCACCAATATCGCTTTGTAAAGATTACGATTGAAAAGTTAAAACATGGAGCTTATCCAAGCGTTTCGCTTAGAGAGTTTGAAGTGCGAGGCTATCAACCAGATTCAACAGAACCAACGGTAGATCTTAATTCATTTGATAATCTTGCACTCAATAAAAATGTAGTAGCAAGTGGTGAAGATGTACAATATGGTTTTGCAGCTAGCAAAGCGGTAGATGGTATTGTGAATGATGATTCCAAGGCTCGTTGGGCTTATGAACAAGCTGCTCCACAGTTTTTAAGAGTAGATTTGGAAAAAATTAGTGAACTTAAAGGGTTTCGTATTGTCAGTGAAAATGATGGTGCTCAACGCATCGGTCAATTTAAAATAGAAGGTTCCAATAATGATCGAGATTATACCTTAATTTATCAATCGGAAGATAAATCGGAAGAAGGGTTTGTACAAGACTATCGTTTTGTAGTGGATGGAAATCATCAGTATCGCTATGTGAAAATTACTATTGAAAAATTAAAACATGGAGCATATCCAAGCATTTCATTAAGAGAGTTTGAAGTGCGAGGAATTCTAGGTAGTGATACAGGTGAAAGTACACCAAGTTCATATACAAATATTGCAAAAGGGAAGACAGTTACGGCTAGCCAACAGGCAAGCCAATACGGTATGAGTGCAGAAAAAGCGGTAGATGGTATCGTGAATGATGCAAAAAGAGATCGTTGGTCTGCTGAGGCACCTCCTGAACAGTGGTTAGAAGTAGATTTACAAGCAAGTAGTGAAATCAAAGGATTTCGTTTAGTGTCTGAAAACGATGATACACAACGCATTGCATTGTTTAAAATTGAAGGTTCAAATAATAAAGTTGATTACGATGTATTGTATCAATCAGAAGATAAATTTGAAGAGGGGTATCCTCAAGATACATCGTTTTCGGTAGATGTGAAAAAGCACTATCGTTATATTAAGGTAAGCGTTCAAAAAATGAAAAAGAATGCATATCCAAGTGTTTCTTTAAGAGAATTTGAAATTATAGGTGCAATAAAAGGTGAGTTGATACAGGATGATAATGAAAACGTTGCTCTAGGGAAGCTTGTTGTTACATCCGGGGAAGAAGCTGTAAGTTTAAATGGTAGTAAACTAGTTGATGGTGATAAAACATCACGCAACAGTCGTTGGGCAAGTAAAACAACAGGTGCTCCGCATTGGATGTATATCGATTTAGGATCAGAGAAAAATATTAAGAGTTTACATTTATATTGGGAAGGGCGTAAGGCAACTTCCTATGAAATTCAGCTTTCTAATGATCCTGCTTTAAATGATTGGAGAAGTGTAAAGAGTTTTAATCAAATTCCAACAAACAAGTTTCAAAAAGTTGTTTTAGATCAAGTAGAACGTGCACGTTACGTGCGATTATTGGTAAATCAATTTCAATCCTTAGATCTGGATTCAGGAATTGATTGGCCAAATATTTCTTTGTACGAAGTGGAAATTTATGGTGGTGTTGGGAAAGAAACGATGAATGATGTAGCAAGTGCCATTCAAATTGAAACACCGGCATTTGGTGCGAAGAAATTACTTGTTCATTTGCCGGATTCAGAAGCATTTGATGTAAAGTACAATGGAACGGATATTGAACAAATTGTTAATGATCAGTTAGAAATTTATCAACCATTTGTAGATAAAACGGTAAAAGTTTCTTTTAAGATTACCAATAAAGCTACAAAAGAATACGTATTTAAAGAAATTCCGGTAACGGTATTAGGAAAGTATCGTGATCAATTGGGTAGTAACCAAGCTCCAAATGTTCTTCCGGAAGTTAGTGAATGGGTTGGTAAAGAAGGTGTTTATCAAATTCAAGATACAACGAAGGTTGTTGTTTTAGATCCTCGTTTACAAGAAGTGGCACAAGTATTTATTAATGATTATAAAGATTTAACAGGGAATACTTTATCGCTGGCTACACAAGCGAAAGCAGGAGATATTGTATTTACAATGACAAATGATGCTTCTTTTGGTTTGCAAAAAGAAGGATATATCTTGGATGTAGAAGATCAAGTAACAATTACTGCCTATGATACGGTTGGGGCTTTTTGGGCAACCAGAACGATTTTACAAAGTATTTTACATGACCAACAGCTACCTAAGGGTATTGTGCGTGATTACCCATTGTATGCAGTACGAGGATTTATTTTAGATGTTGGTCGTAAGACATTTACATTAGAATATTTAAAACAAGTGGTTAAGTTAATGGCTTGGTATAAGCTCAATGATTTTCATATCCACTTAAATGATAATTTAATTCCACTTGAAAATTATTCAAGAGCAAATAAAGATCCAATGACAGCCTATTCAGGATTCCGTTTAGAGTCAGATATCAAACAAGGTGGAGAAAATGGATTATATCAAGCAGATCTAACAAGCAAAGATGTTTGGTATTCAAAAGAAGATTTTAAACAATTCATTCATGAATCACGTATTTATGGTGTTCAAATTGTTCCTGAAATTGACACTCCAGCCCATTCATTGGCACTAACAAAAGTCAGACCGGATTTAAGACATGGAACATATGGTCGTGAAAATGACCATCTGGATTTGATTAATCGCTATGATGACAGTTTAAATTTTGTAAAGACTATTTTTAATGAGTATTTACAAGGAAGTGATCCGGTTTTCGATTTGGATACTACAATTCATATTGGAGCGGATGAGTACACTGCAGATGGCAATGCTTATCGTCGTTTCAGTAAAGATTTATTAAAATTTATCGAAGATTCAGGACGTAAACCTCGCATTTGGGGTAGTTTATCACAAATTAAAGGTAGTGTGGAAGTGTTAGGTTCCGGGTATGAAATGAACTTATGGAATGCTACATGGTCAAATATGAAAGAAATGTATGATTTAGGATTTGATTTAATCAATTCTAATGATGGTCAATACTATATTGTGCCAAATGCTGGATATTATTATGACTATCTATCACCATCTATACTTTATAACGATGAAATTAATCATATTGGAGGTCATTTTATTCCTGCAGGGGATGCTCAAATGTTAGGAGGATCGTTTGCTGTTTGGAATGATATGATCGATATATTAGACAATGGTGTAAGTGAATATGATGTCTATGTAAGAATTAAACCGGCTATGCCACTTTTCGCTGCGAAATTATGGGGAAAAGGTCAATACAGTTTAAATAAGGCAATCGCAACTTCACAAACTTTACAAGAAGTTCCAAATACAAATTTTGATTATCTGGAGTCTATGACAAATGATACTTTGTTACATTATCCATTCTATGATTTAAAAGATGTATCAGGTAATCAACGAGATATTCTTACTACTAAGAATGCCTCAATCGAGGAAGTGGATGGTAAAAAAGCTCTTCACTTACATGGGCAAGAAAGCTATGTGAAAACACCACTTACAACAGTAGGGTTAAATAATACTTTGTCCTTCAAAGTAAAGCGTTTATCTACTAGTGATCAAGAGCAAATTTTACTGGAAAGTCCATATGGAAGCATAAAGGCTGTTCAATTAGAAACAGGAGCAGTTGGGTTTAGCCGAGAGGGCTATCACTATTCATTTCATTACACATTACCTGTTAATCAATGGGTAGAATTAACTTTTGAAAATCATCTTGATCTTATGAAGTTATATGTTGATGGGAAATTGGTGGATGTGATTGGTGATAATGAAAAGGTAGGATCAAGACCACTTTTAGCGACAATGATGTATCCGGTACAATACATTGGAAGTCAAACAAAGGCATTTGAAGGGTATGTATCGAATGTAAAAGTAGGAAAACGTTCTTCCTTTGTATCTTCTGTGGAGATTGATCATTTATTAGCTAAGGTTAATCATTTAGGTTTACAAGATAAAGCGCTATTAGAAGCTACGCAAGAGGTATTGAAGAAATATCATCCGAATAGCAATGAAGTGGAAGATGTTATCAAGCAATTACAAGAGTTGTTGAAAAAAGCGGATTATAAAAAAGCAGATTATCGTCGCATAGAAGAGTATAAAGCGCTTATTCCAAATGATTTATCTATCTTTACAGATGAAAGCGTTGCATCTTTGAAACAGGTTTTAGATAGCATTAAACCAAATCTTCCAAGAGGAATGCAAGTAACAGTAAATCACTATGAACGTACACTTAAAAAAGCGTTGGATCAATTGGTATTAAAACCATATAAAAATGCAAATTATTATGATGTATCGAACTTAAATATTACGGCTTCATCCAATCAGAATCAAGAAGATGTTCCGCAAAAAGCGTTTGATGATAATCCAAATACGATCTGGCATACAAGATGGTCTATTACAACAATGCCACATTGGATTCAAATGGAACTTACAGAAAATGCAGTGATTAGCGGTATTTCTTATCTACCTAGAACGACAGGATCGTTAAATGGAACCATTTTAAAATATCGTTTAGAGAAGAGTGACAACGGAAGTGATTATGAAGTTGTTACATCAGGAACATTTAAGAAGGATCGTAATGAAAAAATAATTACGTTTGCTCCAACAACAGCACGTTTCTTTAAACTTTATGTATTGGAAGCTGTAAATAATAATGCTTCTGCTGCAGAAATTAAGTTATTGCGTAATGATGTTTTGGCAGATAAGGACGGCTTACAAGATATCCTTCATCGTGTTGAAGCACACTATTTGGATAGTTATACACCGGAAAGCGTTGCACAATTAAACGAAATAGTAGCACAGGCAAAAGAATTGTTGAAGCAAGATCAACCTGATAGTTCAGATGTTGAACAGGCAAAACGTCAAATAGCATTCCGCTTTGCTCGTTTACAATTAAAAGAATATCAACCGACTTCTAAGGAAGAGCTAAAAGGTATGATAAAACATATTCAAGCCTTACCTCAAACAAACTATACACCAGAATCTTTTGCAGGTGTAAAACAAGCGTATGATCAAGCACAAGAATTATTGAAGTATGATCATATTACAGAGGATGAATTAACAGAAGTGTTGAATACACTAAAACAAGCTTTAAAGAATTTAAAGGTGAAACCTTTAAAACCAAGTGTAACCGTACAAGAGCAAGAGAGTGTTGTGATTACAACAACACCAACTGTTAAAGATGTGGTTGCTTCTAGTAAGGTAAAAGTAAAAGTTGATACTACAACTTCGACAACTCTACAAGAAGAATCAACAACATCCACTGAAACAGTTACAACAAGTGAAAGTACAAAAGAAGAAACACCAACAACGGCAATAGAGTCTATACAAGAAGATAAGCCATCTACGAATAATAACTTATTGGTTTATTTAGGTGTAGTAGGAGCTGTAGCCGGTGCTATCTTATTATTTGTATTATGGTTACTAAAGAAACAATCTTAATGTAAAAGAAGGAAGTTTTCCTTCTTTTTACTTTTTCTAATTTAATGGTAAGATGAAAGAAAGAGGAGGGCTCTTATGAAGTTGTATGAATATGGAATGATCAATCCAACAACCTTGTTGTTTTTTGCAAGTTGTATTTTAGAGCCTTATTGGGCATATCAAGAAAGCATTGCAATACTTGCACAACGTTATCATGTTTACGTCATGGTGCCGGATGGTCATGATGTCGATACAAAAGAAGACTTTACTTCCATTGAAAAGAACATAAAAGAGCTTGTAAAAGAATTAAACAGACGAAACATTCAACATTTTGATGTTGCTTATGGATTAAGTATGGGTGGATCCATGTTACTTCATCTTGTAACCACGGCTACCATATCGATGAATCACATCATCATTGATGCAGGGATTACCCCTTATGCTTATCCAAAGTGGATATGTAAAGTCATCTTATGGAAAGATGTCTTTTTGGCAACCATCATCAAAAACAATCGTTGGCTTGTAGAGCGTTTATTTCCTCCTTCAAGGTATACCGTTAAGGGTCATGATGCCAAAGAGGAATATGATCGTTTGATGCAGTTTTTCAAGACATATTCTCAAACAACATTAAAAAATGCTTTTTATTCGGCTAATAATTACTACTTACCTAAAAAAGCACCTTATACAGATAGTAAGATTATATATTGGTATGGTGAGTTAGAAAGAAAACAACGCAAAAAAGATATTGCATTTATTAAACACTACTTACCACAATGCAAGTGTAAACAGATTGATGGGTATAATCATGGAGAGTTAATGTTTGCACATCCGAAAGAGTTTTATAATCATGTTCAAGCCTTTTTAACAATATAAAAACCACCTAAGGTGGTTTAGAAAATAACAGTTAATAACATTTTGAATTTTGTTAAAGCATAAACACTGTGTGGCACGGCTGCAGGAAGAATAATGGCTTGTCCTTCTTGTAATGTGTAAGTAACATCTTCAATGGTAACCTTAGCACTTCCTTCCAAGATTTGTACGAGAGCATCTCCTGATGAAGAGTGTGTGCCTATTTCTTCGTCAATGTCAAAGGAAAATAACGTTAAAGTAACATTGTTGTTTTGAGAAAGAGTTTTACTAACAATTTGTCCATCTTGATAAGCGATCAAAGATGCTAAGTTTAATACAGTACGTTTATCTATATTTTTCATACACTTCTCCTTATCTACATTATAACAAACAAAGGTTCATTCCATTTATTTTAGTTTTAAACTATGCATAAAACGTTTGATTTTAGATGGAGCATTTTCATGAAAATTTAATTGATATTTATCAAGGATTTCAAGAAATTCTTCCATCGATTCATTATGACTATCTTTTAATTCATATTCCAATTCATAATCTTCCATTCCGTTGTATTGATTAAAATCAACACATAAAATGCCTTCTTTCATTTCTAGTTCACTACGATAAGTGACTAAGAAACCTAGATACTTAGGATCGTTTATTTGAAAGTGTTGAAAGAGTTCTTGAATGCGAACATCATTAAAATTAAATTCATGGAGTTTAAATTCGTATTCATTGTGTCCAACATCAAGTTTTTCTTTTAATGTAAAGATATAATCATCATGAATAACACGAATACGCATCGCTAAACCTTTTTCTTTTAATGATGGAATGGTATCGAAATAATGATTCACTTGTTTGGTTGTTTTTAATGGATAATCCTCTAAGAGTCTATGATAGAGGTCTTCATTAATCATTAATTTATATTCAATTTCTACAAATGGTTTCATAATTTTTCCTTTATGTTTACATGTTTCCATTATATCGTTGTTCCCCTTCAAAAGCAATTTACTAATAAAAAATAAGAAGGAAATGAAGTATAATAAAAGCATAGAGTTTAATAGGAGCAAAGACATGAAATAGAATCAGAAATTAACCTTTTCCATTTCCAATACGTTGATGGTTGGTTATATGTTATTTGAAAAAAGGAGAAAACATGAGTATGAAAACCTATTGTGTGATTCATCGTTTAGATGAAACAAGTGCAAAGATTAAAGAATATGTATGTAAAGAGTTAGAAGGACATTTCAAGTATGATGAAAAGTGTCCAAAACTTTGTATTGCTATTGGTGGTGATGGAACTTTACTGTATGCGATTCATCGTTTTATCCATTGTTTAGATCATGTTGAGTTTATTGGTTTACATAGTGGAACCTTGGGATTCTTTAGTGATTATTGTTTGGATGAAGTGGATGATTTATTAACAGATTTAAAGACTAAGGATGGCTTTGTTAGTAAGCATCCTTTGATCGAAGCGATTACAGATACTAATAAAACTTACTATGGAGTCAATGAAGTGCGTTTGGAAGATGTAGTACGTGCTCAAACTTTAGATGTGTATATCAACGGTGAATATCTGGAATCGTTTCGTGGTAATGGAATGTTGGTGTGTGGACAGTTGGGGTCAACTGCTTACAATCGAACATTGAATGGTAGTATCGTATCTAATGAAGTTGAGGCATTACAATTAACGGAAATTGCAGGTTTGAATCATGGACGTTTTCGTAGCTATCGATCAAGCATTCTTTTTAAAGACACTACGGAGTTTCGATTTGAAAATCGTCATTTTAAAGGAGTAAGTTTATTAGCGGATCAATATGAATATAAATTAGATCAGGAGAAAAGTGTTATCATCAAAAAGTCAAATTTATCTTTTAAAATGTTACGTTTTAAACAAATTTCTTATATTCAACGACTCAAAACATTATTGTAATAAAAAAGGATGCATAGCATCCTTTAGTGTTTTAAGGCAAGTTTATTTTCACTTGCCATGTAGAAGACAATAGCAAATGGTATAAAGTAAGACATAATACTGCTTCCTCCATAAGAAATGAGTGGAAGTGTAATACCTGTAATGGGTAGTAAACCAATAATCATAGAGATATTTTGAATTTGTTGGAAGATTAACATACCTAATAGTCCTGCCATCATGATTTTTTCTTTTTCTGATTTATGATTCATCGCAATATCAATGAGCTTAATATCAAAAATAGTAATGATAACTACCACAAGGCTGGTACCAATAAAGCCGAAATTTTGTCCTATTACTGCAAAGATAAAGTCGGTCTGCGGTTCGGCAAAGGAAATGACTAATTGATTTAAGGCGTGACCATTTAGTCCTCCTGATCCAAGAGCGGCAATGGATGTATAAAGTTGATTTCCATATGTCAGGTAGTATTTATCAGTTTGTAACCATCCATAAAAGCGTTGTAGTTTATAGCTGCTTCCCATCAATTTTCCGAGTAATGAAGGATGGAAATAGAAAAGATAGAGTACAGTTGCAAATAATAGCACTACAAAAATTAAACCAATCCATATCCATTCCTTGCGTATGCCTCCAATCATCAGCATGGTCGCAATACTTACCACGATGACAATCGGAATGCCTGTATCTGGCTGTAACACAATGAGAATGAGTGGTAATGTGATAACTTTTAAAATTTTGAAGAATAATTCAAAGTCTGAGCTAAAACTCATGGCATTTTTTTCTAAGTTATGATTATAGATAACATTAGAACATTGTAGGATTAAGACGACTTTCATAAATTCACTAGGTTGGATAGAACCGATTTTTGGTAAAATAATCCATGCGGTTGTTCCATTGATGGGACGTATAAAGAGATCCGGCAAATTAAAGAGAAACTTATCAATTAAAAGTAACACCAATAGTCCAATTAAAATCCAATAAAAAATACTAACTGCGGTAAAGAGTCTATCTACACCAAGTTTTATAAGGAAGTAACAGACAATAAAAGAAATGATGTACCACATGAGTTGTTTTTGCCAAAGGTTACTTCCACGTAAGTTACTTGCCATAATGGGATCCGCTAAGTAGATACTTATAATACTTATGGTAGCGATAATCAATATAAAAATGATTAAGGAATAATCATAAATAAATTTCTTTTTTGCTTGAGGAATTTGACGCATAATATCTCCTTGTTTATTGCTTGGTAGTCATTATAATGGTATCATATTTAGGAGGTGATGGCATGAAAAGATATCAATCTTTAATGGATACACTAAGGTTACCCCTTAAGATTCTTTTTGTTGCGTTTCTTTTTGTTGGGATTGGATATTTAGTTCATAACGAAAGTGTAAATTTATTTTATACGATAAAAAATCGTAATATTATATTATTGTCTGAAATTTTATATCTGGTGGGAAGTTTTCTGATTATAAATTTTCCATTTATTGTATTGATTAAAATTGTTTCTCGAAAAAATAATTCTTCAATCAATGTAATATCTGGAATTATTGGTTATGTGGTATTTTTGATTGTGATGATGTTTTTTTCATCAAGTGATTTACCACCTCTTAGTTTTCAACCAATTTTAGGTATTCAATATTTATCAACGTATTCACAGACTTATACTGTACGTTATCCTGTACAAGTTGGTATTCTGGCAACACTTGTCGTTGGTTTTTGTACAAGAGTGAGCTATGCAAGGAGTCGTAAAAGAAGTAGTTATAGTTTGATGTTGTTTATTGACAATGATACATGGGCTATTTTGAGTAATTTAGTATATTGTAGTATTGCAGCTTTTATTACAGCGTTGTTTTGGCCAAGTTTTGATAAATTTATTCAGATGGCAGTAAATTTTGTAGCGCAAGATATTACCAACCCGATGAGTTTATTTGTTTATGGAGTTGCCGATCGTATTACATCGGTGATGGGGATTAATCATTTAATTCGTGATCCATTTTGGTATGATAGCTTGGGTGGTACGTGGTTATCTTTAGCCGGGGAATCATTTGCGGGAGATTTAAATGTTTGGATTGCAATGGCAAATCAAAATGTTGTTTCAACTGGTTTTGGTCGTTTTATTACGCCATATTATATTTTAAATATATTTGCAGTACCAAGCTTATTGATTTCGTTGTATTTTTTATATACAGATAAAATTGAACGACGTAAAATTCGTTTGTTTCTTATATTAGCGATGATTGTATCTATATTTACAGGAATTTTATTGCCTGTAGAGATTGCGTTGTTAGTGCTGAGTCCGCTTCTATTCTTTTTGCATATGCTGATTACAGGCTCTTTGTTTGCGGTGTTACAAATCTTAAAGGTCTATTTAGGGTTTAAGTATACGGGAGATGTGGTAACCGCATTGCCTGGTAGTTTGCCGGATTTATTGGTGTATCTGCGTGATCCAAACTATGCAAGAACGATATCATTAATCTTTATGATAGGTATTGTGATTTTTGTGGTGTATTATGTTTTAATTCAAGTTTTCTTTAAATATTTGGCATTTGATTTATTAAATACAGGAAAAACACAACGTATTGTGGATGGTTTGTCACAAGCGGTCGGTGGTGTGGATAACATTAAAGTGATTCACGCTTCTCCGCTTCGTCTTACGGTTCAGGTGAATGATATTACTTTGATTAATTTTGATGAAATTCTAAAATTGGGGGCATTGCGTGTGGTGGAAACACGAGCGGGATTTGCAATGGTTTTTGGAGCAAGTAGTATTATGATACGTCGTTTTATGATTAAAAAAATTGCAGAAAGTAAAAGAGTGGATTCTTAGATGAAATCCACTCTTTTTAATCAAGCGGTTGATGATGGAAGCTACCTACAAAGTCTTTGGTTGAAAAGACATTGATGATGACATTTGGATCGATGGTTTTAATACAATCAATCACATCACTTACTTCATAAGAAGATACAACTGTAGTAAGCATAGACACCGGTTTTTTGCTGTAACCACCATAGCCATTTAATACGGTAATACCGTGTTTAAAATTTGAGATGTAACTATGAATGACTTCATTTGGTAGCGTTGTAGTGATTTGTAGAGTGATACGTTGGTAGCGTGTATGGAAGGTTGCGACAGTTCTGGTTGCGATAAATTGAAATAAAATGGTATAACCGGCATTGACCCAGTTTGTTGTAAAACCAAAGATAATAATCATAATGACATTACCAATAAAGATATATTCCCAAATTGCTTTATTATACTTGTTAGAAAAGTATAAGGCAATAAAGTCGGTACCACCTGTTGAGGCATGACCCTTTAAGGCAATTACAACACTCATAGCTGAAATAAAACCACCAAAGGAAATGTTTAAGATAATGTCATCAAACAATGGTTGAATACGTACAATTCCTAATAAGATAGAGGTTAAAACAAAGTTTAATGTTGAATAGAAGGCAAAGCGTTTTGATACGTATTTATAACAAATCATCGCAAGTGGAGCGTTTAATAAAATAATCCAAATGGATGTTGCGATGGGAAGTTGAAGGGATTTTGATACACTATTAAGCAACAAGGCTAATCCGGTAATGCCTCCTGAAATTAAATGACTTGGCTCAATAAATGCTTGAATTGCTATGGCTTGTAGCAAAGAAGAGCAGATACAAGTAATTAGAGATAAAAGGGTTTTTCCTGTTTTTGATTTTAAATATTGTTTCATGTTAAATCACTCCCAGATATAAAAAAGCTTGATAAATACCATCGTGATGATAATCGGTTGTAATGTAATCGGCATGGTTTAATAAAATCGGTTTACTATTGCCCATGGCGATGCCACAGTTTGCGTATTGAATCATTTCTAAGTCATTGTCACCATCTCCAATACTAACGGTTGCTTGATGGTCAATGTTCAAATGTTTTGTAATGATAGAAATTCCATCTTTTTTACTAGAATGTAGTAAGCCAAGTTCACAGCCGTTGGTACTGTAGTTTCCGTTGCTGTTGTCATGAAGAATGAAATTGTCTCCAAAACGCTCTTGCATATAGGAAACAGGCACCGTACTTTTAATTACACATACTTTACATGTCAGATGAAGATCTGCATTTTCCAAAGGTTGTATTGAATCAACAAAGCAATTAGGTTTATTTTCAACATATTCTTTTAAATATTGATGCATCGCTTTATTACTATAAATACCTTGATGCGTTTCTACAAAGAATAATGCTTGCTTCTCTTTTAAAAACTCTAATAACTCTTTTACATGAGTTTCATTCAAATGTTCGTTTTTTAATACTTTTTGATTTACTTCAACATAAGCTCCATTACCACAGATCAGACCATCAAAGCCAATGTCTAAGACATGTTTAAAAATACCGGCTTTACTACGTCCTGTATTAATGTATATATGATGCCCGTTTTGACGAGCCTTTTGAATAGCTTTTATACTTGATGAATAAATATAGTCACTGTTTTTAAAGTCTAGCAATGTTCCATCAAGATCGATAAATATATGTTTTTTCATACGTACCTCTTAAAATACAATATCTATTAAACCTCACATTGAATAGATAAGCAATAAAAATGTTTGAATCTTGTTATGTAAGCGAAAACAAAGTGCATAATTATCAAATTGTAAAAGCTAATCATGTTACTTGACTATCATTTTATTCTTCTAGTAATATATACGTGTTAGATATAACAACTATTTAATATTTAGGAGGAAATAGATAAATGATTAAAGTAGTGTATTGGTCATCAACTGGTAATACAGAACAAATGGCAGAAAGCATTGTGAAGGGAATTCAAGAAGCAGGGAAAGAAGCTGAATTATTAAATTTAAGTGACATTTCTGTAGATGATGTAAAAGATGAAGACGTATTCGCATTAGGTTGTCCGGCAATGGGAGCTGAAAATCTGGAAGAAGGTGAAGTAGAACCATTCGTTACAGAATTAGAACAATATGCAGCTGGTAAGACAATTTTATTATTCGGTTCTTATAGCTGGGGTGATGGTCAATGGATGCGTGATTGGGTTGAACGTTTAGCTAACTGTGGCGCAAACATCTTAAATAATGAAGGATTTATTTGCTGCGAAACACCAAGTGATGAAGTATTAGCACAAGGTGAAGAATTAGGAAAACAATTAGCACAAATCTAAAAAAGAAACTAGTTCCCAATGGGGCTAGTTTTTTTGTCTCGTCACATTTTTTGACATATTTTTAAGAATATTATAGAATGATTCCATACAAATAAAGGAGAAGTATGAAAAAGTTAGTATTATTTTTTATCTTGGCAATCTTTATTGTATGCTCAGGTTTCACTTTAAAAACAGAAGAAGAATATGTAAAAGAGTTTGAAAGTAGTCAAGTTGACATGTGTTCAACAAGTAGTACAAAGTCATATATGAGTTATAAAAGTATTACTTCAAGGGGTAGTAGACAATATAAGTATATCCAAGAATATATGACAGTAGATGAAGAAACAGGATTGTTATACGATGAGGATGGTTTCATTGGCGTTGCCTTAGGTTCAGCCTTTGGTAGCATTGGAACAAGATATTATTTTACTTTAGATACGGGTAAGATTTTACCGGTAGTTAAAGTAGAGGAAAAAAGTGATAACGATACGGAAGGTGGATGTTATCACTTGTCGGATAACTCTGTAATTGAGTTGGTTATTGATCGTGAAATTGCGATTGAATATTTTGGTCTTGGAAAAAATGGTTTAATCTTAAGTGGGAATTTTAATAACTACGAAGGATTTAAAGGTGCTATTAAAAAGATTGAGTTAGTAAGTGATCAAAAGATTGATAACAGTATTTTTTATGAGGTATATACTGCCGAAGATTTTTGAAAGGCCTTAGGCCTTTTTCTTTTTATGTCTTGTGAATAATAAAAATATTATATTGAAGAAAAATAAGAAAGTGATATAATGAGTATGAAAGGTGGTTACTATGCTAAAAATTGAAAATCTAAAAAAGTCTTATGGAAGTAAAGAAGTATTACATGGTATTGATCTAGAAGTACAGGATGGTGAAATTTTTGGATTTATTGGTCACAATGGGGCTGGTAAAACAACAACCATCAAGGCCGTTGTGGGTATTATCACATATGAAAAAGGTAAGATTACCATTGATGGGATCGACAACAAAGAAAAGCCATTAGAGTGTAAGAAAATCATGGCATATATTCCGGATAATCCGGATCTCTATCCCAATTTAACCGGTTTACAGTATTTAAATTTCATTGGGAATGTATATAAAGTTGAAAAACATGCGTTGGTAAGTCGTATTGAACATTTAGCGAATGAATTTGAAATCTATGGGAATTTAGCAGATACCATTGGTTCTTATTCGCATGGGATGAAACAAAAGCTGGCGATTATCAGTGCTTTGATTCATGAGCCAAAGTTATTGATTTTGGATGAACCGTTTGTAGGTTTGGATCCAAAAGCTTCCTTTAAATTAAAAGAGCTTATGAAACAATTGTGTGCAAAAGGAAGTTCGATTTTCTTTTCTACACACGTATTGGAAGTTGCAGAAAAGCTATGTGATAAGATTGCGATTATTAAAGATGGTCGTATTGTAGTAAGTGGGAATACGAGTGAATTAATTGAGGACCAATCATTAGAAGAAATCTTCTTGGGGTTATAATATGTTACAACTTATAAAGATTCAATTATTAAATCTATTGGTTAAGATTAGTCCTCGTAATAGTCGTAAACGCAAAATTAATTATTTTATTGTAATTCTGCCTATCATTGCCATTTTATATTATTCCATTATATGGGGAATTGAGATTATAGATAATACAGGGTTACAAGCCATTTATATAACAACACTAAGTTCTTTTGTAGCTTGTGTGATGTTTCAAATCGTACAAAGTCAGGGGCATTTGTTTGATAGCAATGACTTTGAAAGTTTAATTGTTTTACCAATTCAACCAATTCAAATTATGCTAAGTAAGATGGCATCGATGTATATTAGCAGTTTGTTGTTTTCAACAGTGATTATTGTACCTAGTGCTATTTATATGGGAATCAAGTTTCACTTAGAGTTCTTGTTTTATTTCTATTTGATTTTAGGTTTGATATTTTTACCGGTATTAGCAGTCCTAGTAACAAGTACCCTAGCGATTATGATTCGTTTTATTACCAATAAAATTCCTTATAAGAAACTGGCAAATAATATCGTGGTGGTTTTGGTTTATCTTGCATCGTTTTATTTTTGGTATCTATTAGCAAAGTATCAAAATATGAGTTACACAGGAGTAAAGCTCCATTTAAGTGATGACTTTATAGAAAAATTAAAGTATCTTCCAACGGTATATTATTATGCAAAAGGCCTTTATACGATGAATACCAGTTATATATGGATTAGTATTTTCATTAATGTTGTTGCTTTTGTGGGATTTATCTATTTGTTTAATCGTCTTTATATTTATTTAAATATGGATGTGCATCATACAACAGTAAAAAAGAAGATTTCTTTAAAACGTGTTTCTAAGGATAGTGTTTTATTTACCTTATTTAAAAAAGAATTCAATAAATTCATTACAAATTTCTTGTATATTCTTAATTTAGCTACATTTCAATTGGTTATACTAGGGGGAACTATTTACTTAGTTTGGAATAAAGCAGAAATCATGAATATGATACGTCCTTTTATACCCATGATACAAAACTCATATTTCATTGTATACATGACAGCGTTAATTTCCAGTAGCGTTGTTTCCAATACAGCGTCTGTAAGTATTTCCTTAGAAGGAAAGAATTTCTGGATTTTAAAAGTGATTCCGGCAAAAGTATTAGAGATTTTATACGCTAAGATTTTAGTGAATGTTGTAGTAATTGCAGTACCGGGCATGATATCGTTACTCTTGTTTTACTTTTTCTTTGAATTTAGTGTCATTGAGTTACTGTTAGGTTGTTTTATCATCATCTTAGTAGGCTTATTGACAGGTCAAATTGGTATTATTGTTAATTTATGGTTTCCAAAGTTTGAGTTTGATCGAGAAGTAATCGTTATTAAACAAAGTTTAGCTGCTTTTGTCGCAACATTTACTGGTATGTTTATTGGAGGCTTTAACTTATTTTTGTCACTTAAACATATAAGTGATTTCAATACAATGTCATATTTATTCACGGTGACAGTAATTTTACTAGTAACAACCGGTTTATTACATCTATGGATTGCAACCATTGGTAAAAAGACATTTGAACGTTTATAGCAAATGAAAACCCTTATGAATGGAACATAAAAATGAACCATACACAAGGGTTTTTTATTGATAAATCGTTTTAGAAATAACAATACTATTAGGTCTTTGGTATTGTTTTTCTAAATAGTTTAAATAAGTACCCGGATTAATAAAGCCTCTTAAACTTAAGATATCAATGCCGGCTTGACCAATAATGGTATCTGCAAGTAAAACACAGTTGGTACTCATAACGAAGTATTTCTTAAATTTACTTGCTTT
The DNA here is from genome assembly GCA_003858585.1 of Erysipelotrichaceae bacterium OH741_COT-311. Classification (GTDB taxonomy): domain Bacteria; phylum Bacillota_I; class Bacilli_A; order Erysipelotrichales; family Erysipelotrichaceae; genus RQZE01. The sequence goes on from RQZE01000002.1 coordinate 67,729, forward strand.
AAATTTATAGAGTTCGGCATTGGTTGCCTGTTTTAAACGATAGCTATACATTGGTAAATTGGCTTTTTCATTTACAATTTTACCGGATGGATTAAAAGGAATTAATAACTGATGTAGCTCATCAATCTTTTTATCGACAGCTTCTTTTTGTTTTGGGCTTAAGCTTAATCCATAACAGAATAATGTCTTATTGCTTTCTACCTTGCAAAATTCAATGTATTGATTACGATCGACTTTAAATAATACCCCATCACCAATGCTTCCACCTAGATGCGTAGACAATGCGTCATAACATCCATAAGATATGATTTCATTGTTGTAGCATAAATCCACATGCCCCATCTTACCAAAACCATCATCAGATACATGAATGAATACTTCTAAATCGGCAGGTTGTCCTTGCTGTTTCCATTGAGTTTCATTCAGTTTGGCTGTTGTAGACTTATTGATGTGTTCTAAGGATTTCATAGGGATAAAGGCAGTGATAAAAATTGGTAGATTCATACGGAAAGCACGTTTTAATTGAGTCTTACCTAAATCACTTTTATAGAAGATACTATCACGTATTAAACTAAGTCCTAATAAAAATAAATAAGCTCCAATTAAATAGAATTGTAATTTATATTCATTACGATGAATAAAGAAACAACCTAAGCCAAAAGCTGTATATAATAAAGCATCAATGAGATAACGATATTTTCCTGAAATTTTATTGGTGTAGTAAAGGTAAAAGGTAATGTAGTTAATGGTAGCTTCAAATAATTGGTAGATACCTACAAAGCTAATGAGCAAAGAAGTAGAGAGCGACGTTGTAAGATTAATTGTTTTTAAAACTAAAATAATTATTATTCTTAAGATATTACTGAAAATAGTAAGTTTCTTTTCTTTGGTAAAAAGGGTAATAAAAATATCAAGGATATTTGTTAAAATGACATAAAGAAAGAAAATATCAATTAGCCATTGGATACCGATTGCACGGTTAAAAGCGAGAATACCGCCTAAGATACAGGTTAAGATACCATTGATAATATAGTATAGGGTTTTATTGGTTACTTTTGGCATATAGAGGCCTCCTAAGATAATTATAAGGTAAAATAGTGATTAGATTAAGAGGATATTGTAAAGGAAGATAATGAAATTTCTAATGAAATACATATAATATTATTAGTGTGATTTTATATAAGATAGTGTTTCTTTGTTTGAAAGACATAAAAGTAAAAGAAGGGATGATTTATATGTTTAGTGATTTTGAGAAATTACAAATTATGAAATCTGAAGTTGAGAAAATGATTAATAGGATGAAAAATATATTAGATACAGCTAATAAAATGTTTTTTTCCGTATTTGTGGTTTTTGTTTTGGGGTTTGAAAAATTCTTGAAATATTTTGAAATATTTTATAATACTCTTTATAGTAAACAGCAGGAATTAGCATTGGAAAATAATACGTTTTTTTTATTTGAAAAGTTCATTTCAGAATTATCAACAAGAACGGTTGATTATCAAAAAAATTTGTATGTTCGTCAATCTTCTTTTATAGCTGTTTCATATGTTTTAATCTTAATTTCAATAGTTTTTTTATTCTTTTGGATTCATAAAATCAATCCGGAAAAAGTTGTTTTAAAAAATTTATTAAACAAAGAATATAAAAATTTTAATGATTTCTGTCCTGTTGTTTGTATGCAAAGGGAGCAAGAATCTTTCCAATTAATAAAAAATAATTTTAAAAAATTTGATAGAATCTATGCTTTTTATATGTTTATGATGCTGATTTTTTATATATTAATAATTGTAATGGTTTTACCTTTAAATACTAAAATTTCAATAACTATATTCATCTTCTCTGTTTTTGTAGCATTTATATTTTTTGTTTTAGATGTAGTAATAGAATATATAAAACAATTATATACTTTCGTTCAAAAAATTTGGCAGGCAAAAGTAAAATAATTTATATAATCTGAGCTTAGTTTTAGAGTAAATTAGTTCAATAAATGGAATAAAAATTAATTGAAAGCATAAACTAACTATGGAATAATGACATTGATAAGTAAAAAGTAGTTTATACTAGGAAAACGGTCCCTGTTGTATGACCTATTTAGTTAGAAGTCGTATTATGTGTATAGTTAGTACAAGCACATATTGGTACTATTCGTATTTCGGGATATGCAATCGGGCTGTTTCTATTAATACGATTCATACAATATACAGAAGCGGGTGCAACTCCAGCAGCTTATCATTTATAAAGAATAAACAATCAAACAAGGGTTGGTTGTTTTTTTATAAAAAAAGAAAAGCGAATGTATTGCTTCTATATACTGTATATTTTAAAAAGTAGAACCTAAAATAGTATAAATAATAAAAAAGCCTTTAAATAAAGGCTTAATTTGAATATTGGTGGAGCTTAGGAGGATCGAACTCCTGACCTCCTGCGTGCAAGGCAGGCGCTCTCCCAGCTGAGCTAAAACCCCATGTATATTCAATTCGATGGTGGGCCTGAATGGACTTGAACCAACGACCTCACCCTTATCAGGGGTGCGCTCTAACCACCTGAGCTACAGGCCCATGAACATCGAATGCTTAATAATAATAACAAATGGAATATATGATGTCAATAGTTTTTGAAAAAATTATTTTATTTTATTTTTTCTGTGTGAAGTTATTAATTATTATTTGAATATTACAATTAATCTAGTATAATTTACTTGTGATTTATCACGGGAGGAAAAGGAAAAGAAATGAAAAAACTTTTAACTGTTTTATTAGCTTCTATGTTATTAGTTGGATGTACTAATAAACCTAGTGGCGCTGAAACACAACCTGCTACAGATGGTAGTAGTGAAACACAAACAACTGTAAGTGATCGCAAACAACCTGAAAAAACAGGAAGTCACGATTTGGATACATTAGAAATCCAATTCGTACCTAGTAAAGATGCAGACGTTATCATTACAGGGACTGCTGGTTTAGACAAATTATTAATTGATGAATTAGCAAAGAGTGGTTTCAATGTTGGTAAAGTAAACATTACAGTAGGTACTTCTTATGATACAACAGGAGAAGGATTAGCTGCCGGTTCCGTTCATGTTGGTTGGTTACCGGGTGGTACGTATGCATTATTCTCTAATGAGGCAGATGTTATTTTAACAGCAACTCGTAATGGGTTATCAAATGACTCTGAAGATCCAAAGACTTGGAATGGGGATGCAAATGCAACACAAAAGAATGGTCCACAAGTTTCTTACTATCGTTCATTAATTTACGCTACACCTTCAGCTTATGGTAAAGAATTAGCTGCTAAGGTAAATGCTGGTGAAAAATTAACTTGGGAAGAATTAAATAAAGCAAATTGGGCTGTATTAAAAACAAGTAGTTCTGCTGGATATATTTATCCTACAATGTGGTTAATGGATAACTATGAAGGAAAAAAGATTACAGACTTAGCGAATGTAATTACATTAGATGGTTATGGTACTGCATTCTCTCAAGCTGCTAGTGAATCTGTAGATATTATCGTTTGTTATGCAGATGGTCGTAATGACTATGAAGCAAGTTGGATGCTTCCGGTTGATCAACAAGATGAAACAAAGAAAGCTGGTCTTGGTCGTAGCGAAAGTATTTGGACAGAGTTAAATGTTATCGGTGTTACTGCTCCAATTTATAATGATACAGTAGCAATCACAATGGCAGACCCTAATATCTATAATGAAGAATTTATTGCTGCATTACAAACGGCATTAATTAATATTATTAATTCAGAAGAAGGAAAAGCGATTTTCTCGGTATATTCTCATAATGGATATTCAAAGGCTGTTGACTCAGATTATGATGGCGCAAGAGCTGCGTTAAAAGCGGTTCAAGAATAATTAAGTATTCGACGACTGTTAATGTTTTAGCAGTCGTCTTTTTTCAATAGGGAGATTACAATGATTGAATTTATTAATGCAAGTAAGACTTATCCAAATGGGGTAAAGGGCTTAAAAAATGTGAATTTAACAATTGATCAGGGGGAATTTGTGGCGGTGATTGGTTTGTCAGGGGCTGGTAAATCAACGTTAATTCGTACTGTGAATCGTATGCATGATGTTACAGGTGGTCAAGTAATTGTAGATGGTGTAGATGTTATGACTTTAAAGGGAAAATCGCTTCGTAAGTTTCGTCGTAAAATTGGTATGATTTTCCAATCGTTTAACTTGATTTCAAGATCAACTGTTATTCGTAATGTATTAGCGAGTAATGTACCGGATTTACCTTGGTATCGTGTGCTTTTGGGTTTGTATAAGAAAGAGCAAGAAATGGATGCATTGGCTGCTTTAGATAAAGTAGGTATTTTAGAAAAAGCTTATACACGTTGTGATCAATTGTCAGGTGGACAACAACAGCGTGTGGCATTGGCTCGTACATTAAATCAAAAACCATCAATTATTTTGGCAGATGAGCCGGTTGCTTCGTTAGATCCAATTATGGCAGATGTTGTTATGAGTGATTTTAAGCGTATTAATGAAGAGTTAAAAATTACAATTATATTAAATATTCACCATGTAGACTTAGCGTTAAAGTATGCAACAAGAGTAATTGGTATTCGTTCCGGGGAAATCGTATATGATGGACCAAGTAGTGAAGTAACAAAAGAGATTTTAAATGAAGTCTATAGTGGAAAAGAAATTCCGGAATTAGCAAAGGGGTAGAATATGGATAAGTTAACGTTATTTGACCATGTTTTTAAACCCAAGGTAATTACATTAGAAAATGGTCATCAAGTATTAAAGAAGCGTAGTCGTAAACCGCTTATTCTGTTGGTTTTATTAGTGGTAATGTGGGTTTCTTTTGTTGTGACTGGATTTGATTTGGATTTAATTATTAAGCGTGGAGGACAATTCTTTGTTATTTTAAGAAAAATATTTAATCCTGATTTTTCTTATTATAAAAAAGTAGTGAATCCGTTATTGGATACTGTAAAAATGTCGCTGTTAGGTACCATTTTAGGGTGTTTAACGGCATTTCCGGTTGCGATTTTAGCTTCTAGTAACATCAATCGTAATCGTATTATTTTAGTAACAATTCGTTTTATCTTAAGTGTGATTCGTTCGGTTCCAACGTTGATTATCGCATCGATTTTCGCTTTAATCTTTGGGTTAGGGACGTTTGCCGGTATGGTGTCGATTGCGATTTTTACACTAGGTATTGTATCGAAGATGTTGTTTGAAAGCATTGAAGTTATTGACATGGGTCCATTTGAAGCGATGATTTCTTATGGTTGCAATCAATTTAGAGCCTTCTGGGCTGCGTGTTTGCCACAAATTTTACCAACGTATTTAGCACAGTGTTTATATTGTTTTGAGATTAATATTCGTGCAGCTGCTATCTTAGGTTACGTTGGTGCCGGTGGTATTGGTATCTTGATTAGTGAGCGTATTGGATGGCGAGATTATAATGGTCTGGGAACTGTTTTATTATCGTTATTTATGCTTGTGTTATGTATTGACCAGTTAAGTGGTTATTTAAGAAGTAAACTTAGTTAGGAGGCTTATATGGAACATATTTTAAACATGTATAATAAACGTCCCAATACTAAGTGGATTAAACTATTAGTAACAGCCATTATTATTAGTTTAGTTATCTATAGTGCAAGTGGTGTCACATATAAAGGTATTGCGGCAAAGGGTAGTGATGTAGCATTTGGAATCATGTATGGTTTAACACATCCGGATGTATCCATTATTTTTAATTTTACAAAAGAAGGGGTTCCTTACCTGCTGGCACAAACGGCTGCAATTGCAGTATTAGGGACAATCTTTGGGGCAGTTTTAGCAATTCCATTTAGTTTTTTATGTAGCAAAAAAATAGTAGGTAAATATGTTGCTTTTGTATTTCAAGCGATTGTGTTATTAATTCGTACAATTCCATCTGTGGTATGGGCTTTGGTATGGATTCGTGTAACAGGACCCGGCCCATTTTGTGGGGTTGTAACTCAGTCAATTTGTTCCATCGGAATGATTTCTAAAATGTTTGTAACAGCGATTGATGATATTGATACAGGTATTCTAGAGTCTTTGGATGCGTGTGGTTGTACAACGTTCCAAAAGATTCGCTATGGTATTTTACCTCAATTAAGTTCAAGTTTTATTTCAACAACGATTTATCGTTTTGATATTAACTTAAAAGATGCGACAGTATTAGGTATTGTTGGAGCTGGTGGTATTGGGGCTGTATTGCAACAATCAATTTCGTCTCGTCGTTGGACCATTGTAGGGGCATTCTTGTTGTCTTTAATTGTGGCTGTTTTAGTTATTGAATATTTCTCAACGAGAATTAGAAAGAAGTTAGCACGTGGACAATAAACGTTTTCGTATTTTAGCAACAACAGATGTGCATGGTTATATTGCACCTTATCATTACAGTAATAATCAATTAGCGAATATGGGTTTATCTTCTCTGGCTTGTTTGATTAAGCAATATAAAGATGAACACACTGTATTAATTGATAATGGTGATTGTTTAGAAGGATCGCCTTTAGCGATGTATCATTTTATAAAAAACAAAGAAGATGTTCATCCGATTACAACGTGTATGAAGTATCTTCAATATGATTACATCAATCTGGGTAATCATGATTTTAACTATGGGTTATCTGCTTTGAATATGCATTTAAAACATATTGGTGCAACTTGTCTTACTTGTAATATTGATCCATTACCATATACTTATCAAATCAAAGAAATCAATGGATATAAGATAGCTTTTATTGGAGTGGTTACTCAATATTTAACCAACTGGGAACAGCCGGATAACATTAAAGGTTTAACGTTTTTGGATGCGTTTGAAACATTAAAGAAAGCTGTAAAACAAGTTCGTAATCAAGTAGACTATGTGGTTGGTTTATATCATGGTGGCTTTGAGTGTGATTTAGTGGATGGTACACCAACCGAAGTACTAACCGGAGAAAATCAAGGCTATAGAATGTGTCATGAGATTGAAGGTCTAGATGTTTTAATTACCGGACATCAACATCGTAGTATTGCTACAAAAGTTAATGGTGTTACAGTGACTCAAACAGCATGTAATGGTATGGAACTTGCTTGTATTGATGTTTATCAGGATAAAGTAGAAGCAAGCATTATAAAACCGGATGGACAATATGATAAGGATATGTGTCATCTTATTCAAAAGCAGGAAGAAGCTTGTCAATTGTGGTTAGATGAAGCAGTTGGAACAACGAAAGTGGATTTGTTGGTTAAAGATGAAATTGATGCTCGTATTCATAAACATCAAGTGATTACCTTCTTAAATAAAATCAGTATGGAATTTACAAAGGCTGACTTAGCAGGAAATGCACTGTTTAATCATGCGGTTGGCTTTAAAGAAGAAATTACCATGCGTGATATTGTTTCAACGTATGTGTATCCAAATACATTAATTGTGAAAGAAATTGATGGACGTATTTTAAAAGCATATTTAGAAAAGAATGCTGAATTTTTTGACCTTCAAGAAGATGAGATTGTTATTAGTGCCTCGTATCAAGAGCCAAAGCTACAATACTTTAATTATGACATGGTAGATGGTATTGAATATACGATTAAGGTATCAAATCCAATTGGTAGTCGTATCACCAGCTTAACGTATAAAGGGAAGCCTGTACAAGAAGAAGATACCTTTACGCTGGTCATTAACAATTATCGAGCAAGTGGTGGTGGAGATTTTACTATGTTGAAAGATGCGAAAATAGTACAAGAATTTGAAGTCGGCATGGTGAGTTTATTGGCAGAGTATATACGCAGGGTTAAGGTTGTTGATTTTGAGCCTGTTTGTAATATCCAAGTTATAAAATAAAGATAGCTGTTTAGAAATACAACAGCTATCTTTTTAATGATTTAACTTACGATATTCATTTGGTGAAACTCGATATACTTTTTTAAAGGATTGTGCAAAGTAGGATTGAGAAGACATACCTATGATATTGGCAATTTGTGATACCGATAGATTTGTATTCTTTAATAATTTTGATGCTTCTTTTAAACGCACTTCATTTAAGTAGGCAATGGGTGTGATGTGAAATTGTTTTTTAAATGAATGTACTAAATAATATTTGTTCATATACGATATTTTACATAAATCATCAAGGGTTAAATTCTCGTTGTAGTTTGATTCAATGTAGTTTTTAATATAGGTACAGCTTTCGTTGGCTTCACATACATCGCCAATAGTTAATTTCGTGTTGGTACGTCGTATGATATTAGCGAGTAAGACTTCTAGAAGATTTTGAGCAATTAAGTCATAGTATTCTGATTTTGCAGCAACTTCCAGTAAAAGAGTCTTTAAATAGAATAAAACTTCATGTTTATAATCGCGATAATTATGAATGCTACAGTATTCAGGTTGATCGACTTCTTGGGTTAATAGTGAAATGCCTTCAATGCCAATTACAATGTATTCTAAGGGTTCATCGTCTTTACTGGATTCCGTATGGCGTACATTGGCATTTACAATGACTAAATCATCTTCTTTTACATCAAATGTATCATCTTCAATGTAGAATTTTCCTTTGCCGCTTAGCACATAAAATAGTTCTGTGAAGGGATGACTGTGCATAATACTATGCCAGTCTGTTTCGTATTTAGCACTTGTTACATAGATTAATTTTGCGTTAATATTTGTAAAATTACTCGATGCAATATCATATTGTTTATTTCCCATGTTATATACCTCGATTATTATAATATTGAATTTTTTATAAAAAAGCAATATCTATAAAATAATTAGCAATTTAACTATAGTTAATAAAATAATATTTTTTTATACTTAGAATACAAAGGCAAAGCCTAGGAGGAAAAGAAATGAAAAAATTAGTCGTTCTACTTCTTACTGGTTTATTAGCTTTATCTGCATGTACTGCGAAGAAAAATGATACAACAGATACAACTGCTAATACTGGAAATGAAGAGACAAAAGTTTTAAAAGTTGCAGGTTTGGATGGTGGTTATGGTAAAGCCGGTTGGGAAGCTGTAGCTGCTGCATTTGAAGAAGAAACAGGTGTTAAGGTTGAATTAACATTAGAAAAAAATATCGCTGAAACTTTAAGACCGGTGTTAACTTCAGGTAAAAATGTTCCGGATGTAATTTATTTATCAGTAGGTGCTGAAGGTAAATTAACAGATACTATGATTGCTGAAAAACAAATCGTTGATATTACAGATGTATTATCAATGACAATTCCAGGTGAAGAAGCAACAGTTGGTTCAAAAATTATTCCTGGTTTTACAGATGCTTTAACATCATCTCCTTATCAAGATGGTAAATTATATTTAGCTCCAATTAACTATTCTCCATGTGGTTTATTCTATAACGCTGGATTATTTGAAGAAAAAGGTTGGACAGTTCCAAATACTTGGGATGAAATGTGGGCTTTAGGTGAAAAGGCAAAAGCAGAAGGTATTGCATTATTCACATATCCTACAACTGGTTACTTTGACGCATTCTTCTCAGCATTATTAAATGAAACTGCTGGTCCGGAAGTATATGCTCGTTTAATGAATTTCGATGCTGTTGCTTGGGAACTTCCAGAAGTAAAAGAAGCATTTGATATTGTTGGTAAATTAGCTGCTTACACAGAAGAAAATACAGTTTCTAACGCAAACAAAGATGGTTTCACTAAGAACCAACAATTAATTTTAGATAACAAAGCATTGTTTGTTCCAAATGGTACTTGGTTACCGGGTGAAATGGCTGATGCTCCAAGAGCAGAAGGATTCAAATGGGGCTTCACTGCACTTCCTGCAGTAAAAGAAGGTGGAGATAAATACTCTACAACATTTGTTGAGCAAGTGTATATTCCGGCTGCTGCTGAAAATCAAGATTTAGCAAAACAATTCATCGCATTTATCTATTCAGATAAAGCTGTTAAATTATTCTATGATACAAAAGCTGTAATCCCTACAGTAAATGCTTCTGCATTAATTACTGATGGTGATGAAAACAAATTATATTACTCTGTATATGATGGTGGAGCAAAAGCTAATGCGGTTGGATTTGCTGCACGTGAAGCAGTTGAAGGTGTAGATTTAACAAGTGCTGAAGGTATCTTATATGGTACAGTAAACTCAGTTGTTGCAGGTACAAAAACTGTTGATGACTGGTACAAAGAAGTTATCGAAGCTGTTAAAAAATACGAAAAATAAAATTAAAAAAATTTAGTATTAATAGCGGTGGTTTCACCGCTATTAATTTTAAGAAGGGAGTTATTATGCGTAAATCTAAGCAAAGAAGTCGTTTTATTGCCTTGTGTATAGCACCATCGCTCATTTTATTTTCAACGTTTATGTTACTTCCAACCTTGAACATTTTTTGGATGTCACTTTTAAAATGGGGTGGTTTATCGGCTAATAAAAAGTTTGTTGGATTAAATAACTTTAAAATTTTATTACAAGACATGAAGTTTATTCGAGCGTTGCAAAACACATTATTCTTAATTGTCATTGTGACAATCGTAACCTTAGCGTTAGCTATTTTATTTGCGGCGATTTTGGTTCGTGAAAAAATTAAAGGACAAAATTTATTCCGTGTTATTTTCTATATTCCAAATATCTTATCCGTAGTTGTTATATCGGCAATCTTTAGTGCCGTATATGATCCGGATGGGGGTTTGATCAATAGTATTCTTAGTTTGTTTCAGCCGGCAACATGGAAAACAATTAAATTTTTAGGAGATCAAAGCATTGTTGTGTACTCCATTGCAGGAGCTATGATTTGGCAAGCGATTGGATATTACATGGTGATGTATATGGCTAGTATGAGTTCTATTTCGATTCATTTGTATGAAGCGGCAGACTTGGAAGGTGCTAGTAAAATAAAGCAATTCTTCAGCATTACATTGCCTTTGATATGGACTAATATTCGTACAACCTTAACGTTCTTTATTATTAGTACGATTAATTTAAGTTTCTTATTTGTTAAGGTTATGACTAGCGGTGGTCCGGATGGTGCAAGTGAAACAGTGTTGAGTTATTTATACAAACAAGCTTACGATAATGCAAGTTATGGTTATGGAATGGCGATAGGAGCTACCATTTTCATTATTTCATTTTTCTTGAGTGCGGTAGTGAATAAAGTTACTCATCGCGATGTAATAGAGTATTAGAAGGAGCTTCCTATGAGTAATCTTAAAAAAACAAGTAATTTAAAAAAGGCTTTTCATAATAATATATTTAAAATTTTCATTTATGTAGCTTTATGTGCTTTAGCTATTTCTATTATCATACCTGTAGCTTGGGTATTTATGGCAAGTATTAAACAAAACAGTGAGTTTTATGCCAATCCTTGGAATCTTCCGGCTGGCTTTTATATCCAAAACTTTATCAATGCATTTCAAAAAGCAAAGATGGGTCAATATTTCTTAAATTCAGTATTTGTCACAGGCTTAGCGTTATTGATTTTATTAGTAGTTGCTTTACCTGCATCGTATGTGTTAGCTCGTTATGAATTTCGTTTTAAGAAATTCATTAATATCTTGTATATGGGTGGTTTATTTATCAATGTAAACTACATTGTAGTGCCAATTTTCTTAATGTTAAGTGGTTGGGATGATAAACTTGATAGTATCTTTGGGATTACGTTATTTTTAGATAATATCTTTGTTTTAGCAATTATTTATGCTGCAACGGCATTACCATTTACGATTTATTTATTACAAGGGTATTTTAAAACGTTACCAAGAGCGTATGAAGAGGCTTCGTATATTGATGGTTGTTCGTATTTTCAAACCATGACAAAGATTATGGTTCCTTTGGCAAAACCATCCATCATTACCGTTATCTTATTTAATTTCTTAGCGTTTTGGAATGAATATATTATTTCCTTAACAATGATGCCTGGTAAAAATAAAACATTGCCGGTAGGGGTTGTAAATTTATATCAAGCTTCTCGTGGTAAGGCAGAGTATGGCATCCTGTATGCTGGCTTAGTAATTGTTATGTTACCAACGTTAATTTTATATATTTTAGTTCAAAGAAAACTTACTGAGGGTATGACTCTTGGTGGTATTAAGGATTAGGTGAATCGTATGAATGGATTAGAGAAATATGGATCAATCATTAAGAATGTATGCTTAGCGATTTTATTTATTGTATCGTTGTGGCTTGTTTTCTATGGACAAAAAAAGATTGGTTATTTCGGATTAGGTCTTCAAGTTTTGGGGATTATCGGTTTATTGATTAATTTATATATTTATAACAGAAAGTATAAGTAGGAGAGAATGATGATTAAAGGTGGACGCTTAACTTTACCGACAGATTTAGATATTGTAGAAGAAACGTTAGATTTAATGTCACAATTAGATGCGGATGCGATTCGAGATTGTGATGGAACACTTATGCCTAAGGAATTAACTGAGGTAAAGCAAAAAATTTACGCAACATATTATACAACTAGAAAAGATAATGATTGGGCACTTGCCAATCCTGAGGAAATACAACAGGAGTATTTAATTACGGATCGACATACTGCAACAAGTGAAACATTAACCATTCATTTAATGAAGGGTTTTCATACACAACAATTAAAAGTGAATGATATTGATGATCCAAAAGAGTGGTGGGAAGTCATTGACCGCACAACCGGAGAAGTCGTTTCTGTTGATGATTGGGTTTATGATTCAAAAAAGGGAGATGTAACAGTAAAAACCATTCCATTTCATGTATATACAGTAAGCTTTTTAGCATTTCTTATTTGGGATCCGGTACATATGTATAACTTTATTACAAATGACTGGAAAGATGCTCCACATCAAATGACATTTGATGTAAGACAACCTAAAACACAAGTTTATGTAAAGAATAAGTTAAGACAATTCTGTATCGATAATCCACATGTGGATGTGATACGTTTTACAACATTCTTCCATCAATTTACATTGACGTTTGATGATCAAAAACGTGAAAAGTTTGTAGAATGGTTTGGTTATAGTGCAAGTGTAAGTCCATATATTTTAAGAGAATTTGAAAAATGGGCTGGGTATAAATTTCGACCTGAATTTATTGTTGATCAAGGGTATCATAATTCGACATTTCGAGTTCCTTCAAAAGAGTTTAAGGATTTCATTGAGTTCCAACAAATTGAAGTTTGTAAATTAGCAAAGGAATTAGTGGATATTGTTCATAGTTTTAACAAAGAAGCGATGATGTTTTTAGGGGATCATTGGATTGGTACAGAACCATATGGAAAATACTTTGATTCGATTGGTTTAGATGCGGTAGTAGGATCTGTCGGTAATGGTGTAACGATGCGTATGATTTCAGATATTAAAGGGGTTAAATATACGGAAGGACGTTTCTTACCTTACTTCTTCCCGGATGTCTTTACAGAAGGTGGAGATCCAATTGGGGAAGCAAAAACAAATTGGCTACAGGCTCGTCGAGCAATGCTTAGAAGTCCGTTAGATCGTATTGGATATGGGGGATATTTAAAACTGGCTTTAAAGTGGCCGGGATTTATTGACACAATTACAAATGTTATTCGTGAATTTAGAGAGATTCACGATATGACAAATCAGACAAAATCTTATACAGCACCATTTAAAGTTGCGATTTTAAATAGTTGGGGTTCGATTCGTCGTTGGATGTCAAACCAAGTTCACCATGCGATTTGGTATCGTGAAATCTATAGTTATGTTGGTGTGATTGAATGTTTAAGTGGGATGCCGATTGATGTAGAGTTCATTAATTTTGAGGATATTAAAAAAGGAATTGATCCTGAAATTAAAGTCATTATCAATGCAGGGGCTTATGGTACTTCTTGGAGCGGATATGATGCTTGGATTGATGAAGAGATTGTAACAACGATTCGCAAGTGGGTATATGAAGGAGGAGGCTTTATTGGGGTTGGAGATGCTACAGCATACCAACATCAAGGGCGTTTCTTCCAATTGTCTGATGTGATGGGGGTTGATAAAGAAGTTGGATTTACAATGAGTACGGATAAATATAATACATGTAATCCAAACCACTTTATCTTAGATGACATTAATGAAGACCTTGATTTTGGGGAAGGAAATCCGGGTGTTTATGCAACAGGGGAACATTATCAAGTTTTAGCCATGGATCAAAAATATGCACAATTGGTTGTAAATGAGTTTGGAAAGGGTCGTAGTATCTATTTTGCCGGACTGCCGTATTCACCACAAAACTGTCGTATCTTATTAAGAGCATTATATTTCTGTGCTCAAGAAGAGGCAAATATGAAGAAATACTATGTTTCAAATGACAATACAGAAATTGCGGCATTTGAAGAAGTGAAGCGTGTTGCGGTTATTAATAATACCCAAAAACCGCTTCAAACAGACCTATACATTAACAATGAATTAAAAGAAACATTGGATTTAGAAGCGATGGAAATGCGTTGGATTGATGTAGCATAGCCCTTTGGGGTTATGCTTTTTTGTTATATCATGGTAAAATAAGAATATCTTTGGAGGTTTTATGGAAGATAAGAAACAGATCTATGCGTATTGTCATAAAATCTATGAATTGTATCAAATTGATTTTGCTATAGAGCGTAAAAAAGAAACTTTAGTACATTTTGGTGTTAAGCAAAAAGAGTTTTATAGTGCTTTTGTGCAAGAATATGAAATAATCGTTTATCAGAAGGATAAGCAAGGTAAACTTCTTTTAGATCTATTATGTATTTATTTAGAAGATGTTTTCATGCATCGTAAAGTCCAGTTTAAACATATATTAGATGGTAGTGATGATTTAATATTTAATACAGAAAGTAAAGTTTTATATGTCATCAGTCAATTAGTAGATGTAGATCTCGCTTACGAGGCATTTTCCAATGTTTTAGAGAAACAAGACTATATCTTTAAATATCAGAAGCAACTCATCATCATCAAAACAGAACAAGATTATAGTTTTACTCGTATTGTAGAAGATGTATGTTTAAGAGAATTAATGATGAAGGTAAGGGTTGGCTGTAGTAAACCATTTGTGGAGAAAGAAGAAGTTGTTGAGGCATATCATCAAGCGATGAAGGCATTGAGTGTACATGCTTTATTTCATATCAATCAAACAACGCATATCTATGATGAACAGAATTTGTTATATGTTTTAGCACATGTACCTTTGCATAAAGCTCAAGGCTATTTGGATTTGTTTCCGGCATTTAAACAATTAAGCTATGAAGATTTTATTACCATTCAAACTGTAATTGACTGTAATTTAAACGTTGCACAAGCTGCAAGAAAAATGTATGTACATCGTAATACCTTGTTGTATCGTATTGATAAGATACAAAAGGAATTGAGTTTAGATTTGTTGAATTTTCATGATGCATTGAAGTTAAAGGTATTGATACTCTTAAACGAAATGACTAAAAACTAGTCATTTTTTTGTTTATTCTGTGCATGGTAATTGACGTATTTGATGTATTATAATTTAAAGGAAAAGAAAGAAGGGAAATAGTATGGCAACGTTATCTTTAAAAAATATTAATAAAAAGTATCCAAATGGATTTCATGCAGTAAAAGATTTTAACTTAGAAATTGCTGACAATGAATTCATTATTTTTGTAGGACCATCAGGCTGTGGAAAATCAACAACATTACGTATGGTTGCAGGTCTTGAAGACATCACAAGTGGTGACTTTGAAATCGATGGTGTAAGAATGAATGATGTAGAACCGAAAGATCGTGATATTGCGATGGTTTTCCAAAACTATGCGTTATATCCACATATGTCTGTATTTGATAATATGGCATTTGGTTTGAAGTTAAGAAAAGTACCAAAAGAACAAATTAAAAAACAAGTGGAAGAAGCTGCTGCAATCCTTGATTTAGGACCACTTTTAAACCGTAAACCAAAACAATTATCAGGTGGACAACGTCAACGTGTTGCGATGGGGCGTGCCATTGTTCGTCATCCTAAGGTGTTCTTAATGGATGAACCGTTAAGTAACTTAGATGCGAAATTGCGTGTACAAATGCGTACAGAAATTTCAAAATTACATCAACGTTTAAAATCAACAATCATCTATGTTACGCATGACCAAACAGAAGCGATGACATTAGGTACAAGAATTGTTGTTATGTCAGATGGCGTTATGCAACAAGTGGATACACCGCAAAACTTATACGATCATCCAAAGAATCTATTCGTAGCTTCATTTATCGGTTCTCCACAAATGAATTTAATGGTAGCTGGTATTGAAGAAGAAAACGGTGAAATCGTTGCGAAATTTGATGGCAATACGATTACACTTCCTGCTCGTCATGCAGAGGCTTGTAAACAACAAGGTTATGTAGGAAAACGTGTGATGTTTGGTATTCGTCCGGAAGATTTACATGATCCTAAATTCTCACTAAAACAATTCCATGATAAAATTTCATGTAAAGTTACGGTATATGAAATGGTTGGTGCGGAAGTATATCTATACTTTGAAGTGTCAAATCAAACAATGACAGCTCGTGTTGATTCTAAGACGGAAGCACGTGTTGGAGATACGGTTGATTTATATGTAGATACAAATAAGATTCACTTATTTGATATGGAAACAGAACAAAAAATCGTTGACTAATTCATAATAGAAATCCTTTGTGTTAAGTATTTAATACGAAGGATTTTTAATTTTTAGTAAAAATCAATGTATAGCTCTTTGAATGTGACAAATACATAGAGTATTATTGTATTATCTGCTTATCTTAAGGTTAAAATATTTATCTCACTCTTCAAGTAAAATATAATAATACTAAGGAGGTCTTTTCATGAAAAAGATAATTAGAAGCTTTATTTCTTTTAGCGTGGTTGTCGCAGTCTTTTTAGTGATTGCAACACCGGTAAGCGCATGTACGGGAGTAATTGTAGGTAGTGATGTAACGGAAGATGGTAGTTATATCTTTGGTAGAACGGAAGATTTAGAAGTAAACCATAATAAAGTTTATAAAGTACATCCGGCAAAAACATTTACAAAAGGACAAACGATTGTCGATGTATCGTATGATCCGGATTTAGGATACTCGTATACATTCCCAAAAGATTCTTATAGTTTTACATCCATTAGTGATACTACTCCAGAGTATGGTATCTTTGATGAAGCAGGATTTAACGAGATGGGTCTTATTGCAGATATGACAGTTTCTGCAAGTGCAAATGATGAAATTTTAGCGGTGGATCCTTATCTTGATGGTTCACAAGAAAATACAAAAGTAGGTATTACAGAAGCGATTATCGCTACAGTTGTATTATCAACAGGTGAAAGCGCTCAAGATGCGATAAAATTAATTGCAAGTGAAGTAAGTCAACATGGAGCTGCTGAAGGAAATGGTTTAGTGGTTGGTGACCATAAAGAATTATGGTACATGGAAATTTATAGCGGACATCAATTTGTTGCGATGAAATATCCAACTGATAAATTCTCAGTGTTCCCTAATACCTTCTGGATTAATGAAGTTACATTAGATGTTGGCAGTGAAGAAGAACATTACAACATTACAAGTGATGGTAATTATATTTATTCAAAAGATATTTTTAAAGTTGCAAAAGAGGCAAATAAATTAGTTGGTGATGAAGAAAAACGTGTTATTAACTTAGAGGCTACTTATGCTCCAAGTGAATTAAGTGATGGTAATATTTCAAGAGTATGTTCCGGTATTAAACATTTAAATCCGGAAGCAGATGTTACGTTTGAAACGGAAGTATTTGAATTCTTACAAACAACAAATAAAAAAATAACATTGGAAGATGTTATTGCCTTTACACAAAACCGTATGGAAAATATGGATGTTGTGGCAGATGATTTTGCGAAAGGTATTTTATATCCAATTGGTAACCGTAATACAATGGAAGCACATATCTTTGTCGTTCCTAAGGGTGCTACAAAAGAGTATCCAGGGGTTATGTATACAGCGCTTGGTTCTCCGTTGGTTTCTCCATATGTTGCATATTATCCAAATCAAACAGATGTATTACCACAAGCTGCTAATGAAAAGAATGAATACAATGAAGATTCTGTATATTGGGTAGCAATGGATGTATTACACATGGTTGAAGTAAACCGTGATGAGTTTATGAAAGTGGTTAATAAACATCGTGAAGCTGCTCAAGCGTTATTGATTAAAGATACGGTATTAACAAGTCAAGATGCTGCGGTTTCTACTGAAAAGAACTTAAAAGATGCTCAAATGGCATTTGATACTTTAAAAGCAATGCAAAGTGAATTGAAGGGTTTATATGAAACATACTTAGCAAATAATGATTATAATGGTGTGTTTAAGGCTCGTCGTCGTACTGCCAACTTTGCTGGAGCTTATGTCGTTCAACCTAAGGGTACTGCAAAGGTACATGTTAACTTAGCGATTCAACCGGAAGAAGACAAAACAACAGTTACAGTTGTTGATCCTTATGGTAATCCAATGACTACATTAGAAAATGAAGTTATGATTTATTTACCAAAAGCTGCATTTGAATCTAGTGTTACTGCAAAAACAGCTGGTGGTGATTTAGAAGTGGTAGAAGAAAATGAGTTCTATGTTCTTAAGACAAAAGACAGTAGTGTAGAATTACAAATGGCAAATGCCCCTACACCATCTTCAACAGATAAGATGGATACACCTGCTGCTCCTGCGAATAATGCATTAGTATATGGTGGTCTTGCTGCCTTAATACTTGGTGGAGTTATCTTTGTCTTCTTAAAATTAAAGAAAACAAAATAAGTGAAATAAACAGCTGAAAAGCTGTTTATTTTTTAGTGGTTTGCGTTATAATTATGTACAATAGTTGAGGTCAATATGGAATATAGTGTAGTCATTGTTGCAGCAGGTAAAGGTACTAGATTAAACTTGGGATACAATAAAGTGTTCTATCGTTTTGAAGATGGAGAAACTGTTTTAGAGAAAACGTTAAGCGTATTTAAGCAAGATCAAAATTGTAAACAGATCATCGTTGTTTTAGCTCCTGAAGAGCTTACAAGTATGAAGGCGGATAAAAAGATAACGTTAGTTAGCGGTGGAGCAACACGCAGTGAATCGGTGTATCATGGATTAATGGCGGCTATGTATGAGTGTGTTTATATTCATGATGCAGCTAGACCTTATATCACTTTGCCACTTTTAAATCGTTTGAATGAAGCGATGAAGGATTGTGATGGTTGTATTGCCGGTGTTCCTTGTGTAGATACAATAAAACAAGTAAAAAATGGTATCGTCGTTACGTTACCAAGAGAAGAGTTGTTTCACGCTCAAACACCACAAGTATTTAAGACCAACTTTATCATTGATGCGTATCGTAAGATGTTTAAAGAAGGTTTTAGTGCAACCGATGATGCCAGTGTGGTTGAGTACGCCTTTGGTTATAGCGTAAAGAATGTATTAGGGGACTATAACAACATTAAAATAACCAATCCGAAAGATGTAAGATAATTATCAAAAGACTTCTATAAAAGGATAGAGGTCTTTTTTATGCAGTGTCCTAGATGTAAAAATACAGATGTAGCTTACTTTTATAAAGGAAGTAAGGGATATTATTGTCGTAAGTGTATTAAGTTTAAACGAATCTTACTGGAAGAAGAACTAGAGGTATTCGATGTCAAAGAAATCAAAGAGGGTATCAGTGAATATACCTTACCTTTTACCTTAACACCACAACAAGAACAAGTATCCAAACAATGCAAAGAAGCCATCTTGCATCAAGATGTTCTTCTACATTGTGTTTGTGGCGCAGGAAAGACAGAGATTACATATCGTAGTATTCAACAAGCTTTGGATTTAAAACAAAAGGTAGCCTTTAGTATACCAAGAAGACAAGTAGTCCTTGAACTTGGAAAACGTCTACAATCGGTGTTTAAAGACTGTAAAGTAATTACCGTATGTATGGGACATACCGAAGAACTGGACGGTGATTTGATTGTATTGACAATGCATCAATTGTATCGTTATCCAAAGTGTTTTGATTTATTGATTGTTGATGAAGCAGATGCTTTTCCGTATAAGGGTAATGAAGTATTAAAGAACATTGCGTTAAATAGTTGTAAAGGACATATTATTTATACAACAGCGACCTTAGATGAGTACTTAAAACAAAGAGTACAAGATCAAAGTATTGCGTATCTAACCTTGCATCGACGACCTACCAATGCCTTGTTACCGGTTCCAAGGGTCATCACACTTCCTAATCTTTTTTTATGGTTCTATCTGCTTTACCGTTTAAGTCGGAATCAGCGTAAAATTATGTTGTTTGTACCTACCATAGCGATGGCAAAACGGATGTATAAGTGGCTAAAGCTTTATTTTCGTATAGATTATATTACCAGTGAAACAGAAGATCCGCAGTCTATTTTAATGCGATTTAAACATCAACAAATCAAAGTAATCATCACAACAACTATCTTAGAGCGTGGCATTACCATCAGTGATGTCGATGTCTATGTTTTATATGCCAATCATGAAGTCTTTGATGAGGCAAGTTTAGTACAAATGGTAGGTCGTATGGGACGAGTAGCTCCATTTGTAAAGGGAGATGGAATTTTATTTTGCAATGCCTATAGTGAAGAGGTACATCGATGTATCAAGCAGTTAAGGAGGAGTAATGAAGTGTCTATGGTGTATGAATGAGCTAATACATGATGAAAGTTTAAGTCGTTATTTGTTAAGTGAAGATTGTTTATGTGATACTTGTCGAAGTCAATTTCAAGTAAAGCCTATCGTTATTACGATTGATAATGTTAGAGTGTATAGTCATTATGTATATGATGATTTTTTTAAACAAGTAATCTTACAGTATAAAGAGGCTTATGATGAAGCACTTTGTAGAGTTTTTGATTATCAATTAGAGTACATTAAAAAGATGTGTAAGGGATATACGATTGTTTTAGCTCCAAGTAGCTTATCCCGTTTACAAGCAAGGGGATTTCATCATGTTAAAAAGATGGTAGAGGGTTTTAAGTTACCTGTGTTAGATGTTTTGTATAAGAAAAAAGATATAACATTAGATACCAATCGCTATCAAGATCGTTTGCGGATGCAAGAGAATATTGGTGTTACGAAAGATATGAAATGTATTGATAAAATCGTGATTGTTGATGATATACTTACCAGTGGTAGTACCATTAAAGGATGTAAAAAGGCTTTAGAAAAATTTAGTAAAAATATAATTGTGTTTACATTTGCGTACAATCTTACTTGGCAAAACGAAAATTAGGGTCTATAATTTAATTTGCAGGAGGCAATACTTAAAATGCAAGGTAAAGTAAAGCGATTTAATAAAGCAAAAGGTTTTGGGTTCATTACTGCTGAAGATGGTCAAGATTTATTCTTTCATTATTCACAAATTGTGATGGAAGGGTTCAAGACTGTTGATGAAGGAGCTGCTGTTGAATTTGATGTATATCAAGGCGATCGTGGCTTACAAGCACAGAATATCAAAACATTGTAACTGCGGGGGTTGGCAAATTGCTAACCTTTTACTTTGATTAAGCGTAATAAATAATGTAAAATGTATATTGGAGGATTTTATTGTGGCAAATTTTTTTGATAAGTTATTTAATGTAGATAAAAAAAGAGTATTAGAAATTGAAAAGAAAGTAAAGCCTACGGAAAGCTATGCAGAGAAGATGGCTAGTTTAACCGATGAAGAGTTAAAAGCGAAAACAACTGAGTTTAAACATAGATTACAAGAAAATGAAACTTTGGATGATATTATGCCTGAGGCTTTTGCTGTTTGTAGAGAAGCGGCAAAGCGAGTGATTGGAGAATATCCATATTTTGTACAGTTAATGGGTGCTTGTGTTATGCATGGTGGTGATATTGCCGAAATGAAAACCGGTGAAGGGAAAACATTGACATCGGTAATGGCTGTATATTTAAATGCGTTAAGTGGAGAAGGTGTTCATGTTGTTACTGTCAATGAATATTTGGCAGAGCGTGACTCTAAGTGGATGGGTGAGATTCATCGTTTCTTGGGATTAACGGTTGGATTAAATAAACGCGAATTAACTCCTGCCCAAAAAAAGGCAGCATATGCGTGTGATATTACTTATACAACCAATGCTGAAGTTGGGTTTGACTATTTAAGAGATAACATGGTTACTCGTGTGGAAGATCGTGTATTGCGTCCTTTAAATTTTGCGTTAGTAGATGAAGTCGATAGTATTTTAATTGATGAATCTCGTACACCGCTAATCATTTCAGGGGGACAAAAACAAACAGCGAATTTATACATCAATGCCGATAAGTTCGTGAAAAGTTTAAAAGAAGATGACTATGAAATTGATATTAAAGGGAAAACCGTTCAATTAGGTGAACGTGGAGTTGCTAAAGCAGAGAAAGCATTTGGCGTTAGTAATCTATATGACTTAAAGAATACACAGTTGGTGCATCATTTAAATCAAGCGTTGAAGGCAAATTATACAATGCATAATGATGTAGAATATGTAGTGGAAAATGATGAGATTGTCATTGTTGATCAGTTTACCGGTCGTAAGATGCCAGGAAGAGCGTATAGTGATGGATTACATCAAGCCATTGAGGCTAAGGAAGGTGTTCCAATTAAGCAGGAAACAACAACGTTAGCGACTATTACGTATCAAAACTTTTTCCGTTTGTATAAAAAGCTTGCAGGTATGACAGGGACAGCTAAGACAGAGGAAGAAGAGTTTTTAAGTATTTATAATATGCGTGTTATTGAAATTCCAACGCATCGCCCGATTGCACGTATTGATTATCCGGATGCAGTATTTGGTAGCGTGGAAGCAAAGTTTAATGCTCTTGTAAATGAAGTAAAGGAATTAAATGAAAAAGGACAACCGGTATTAGTAGGTACCATTAGTGTTGAAACCTCAGAATATTTATCAAAGCGTTTCAAACAAGCTGGTATTAAGCATAATGTATTGAATGCAAAAAACCATGAACGTGAAGCAGACATCATTGCGGATGCCGGTAAAAAGTATGCAGTAACCATCGCAACCAATATGGCAGGGCGTGGTACGGATATTAAGTTGCAAGAAGGTGTAAAAGAATTAGGTGGTTTAGCCGTATTGGGTAGTGAACGTCATGAATCACGTCGTATTGATAATCAGCTACGTGGACGTAGTGGTCGTCAAGGGGATGTAGGGTTTTCACGTTTCTATGTATCGGTAAAAGATGAATTGATGTTACGCTTTGGTTCTGAACGTTTCGCTGCTTTATTTGCAAGTCTTGGTGATGTTCCGATTGAATCAAAGAGTATTACTAGAGCTATTGGTAGTGCACAAAAGCGTGTAGAAGGGGTTAACTTTGATGTACGTAAAACGTTATTGGATTATGATGATGTGTTACGTCAACAACGTGAGGTTATTTATGCTCAACGTAACTTTATTTTAGAAAATGATGATGTGCATAGTATTGTTTATGATATGTTTAAACGTGTTATTACCAATGTAGTCTTAAATAACTGTGTAGAAACACGTAAAGGAAAAGAAGTTGATGTGGATAGTTTACTTACTTCTTTAGATACAATGGGTTTTGTTGGTTTAACAAAACAAGATTTAATGAATCAGGAAGTAGAAGTAATTATTGATAAATGTGTTGCGACTGCTTGGAATACGTATGAAGAAAAAATTGCGCCATTTAAGGAACAAATCTTGCCAATTGAAAAGACTATGGTGTTAAAGGTGATTGATCGAGCATGGATTAATCATATTGATACGATGTCAAAATTACGTGAGGGAATTCATTTACGTGGTTATGCTCAAAATAATCCACTACAAGAATATGTTACAGAAGGCTATCAAATGTTTGAAGATATGATGGCGAGTATTTCTAGTGAAGTTGTAACTTTCTGTATGAATGTTAAAATAGAAGTAACGGAGCGTAAAAAGAAATAATGGAACTATTTGAAATAAAACAAAGCCTAGAAGTTTTTCAAACAAAACTGCAAGTACTAGGCAATTCTCTTTGACTTGGAAGGGAAAGAAAAACAAATTCAAAAAAATGAAGAAACAATGAGTCATCCTGGTTTTTGGGATGACCCTAAGGCTGCACAAAAGCTAATCAAAGAACATAATTATCAAAAGGATGTTGTAAAGCAATATCGTTATTTACAAGAACAAGTGAATTTTCTTTTTCAATCAATGAACGAATTAAAAGATCATTATGACGAAGAGTTGAATGAATTAATTCAACTTGAGTTTGAAACGCTATGCAAGGAGTTTGAAGCGTTTGAAGTGAATGTATTACTTTCTCATCCGTATGATACAAATAATGCCATTATTGAGCTTCATCCCGGTGCTGGAGGTACAGAGTCTCAAGATTGGGCACAGATGTTATTTCGCATGTATAACAAGTGGGCAAATAAAAAGGGGTTTAAATTTAAAGTCTTGGACTACCAAGATGGAGATGAAGCGGGTTTAAAATCTTGTACGGTTATGATTGAAGGAACTATGGCTTATGGCTTATTGAAAGCAGAAAAAGGAGTACATCGATTAGTTCGTATTTCACCTTTTGATGCTTCCGGTAGACGCCATACTTCTTTTGCTTCTTTAGATGTAATGCCGGAATTTAATGATGAAATTAACATTGTGATTGAAGATAAAGACTTGGTAGTGGAAACAATGCGTGCATCCGGTGCAGGTGGGCAACATATCAATAAAACGGATAGTGCTGTACGTATGCTACATATACCAAGTCAGATTGTGGTTACTTGTCAAAGTGAACGTAGCCAAATTGCAAATCGTGAACGTTGTTTACAAATGTTAAAAAGTAAATTGTATCAAAAACATATCGAAGAACAAGAAGCACGTTTGAAACAATTAAAAGGAGAACAATTATCCAATCAGTGGGGTTCTCAAATTCGATCTTATGTATTTTGTCCATACACTTTAGTCAAAGATCATAGAAGTAATTATGAGGTTGGAAATGTGGAAAGTGTTATGGATGGAAATATCGACGATTTTATTTTTAATTATTTAAAAAATAAAATTGATGAATAGGAGGAAATGTATGAAAATCAATGAAGCAATTGAAAACTATTTAGAAACGATTTTAATTTTATCTGAAACCAAAGAAAAGGTGCGTATGTCGGATGTGGCAAAACACTTAAATGTTTCAAAACCAAGTGTAAATAGCGCCATGAATAAACTTCAAGATAATGGCTATATTATACAGGAGTTTTATGGAACAATCCAACTTACTCCAAAAGGGCTTGCTTATGCTACTAAGGTGTATAGTCGTCATAAATTGTTTCGTGAGTTTTTGATTAAAGTCTTAAAAATCAATCCGATTGTTGCTGAAGAAGATGCATGTCACATGGAGCATTGTGTTTCTGATGAAACCATGGCTAGTTTTGAAGTGTTTATTAAAGAACAGTTAGAGTTGGTGAAACAACATGAATCATAAAACAGAAATTTATATTCGCTATATAGCGATTATAGCCTGTGTGTTGGGATTTATCGGTCTAATACTACGAAATGATTGGATTGTTTCGTTAGTGTTTTCTATCTTCTTAGGATTTATTGCTATATTAGGATTTAAAAATTATAAGACGTTATCCAAACGTATGCGAGGGTTTGTTATTGTGTGTGCAATCTTATCCGCTATGATTTTTCTATCAAAGGTCATTCCTATTTTATAAGCGTATTTACAAAAGTAAATATGCTTTTTTTAGTATATTTCTAGTCACGAAAAATATATTGTGATATAATTATTTAGCATTTTTTAAAGGGGGATTTATATGATCAAACTACTTAAATTGTTTAAAGTAGTACTAATGGTCGGTATATTGTTGACGTTGTTTCCACAACAAACGATATATGCAAATACAGATCAAGATGTCCAAATGGACATTATTACAAGAGACAAAGATAATAAAGGTAACAGTGTGTATTCATATTTGACGGGAATGGAAATTCGTGCACAAGCAGATATTTTGGTTTCAGGACCAAAAATCTATTATCCAAAAGGACAACTGATTATTCGTGTTCCCAAATCAACTACAAACGGATTGCAGATTAAAAAGCCTAACTTTGTTTCGTCTATTGAGGCAATCAGCTCGGTAGAATCGCAAGATGCAACACATTATGTAATGACATATACGTTTAAAGAAATCAAAGGTGGATTGCTTGGAACGTATGATTTTCCTTTGCGTTTTGAAAATGAAATTACAGCCAATGGAGATACGATTACTCCGTCTTGGGAAATGGTGGATGCGGATGGTAATGTTATTAAAAAAGTAGAACGTACGTTTACGGCGATTGCTTCCAGTGATTGGGAGCCGTTAAAATGGTTAAATGAATGGGACTATGCTTTTAATGGCGCATATAATACATCGAGTATTGGGAATCCTGAAAAGGATGGATATAAAGAATTAAGAAGAACTTACATTGATCAAAAGGCACCAACTGTAACATCAAGTGATGGAACAGGTTTTGCAGTTAAGTACTATGTTGATGCTCGTTTTGCACCTAAAAATGGGACAGATACACAGTTTGGTATTTATAATGCTCAAACGGTAACTTTTGTTGATACTCTGCCTCAAGGAGCTGTTTTGGATGATGTAAGCGTTAGAAATGGATGGGTATATGATCCTTTAACACACACAGCTTCTAAGACGGTTGATATTACTAAGCTTCAAGACTTAGGGAATAATCGTAAGGGTATTCGTACGTGGATACAGATTAAGTATGCCAATGAGCCGGTTGATAAAGTCCAAAAAAATAACCTGAAAATCATTATGGACAAAGATTTACCGAATGAAAAGATAAGTAGCGATGTTCACTATAACATTAAATTCAAATTGTTGGAACAAAAGTCACAAACACCAACAGGACACATTCGAACTGGACGTTCTTACTTAGATACGCATGCAGAAAAAACGTATGTATATAATCCGGATACGCAAAAAGTAAATAGTCGTAGTGGAGAAGAAGTAGAAGGATTAACGTATATAACATATTTTCTTAATGAAAACAATGGAATGTGGAACGGTTCTAATAACACAAAAACAACAGGTGGTATTAAAACAGAGTTTTCAGAGTTTACATTCCATAATCTAGATTCACGTTTATATTTTAATAAGTTAGGTATTTATAGTTTTAATGGTCATGGTAATGATGTTAAAACCATTTTTAACAATACAGAAAATGAAGTCTATGGTGTCAAATCTGATGGAACTCAAGTTTTATTAAAGCGTAACTTGCGTATTCCGGATGCATCTGTGGATAATCGAACAGTTATACCAAATGATGCTTCAGAAGTTATCATTAACGATAAGGCAAGAGAATATCATAAAATTGTAATTAAATTTCCAAATAAGATTGTGTTTAATAACTCGTGGGTTCGTTTTTATAACATTGTTTCGCCTGTGGAAAATGAACTTAAAAAGTTTAAAAATTTTGAGTACAAAGATAAACAACGTTACGAGTTAAGTGCAAGTGCTAAAGCACGTGAATTAACGGGAACAGCAATTGTAGCACGCAAAGATAATGCGGGAAATTGGCAATTGGATCCAAATACACCTGCTGGAGTAACCATTAATCCTATAACGGGGCAAATTAAAGTTCCTCAATCTTTAGTAGTTGAGAATTCTCCGATTGTTGCTAATAGTTTTTATAAAAATGTAACTACGTATAAGACAGTTCAACAACCAAACATGAAAACTACAGCAATGCCAATTATACATTTTAAAGAGGATATGACAACAGAAATATTGCCTCCCGTACATCACACTGATGTAGATAAGATGGAAGTGAAGTATGTACATCCCATTTTAGGCGAAAAGCAATTGATTGTTTCAAAAGCAAATGGATATTGGTCATTTGTAAATGAAGTAGAAGCTGGTGTTTCCATCGATTCAGTGAGTGGGGCCATTACCATTAAAGCTGATGGAATTGTAAGTGATTCTACAATTAAAGGGAAAGCTTTTATTGGTAATCAAGAAGGGAATGAAGCCTTTAGTCGTACGCCATTTAAAAATCAAAATCAAAATTTGGAAATACGTCCTACTTCTGCTATTACATCTTATAATGATGCTGATGGTTTTGTAATAGAACCATATGCAGATAATCGAACAGATCGCATTGAAATTGACTATGAGGCAGTAGATAATTCCGTAAATACGGCAAGCTTTGCAGATCGTAATGAATATTATACAGGGAATCATTGGGATGTTATCGAGTTTCCGTGGATTAAAGCGAAATTAAATCATGGTGATAATCATACGGTTTATTATAGTAGTGCACCTAAAGCAAATTATCGCGAGTTATATATTCAAGGTAGCATGGGTGGTTCTTGGACAACAAGTAATTTTAATGCCAACTTTACTATGATTACCTTACTTCCTTCCGGTGTTAATTTTGTTGAACATAGTCGATTAACAAGTCAACGCAACGCGAAGGACAATCAAAACCCTCCGATTATAGAAGAAAACTTTAGAGGAACCGGTCGTACAGCCGTTATTTA
The DNA here is from genome assembly GCA_003858585.1 of Erysipelotrichaceae bacterium OH741_COT-311. Taxonomy (GTDB): domain Bacteria; phylum Bacillota_I; class Bacilli_A; order Erysipelotrichales; family Erysipelotrichaceae; genus RQZE01. The sequence continues at coordinate 96,133 of RQZE01000002.1, forward strand.
TAAGTTTAATGGAACAAAGTTGCCTAATCTTGATGATACATCTTATTTTGATGGTTCTTATTCAGGGAGTTACTTTAAAGTCGATGTTACAACTTTAGCAAATGAAGGGGATAATCTGGTTGAACACTTTCTTTACTGGGACAAAGATCACATTATTCAACCTTCCGACAGTGCATATGTCGATGCTTTGGACTTAGATGGAGATGGTAATACTAACGAGACATTTATTCGTAAAACAAATCGTATTACTCTTATCTTACCAAATGAAGTAACAGGGAAAAAACAAGTTTCTTTAGATAAGCAAAATTGGGTATTAAATGCTCCTCCGCAAGATATTGGTAAAGATGTTTATTATAAATTAAATGTATTAAATAATTCAATCCGTGGTTTAGATAAATTTAAATTAATTGATGTGCTTCCTGCCATCAACGACCATAATATCACACCAAATGATCAAGGGATTTATGTTCCAAGGGGAACAAAAATTGTTACTCCGCTTGTAGAAGGAATTGAAACCGTTGCGGAAAATGCTCCTTATCTAAATGATTGGAATTTTTATTACAGTATTACCGAGCAAGGAGCAGATTTTGATAGTGTACTTCATGCACAGTGGTTAACTGCCGATCAAATTACCGATTGGAATGATGTTAAAGCCATTAAGGCAGAAGTAAAACCTGGAAGAGTATTTGCAAGTAAGAGTGAAATCAATTTTATTTTACATGCAAGAATTCCATATGATAAAACATTAGAAAATAATTTGCCGGCCCATAACTCTTTTGCGATTAGTACCTTAGGAGTTAACTATGCAGAAGCTAATGAAGCTGTTGTGTCTAATATTCGTTATGAAGTAAATGGAGTTATTTTCTTTGATAAGAATCGAAATGCAAAATTAGATAGTGATGAAATACCATTGAACGGCTATAAAGTAGAGCTTGTAAATGAACAAGGTATGCCATATATAGATCGAGATGGCAAGCCGATCTTTGCCTATACGAATGAACAAGGTTACTATCAAATGAATGTTTTTGAACGTGGTAATTACTCAGTTAAAATTCACAAAAAATATGAAGATGAACGTTTCTTGGATCGTGTTTATGAAATTGATACGACAGATGCAAATGGACAACCGATAAAGCAAGCCAAACCAGGAACTACCATTTCGAATAATAAGGGTGTTATTGGTAGTGATGCAACAGCAAATGCAGATAATTTGACTGCCAATACACCGGTGTTTGCTTTAAATCCGGTAACACGTATTGGTACGCGTAATGCAGCAGTCGGTATTTCTAAAGGGGAAATTGTTGTTTTAAAGAAGGACGAACAAGGTAAGTTATTACAAGGGGTTACTTTTGAACTTTACAAGGATCAACAATTACTTGCAAGTAAGACAACGGATGAGAATGGAACGATTATTTTTGAACGCTTAGATTTAAATCAAGAGTATAAAGTGGTTGAAAAAGAAACGTTACCGCAATATGTTTTAGATTCACAAGAATATCTTGTTACACCAAATGAAGATAAACCGTTTCCGATTATTACGATTGAAAATAAAGTAAAACGTGGAAGTGTAACGGTTGTGAAAAAAGATCGTGAAACCAATGAAGTGATTGAAGGGGCAATTTTTACTTTAACAAATGACAGCCATCACTATGAAGCAACAAGTAATCAACAAGGGATTGCACGTTTTGATGGAGTTCTATATGGAGAGTATACACTGCAAGAAGTAAAACCGGCTCTTGGTTATAATTTAGCTCAAGAAGTAAGACAGGTTCGTGTTATAGAAGATGGTAAAGTAGTAGAAGTTGGTGATTACTTTAATGATGTTATTAAGGGAAACGTGGTTGTGATGAAACAAGCACGTACCATTGAACCATTGAAACAACGTGGGGTCTTTGCAGTAGAAGCTAATCAAGATGTGGAAGTGGAGACATACTTAAATAAAGAATTAGAAGGAACATTGGTCTTTAAAAAGATAAATCCTCTTACTAAAGATCCAATTAAAGATTTTGTATTTACTATTACCAGTCTTGATGGAGTAACAACATATAGTGCAACAACCAATGATCAAGGTATTGCAACGTTTCAAAATATAAATAAAAATTATTATAAATTGGAAGAAACAACAATTCTTTATGATAATAATACAAATAAAGGGGTTTCTGCTATTTATGAAGTGGAGAAACAGGATGTAGGTCCATATCTTGAAAAAGAGTTGGAAGGAACGGTTAAATTTAAAAAGGTAGATCCGATTACTAATGTTCCTATGGCAAATGTGGGTTATCGTTTAGTAAGTAAGGATAAAACAAAAGAATACAATGCTGTTAGTAATGCAGAGGGTATTGTTGAATTTAATCATGTGGAGTATGCCGTATATGATTTAATTGAAGAGGTAGAAGTAAATACAAGTGAAAGTGTTAAGCTTGTAAATGCGATTGTAGATGTTGAAGATACAAATACTCATAAGTATTTAAAACAAAAGATTCATGGTAATTTAACTGTGAAGAAAGTTCATCCGGATACAAAGCTTCCGGTAAAAAACTTTGAATTAAAGTTGGTGAGTGTCTATGGTACAAATACTTATAGCGCAACAACTAATGAAGAAGGCATTGCAGTATTTGAAGATATCATCTCTAACTACTATGACTTACAAGAAGTGAATATTGCTTCAGCTTCTCGTAGTATTGAGGATGGTGTAACGATTGTAAATCATGAAGGTATTACATTAGAAGAATTTTTAGCGAATCCACTTACTGAAGATTTAATCATTAAAAAAGTAAATCCTGCTAATGGATTGCCAATTGTCAATATGGAGGTGCAATTAGTTAGTGTGGATGGCACAAAAACGTATAAGGCTACAACGGATGAAGAAGGGTTTGCAAGTTTCACGGGGGTTGCCAACAAGCAATATACTTATGTAGAAAAGATGATTTTAAATCCTAGTAATTTAGTAGAGGATGGAGTTTCCCTCATCTATAAAGAAGAAATGGATTTAACTACGTATCTAGCTAATGATATAAGTGGAAATGTAACTTTAATTAAATATAAAGCAGATGGTAGTGAGGTTATTTCCAATAAATCTTTGTATTTAGAACATAAAGCGGATCAAACTCGTTATGAAGCACTGACGGATGCAAAAGGAGTTGCAACGTTTACAGGAATACCTTTAGGTTCTTATAAAGTGCTTGAAGTGAATCCAATTGCAACATATGAAACAGGAAATGATGGAATATCAATTTTTATTCGTAATGAAGATAATATTGAAACGTATCTGACAAAAGAAGTAGAAGGTAGAGTCATCATTAAAAAGTTAAATCCGGAAACCAATCAGCCTATAGCCAATGCAGTGTTTAATCTTATTAGTTTGGATAACACAACAACGCTTACTGCAACTACAAATCTGGATGGACTTGCCATTTTTGAAGGAGTGCCTTTAAATAGTTACCGAATTGAACGTAATCTGGAGAAAGAATTAAAAGACACAGCACCAATTGAAGGTGTTATCTTCCTTTTAGAACAAGTAGTTGTTCAACCAAATGGAACAAGTGTAAAAACAGGACTTACTTATGCTGCAAAAACAGATAAGGACGGAGTGGCAAGTTTTAAAGATGTTCGTTATGGTAATTATATTATTAGGGAAGTGGCAGAGTATGAAATCAATGGTGTTTTAGAACATAGTCCAAAAGAATATACCATTAGTAAAGAAGAACGTAGCGTGTTTGTAAATAAACAAGGACAATTAATTCAAGCGGGAGATGTATATGACCGTAACGGTAATCTGGTAGATGCAGGAGATGTATATATCAATCGTCAGGTACGCGGTACAATTCGCTTTCAAAAGCAAGATGTAGATACACAAGATGTATTAGAGAATGCTGTCTTTAAAATTCAAAATACAGTTTCCGGTTATACACAACAAGCTACATCGAATGAAAAGGGGATTGTAGTGTTTACGGATGTTCCATATGGAGAATATAAATTAGTAGAGATACAAGCACCGACAGGATATGTAGTGAGTAGTGAAGAACGATTGGTATCAATAGTGAATCATAATGATATCGTTGAATTAAATGCTTTTTATAACTCGCCGATAAAAGCCAATGTTAAATTCCGTAAATTAGATGGAGAAAGTAATGTTCCATTAGCCAATGCAAAATTCCAATTGCAACACGTTGATCCACGTTTTGTTTATGAAGCGATTTCGGATTCAGAAGGATGGGTAGAGTTTTCTCAAATTCGCTATGGATTTTATACGTTGATGGAGTTGGAAGCTCCGGTAGGCTATATCCACAATCCTGAAAAAATTGGGGTTGTTGTTCAGGAAAATGGTGTAACTATTACATTGGATCATTTCTATAATATGCCGATAAAAGGTAGTGCTTTCCTTATAAAAGTTGATAGTGCAACCGGTCAAACACTAAAAGGTGCAACGTTCCTTTTACGTAAAGATGGTGTAGATCTTCAAGAAGTGAAGAGTGATGAACATGGAGAAGTTGTATTTCATAATTTATATTATGGAGAGTATGAAATTGTCGAAAAAGAAGCTCCTCAAGGATATTATGTAAATAGTGAAGTGAAAAAAGTAAAAATTACCGAAAATGGGCAAATGTATGATTTAGGTAAATTTAAAAACATCAAAATTGTCATTGTTGATCCGGAGGAAGAAGAGTTCCATATACCAAAAACGATGAATACAACAAGAGCGTTTCCTTATATCTTGATGTTTGGATTATCGTTAAGTGTGCTTATTTACATAGTGTTAAAGAAACAATATAGTCATACTAAAAAACAAGTGTAATTTTGTATTTGTCAACATAACGCATACAAAGTAAAAAAGATTTCTAATAGCCCAATTCAGCTTTAAACTGGATTGGGCTTTTATAATGTAAAGCATATCCACCTTTTAGAATATATCTCTCCTTTAACTCAACCATTGATGACTCAATAATTGGATTATCAGTAGGTGTTTTTACTGGTGACATCGACTAAATTATGTCATAGTCCTTATGTATATTGAATAATGCTGTAAAGAAATAGACTGAACCTTGGTCGGTGAAAATGACTGGTTCTTTCTGTTCTTTTGTTTTTTTATTAAATCTTGTAGACAATTAAAATCTGGACGTCTGTCGTCAATAATGCTGGTAACATAACTTGAAGTGATTTCGTTATTAGAGGTATCAAGTAGATATGTTTATTCGTAATATTTTCCTTTATGGTTTATCACGGTCATATCCGAAACAGTAATTTCAAGTGGTTTCGATGCATTCCATTTACCTCTAATTATATTTGAGTACTTTTTGTGTTTCTACCCTACATTAGGTCTTTTGCAATTGTAATGATTTATTTGTGCTTTTATCCCAGCAGATTTACAGCATTTATGAGCAAGATAATCAGAAAATAACAAACCCGTTTCTTTTCTTACCATAAGAGCAAGCTTATGATATCTATATGATCGGTGTTTTTGGTGTGCATTCGTAAGTAATTGTGTCAACAATTCTCTGTCTTTCTCATATTGATTCTTTAACCCTTTCCTAGATAACCACTTGTAATACCATGCTCTATTTACATTCATAACACTACACAATTCTTTAGTTGAATATTCTTTGTTAAGGATATTTATGATTTGAAATTCAAGTCTTTTAAAGTAATGAATTCCTTGCTTGTACAATTCCTTTCACTAAATCCTTTATTGATCGTTTGTTTTTAACCTGCGATTTCTCTATAAGCAATCAAGTCTGTGAATAATTTGCTACTTCTGATTGCTGTATACTTGTTTTAAATGTTTAATAGTTCAAAATTTAATGCAGTTTCTTCTGCATTACGATATTTTCTAACCAATAAAAAAGTAGACTTCCTTTTTTAGTATGTCTACTTTTACATTACTCGTTCAGTAATTCACTTCTTTTTAGCATAGCGGTATAGATGCGATTATAAGAACAATCCGTTTTTTAATATTTCATATAGTAATATACCGAAAAAGAGCAATAAAAGAATGATAAACAAGGTAGTATGTAATTTATTTCTTTTTTCATATGTTCGGTAAAAATAAAATTCAATTAGTACAACAAGTATAAGGGATAAGTACCATAAAATAAATGTATTTACTTGTTCTGCAAAAAAGGCGAACACTAAAATATAAACAAAGCAGATAAGTAAATAAGTAATGATTCTTTTCATTCTATAATCCATAGATAATCTCCTTTTGTGAAAGATTTGTATTTATAGTATAATACATATTGTATTAAAAAAATAGAGGGATATAATCTATGAAAAGACTAGGTTTAGCTTTTTTTATTTGTTTTTTGATCGGATGTGATACAAAAGTAAAGTCCATCTTTTCAACAACATCAACACAGACAACAACGCCACTGGAAATGATGAAAACGGAAGTGGAAATTAAATGGTATCAAGAGGTAAATTTGAAAAATCCTTATGTACAAAATGCATCCGGGTTATTGGGGAAAGAATATAATCATGTTGAACTTGCAAGACGATTGGAAGATATGACTGTAGCGAAAGGACGTTATATAAAATATGGAGAAGTAAAATCATGGAACAAAGAAGAAGTGAAAGAAGGAGATAGGCTTCTTTATGAGAAAGATGGTGAAATTGTATACTATGCCATTTATTTGGGTAGTGAGTATGCTTTGCATAGTGGCTTGCATAGCAAAGATGGAACATCGAACATTTCAAGTATTTATTTAGAGGGTTATGATACATTTTATGTTCAAAAACCAATTGTGTATAAGGGTAGCAAAGAAACAGAGATAATCGATGAATCAAGACCATCTATACATATTCCGAAGGAAGAATTATATAGTGAAGAAGAGTGCAATGAAATTGAATGGGAGATCTATACACAAGAAGAGTTAGAATTGTATTACGATTATGAGATGATTGATTATTGTGATGCCAATGATTAAATATGCGAAAGATTTGTGTAAAAAACATTGACAAATAAGCGTAGAATAAGCTAAAATAATAAAGCTTAGCGAGTTTACGTATGTTTCCGTATGGAAACTTATATTTATGCTAAAGTATGGCACGCTTGGAAATGTGTGCAAAGAAATAAAAGAAAAGGAGAATACAATGCCAACAATTAATCAATTGGTGCGTAAAGGCCGTACTTCAAAAGTATATAAGTCTAAATCACCAGCATTAAACAGAGGGTACAACTCACTTGAGCGTACTGCTACATCAATCTCTTCACCTCAAAAAAGAGGAGTTTGTACGCGTGTGGGAACAATGACTCCGAAGAAACCAAACTCTGCGCTTCGTAAATATGCGCGTGTTCGTTTATCAAATGGTATGGAAGTTACAGCATACATTCCAGGTATCGGACACAACTTACAAGAGCATAGCGTTGTGTTAATTCGTGGAGGTCGTGTAAAGGACTTGCCGGGGGTTCGTTACCATATTATACGTGGAACACTTGACTGTGCAGGTGTTGCAAACAGACAACAAGGACGTTCGTTATACGGAACTAAGAAACCAAAAGCGGCTAAGAAATAGTCGATTCATGAAAAGGAGGAAATAAAATATGCCAAGAAAAGGTTATATTGCGAAAAGAGACGTATTAGTAGATCCAATTTATAATTCAAAATTGGTTACAAAATTAATCAACAAAATCATGATCGACGGTAAAAAAGGAGTCGCTCAAGGGATTTTATACAATGCATTTGATATCGTAGAAGCAAAAACTGGCAAACAACCAATGGAAGTGTTTGAACAAGCGTTAGCAAATGTTATGCCATTACTTGAACTTAAAGTAAGACGTGTTGGTGGTGCAAACTATCAAGTGCCGGTTGAAGTTTCAGCTGAAAGAAGATTAACTTTAGGTTTACGTTGGTTAGTAAACTATTCAAGATTACGTCATGAAAAAACAATGGAGCAACGTTTAGCAAATGAAATTATGGATGCTGCTAATGGTACAGGTGCTTCAGTGAAGAAGAAAGACGATACTCATAAGATGGCAGATGCAAATAAGGCGTTTGCACATTATCGTTGGTAGTAAGGGGGGAATACAATGGCACGTGAATTTTCACTAGCGAATACAAGAAATATTGGTATCATGGCCCATATTGATGCTGGTAAAACAACAACGACAGAGCGTATTCTTTTCTATACAGGTAAAACACATAAAATTGGAGAAACTCATGATGGAGCTTCTCAAATGGACTGGATGGAACAAGAAGCTGAGCGTGGTATTACAATTACTTCGGCCGCAACAACAGCTTCATGGAATGGAAATCGTATTAACATTATCGATACTCCAGGGCACGTAGACTTTACGGTGGAAGTTGAGCGTTCACTTCGTGTTTTAGATGGTGCAGTTACTGTATTAGACTCAAAAGCAGGGGTTGAACCACAAACAGAAACAGTTTGGAGACAAGCTACAAACTATAAAGTTCCTCGTATCGTATTCTGCAATAAAATGGATGCAACTGGGGCTGACTTTATGATGGCAGTTAAAACAATCGGAGATCGTTTAGGGGCAAAAGCTAGTCCTATTCAACTTCCAATTGGTGCTGAAAGCTCATTTAGAGGAATTATTGATATCATTAAACGTGAACAACATATGTATCAAGATGATACTGGTAAAAAGATTGACACAACAGCAATTTCTCCTGAATATGTTGAAGAAGTAGAACGTTTAAGAGCGCAACTGATTGATATGGTTGCAGATTATGATGATGAGTTAATGATGAAGGTATTAGAAGGTGAAGAACCTACAATTGAAGAAATTAAAAAAGCAATTCGTGCTGGTGTTATTTCTTCTGAATTCTTCCCTGTATTATGTGGTTCGGCATATAAGAATAAAGGGGTTCAATTAATGCTTGATGCGGTAGTTGATTACTTACCTTCACCACTTGATATTCCTTCAATTAAGGGTCAATTGGAAGATGGTAGTGAAGCTGAAAGACATGCAGATGATTCTGAGCCTTTTGCAGCGTTAGCATTTAAAGTTATGACTGACCCATTTGTAGGGCGTTTAACTTATTTCCGTGTATATTCAGGAAGTGCTACATCAGGTTCTTATGTGTTAAATGCAACGAAAGATACAAGAGAACGCTTTGGTCGTTTGGTGCAAATGCATGCGAATACTCGTAATGAAATTACAGAAGTATATGCAGGTGATATTGCAGCTGCAATTGGATTAAAGGCAACTACTACAGGGGATACATTATGTGATCCAAACAATCCGATTATTCTTGAATCAATGACATTCCCTGAGCCGGTTATCCAAATGTCAGTGGAACCAAAAACAAAAGCTGACCAAGATAAAATGGGTCTTGCTTTAAATAAATTAGCGGAAGAAGATCCAACATTTAAAACATATACAGATGAAGAAACAGGTCAAACTATCATTGCTGGTATGGGTGAGTTACACTTAGATATCATCGTTGATCGTATGAGACGTGAATTTAAAGTCGAATGTAATGTTGGTGCTCCACAAGTTGCTTACCGTGAAACAATTCGTCAAGCTGCTGATTGTGAAGGTAAATTTGTACGTCAATCTGGTGGTCGTGGTCAATATGGTCACGTTTGGATTAAATTTGAACCAAATGAAGAAGGTAAAGGATTTGAATTCATTGATGCCATTGTTGGTGGGACAGTTCCTCGTGAATATATCAAACCAACGGCTGAAGGACTTGAGGCTGCATTAAATAATGGTTTAACTGCCGGTTATCCGGTTGTTGATATTAAAGCAACATTATTTGATGGTTCTTACCATGATGTTGACTCATCAGAAATGGCTTATAAGATTGCTGCTTCTATGGCTTTAAAAGAAGCTGCTAAGAAGTGTAAACCGGTATTATTAGAGCCTATTATGTCAGTTGAAGTGACTGCTCCAACCGATTACTTAGGGGCTGTAATGGGCGATGTAACAAAACGTCGTGGACAAATTCGTGAACAAGAAGAAAGACATAATGCAATTGTTGTAAGAGCATTTGTACCTCTTTCTGAAATGTTCGGATACTCTACAGACTTACGTTCATTTACACAAGGACGTGGTAACTATGTAATGCAAATGGATCATTATTCTGAAGTTCCAAAGAGTATTGCAGAAACAATCGCAAAGAAAAATGCTAGAGACTAATCAATTCTAATTGATATATTGTATTGTTTAGTTTAAAATAGTATTGAATAAAATAAAATTAGGAGGAAATTTGCAAATGGCAAAGGAAAAGTTTGACAGATCGAAACAGCACGTAAATATTGGTACTATTGGGCACGTTGACCATGGTAAAACAACATTAACTGCTGCTATTACAAATCACTTATCTAAAAAAGGGATGGCAGAAGCTAAAGCTTACGACCAAATCGATGGAGCTCCGGAAGAAAAAGCACGTGGAATCACTATTAACACTGCTCACGTAGAATATCAAACAGACAGCCGTCACTATGCTCACGTTGACTGCCCAGGGCACGCTGACTATGTTAAAAACATGATTACAGGGGCTGCTCAAATGGATGGTGCTATCTTAGTAGTTGCTGCTACTGATGGACCAATGCCTCAAACTCGTGAACACATCTTATTATCTCGTCAAGTAGGTGTACCATATATCGTTGTATTCTTAAATAAATGTGACATGGTTGATGATGAAGAATTAATTGACTTAGTTGAAATGGAAGTTCGTGAATTATTATCAGAATATGGATTCGACGGAGACAATACTCCAGTTATTCGTGGTTCTGCATTAAAAGCTCTTGAAGGCGATGCTAAATGGTCTGAAAGAATTGATGAATTAATGAATGCTGTAGATACATTCATTCCTTCACCTGCTCGTGAAGCTGATAAACCATTCTTAATGTCAGTAGAAGACGTATTCACAATCACTGGTCGTGGTACAGTTGCTACAGGACGTGTTGAACGTGGTGTATTAAAATTAGGTGAAGAAGTTGAAATCGTTGGTATCCATGATACTAAGAAAACAGTTGTTACTGGTATCGAAATGTTCCGTAAATTATTAGATTTCGCTGAAGCTGGAGATAACATCGGTGCATTATTACGTGGTGTTAACCGTGATGAAATTCAACGTGGACAAGTTTTAGCTAAACCTGGTTCAGTTACTCCTCATAAACAATTTAAAGCACAAGTTTACGTTTTAAGTAAAGAAGAAGGTGGACGTCATACACCATTTGTATCTAACTACCGTCCTCAATTCTACTTCCGTACAACAGACGTTACTGGTGTAATTAAATTACCTGCTGGTGTAGATATGGTTATGCCAGGGGATAACGTTGAAATGGAAGTTGAATTAATTGCTCCAATCGCTGTAGAAAAAGGAACTAAGTTCTCTATCCGTGAAGGTGGTAGAACAGTAGGTTCTGGTAACGTTACAGAAATCATTGCTTAATTAAAGCTTAAGTAGAAGCCCATGAAATATGGGCTTTTTTTATTTGAATAATAAGGAATAATATTGTATATTTATAATGTATGTTTAAGGGGATACTATATGGAAGAATTAGTGAATTATAAATCAAAAGAAAAAAGAAAACAATATACCAAAGAGCCTCGCTTCATGTTTATATTTGTTGGTTGGAAATTACTTGGTCTGATAGCTACTATATTTTTTTATGCGTTTATTTTAATTGGTTACATTAATTTTCAACAAGAGACATGGCTTGTTAGATTTGTTTCTCTAATAATTATTTCTCCTTTTGTAGCTATATTTTGGGGTTCTATAAAGTACATCGCTCATGTATCAAACTTATTATTAGTGCGTGAAGAATATAGTTTAAAAGAGGTATTTGCCTCTTTATTGAAGAATTTTGGAAAAGTTTTCTTATATGAAGTTATTTTATTTTTAGCAAAAGTACTTTATTTTATATTTGTAATAAAAGTATTAGAAAGTGATGTTGTTCAAAATAGTGATGTAGCAAATTCTATTGGTTACTTTTTCATCATACTAGCTCTTGTATTTTATATCGGAGTGAATCGTTTTTCCTTTCGTAATATGTTTTTTCACGATCATATTTATGAACCTACGGTTTGTAACAGAATGGAAAAATTAGTAAATGTTTTTACACGTAAAGCAAACTTAACAATTGATAGTTACATTATGAAAGGTATATTTATATGTATTTTAGTTCCTATATTTATATTGAATATGTTATATTTTGCTGCAAATAATCCTGTATCCATGATGTTTTCTATCTTATTCCATGCGTTTGCGTATTTAACTATGCATTCATTGCTTAATATGTTTGATCAGGGATATTACTATGCTATAGAGTATGAAGATATAAAAAAAGAAATTGAGTTATACTAACTAAATCAATAGAATTAGTATGGACTATGTTGTTTTTGGAGTAACATGCTAGGATATATCTTTTAAAAATAGATATAGAAAACAGATAGTTTTTGTTTATAAGGGAGAAAATGATGATTATTTTAATAACGGGAGCATCGCATACAGGAAAGACCGTTCTTGCTCAAAAATTACTTGAGAAATATAAATATCCTTATTTATCAATAGATCATTTGAAAATGGGATTAATTCGTAGTGGAATTACAACACTTACACTAGATGATGACGATAGGCTTACAGAATATCTTTGGCCAATTGTTTGTGAAATGATTAAGACTGCAATAGAGAATAAACAAAATCTAATTGTGGAAGGGTGTTATATTCCATTTGATTGGAAAAAAGATTTTGTAAAAGAATATCTTGATAATATCAGATATTATTGTCTCGTTATGAGTGAAAGTTATATTAAGAATCATTTTGATAATATAAAAAAATATGCACGTGTGATTGAAAATCGTATTGATGATGAATGGTGTACAATGGAACATGTTTTAAATGAGAATGCAAAATTTCTTGCAAGTGCAAAAAAATATGATGCAAATATCGTTTTTATTGATGACTGTTACGAAATAGATTTTGATATATATTAAAAATCTGTAAAAAAAGATTATTGAAAACGAAGTATAGAAAACTAATACTCCCTTTTTAAATGAATTTTATATTACAAAATATAAAATGGTATGTTTTGGTAATCTAAAAAGAAAATATGATAGAAAAAAGTGAAAGCATAGTGCAAGTGAAAAAATGTAGATACAAGCTATCAAATTGCAAAATTTATTTTGTTGATATATATCAAACTATTTTTGATATAATATGAAAATAAATTATTAACGAAAGGAAAAAATGCTTGAAAAATATAAAATTCAATGCTACGCATTTAAAACTAATAGCTATTATTGCTATGACTATTGATCATCTGGCTTGGTTGTTGTATCCGGGACTTACAAAAGAGCTTATTCCGGTAAGTATGCACATGATTGGAAGACTTACAGCACCAATTATGTGGTATTTCATTGCAGAAGGGTGCTATTTTACAAAAAATATAAAGCGATATTTTATAAGAGTATTTATTTTTGCAACCATAAGTCATTTCGCGTTTTGCTTCGGTCTGGGGATTTCATATAATCCCATGGTGGGAAATCTGTTTAATAAAACAAGCGTATTATTTCCACTATCTTTGTCAATACTATTGATTTGGATTTTTAGAAATGAAAAAATTAAAAATAATATAAAAATTTTATCTATCGTCATTTTGTGCCTTATAACATTTGTTGCAGATTGGTCATCCATTGCTTTGATGATGCCATTTTTTTTATACCAACATAGAGAGCATAAAAAGAAACAAGTTATGGATTATATTATATGGATTAGTGTGTATGCTTGCATTTATATTCTATTTATAGATATTTTTTACGGCATTTTGCAATTGACAACCTTGTTTTCCCTTTTTCTATTGTGGAATTATGATGGCACTAGAGGAAAAGAAATTGGGAGTAAATGGTTCTTTTATTACTATTATCCGGCACATTTAGTTGTAATTGGCATATTAAGAATTTTAATGCATGGAAACATTTCTCTTGTATTATAGTAAATATCAATAAGGTTAATGAAAAGAAAGTAGGTAGGAGCCTATTTACTTTTTTGTTGTCAAAATAAAAGTAAGAGTCAAAAAAGTTTAAATAATCATCAAAAAGGTATTGAAATAGAAGTGTTAGAATAATGAATACTTAAGATTACGGAATATGAGTTTTTTATTAAAATAATAAATGTTGTTGTATATATGGAAAAGAAATTAGGGAAATACAAATTTATAGTTGAAGAGTAGTAATTTTAACAACTTACAGTAGATTTTAAAAATATTGTAGGATCTGAATTTAAACAAAATTTATTTCGATTTCATGAAATACAAAGTTTAAAATTTAGTAAAAAAGATAATGTTCAAATAGATTCCATAATATTAACTGAATAGGAGTGAAATATAGATATAAAAAGTAGAATAACACTATGATAGAATATTCAATCAAAATTACTGCACAGTATTCTCGGTTTTTAGCTTTTTAAGGCGCTTTCCCTTTCTCATCTGATAAATTTGTCATCACAAAGCATAAGAATTGAGGACTACGACAAGAGGACTCTTGTTTATATATCGAATTCTTTCCGCAAGAAAAAAATAAAATTATAGTAGTTCAAGAGGAACAATCATCTTAATTAAATGACAAAATACGGGAAAAGTGATACAATGAAACAATCAAAAATTTGAAAGATCAGATTTTGGATAGATAATCTAAATGAAGGCTGTTGTTATATATGTTCATGGCAAGGGTGGCAATGCAGAAGAAGTGAATCACTATAAACAGTTTTTGATTATTGATGATAAAGAAAGCTATTTCATTGGTACGTCCATAAAAGATGCTGGCAAGAGGAGTGTTGTTATAACTTATAACAAAGTTTGAATACGAAAAATAGTTTAGTATTTGATAAATAAGGTGATGTAGAATATAGTGAATTTGTTGAAAGTAAAAAAAGAAAGCATGCCGGTATATTAGAAAAGCATAAAAGCGATAAATAACGAAGACGAGAGTGTAGTGAGAATGACAAATAACATGATGATTAAAATATATAAAGAAGAAGAAATTCAAAAGATAATTGACTATGTATCTGAGTTATATGATAAAGTTTATAAAGATAGTATTACAGAGAAAGGTCACCTAAAGGACAGAATTAATAATAGTTTAAAATTAAAAAGGAATACCATTATTTTAACAGAAGAACATGATGGACAGATAATTGGTGTTTTATTTGGATTTGATTTTAAAAAAGAAAACTGGTGGGCACAACAAATTATTGATACTTTACCGAAAGAAATAAATTGGTTTAATAATTCATTTGAACTGAATGAATTGTTTGTTGATCGTAATTTTCAAGGCAGAAAAGTTGGATATGACTTATTGAGTTATTTATTCAATATTGGATTTGATTATATTTTATTAAGTGTTAAAAAAACCAATGAAAAAGCCATTCATTTATACAACAAATTAGGATATGAGAGTATTGAAAAAGACGATTTTTATTTCAAAAATGGAACGGAACCATTTAAGATAATGTGTAAAAATAATAAAAATAACTAAATAACAAACCTAAATTTGAAGATTGACAAATGGTTTTGTGAAAGGTATGGATATTTTAATAACGTGAAAAGAACTATCTATTTAGAAGGGAGAAATATATGAAACTAAAAAGAAAAGTGATTAGAAATGGTCTGCTGAGAGGTGGAATCTTATTGATTATTATGGGTATCGGCACATATTTTACTTATAAAAGCGGAGATCTAAAGCAATTTCGGATGATGGTTGCAATTACGGTTATATCGGCTTCGGTATCAGGATTTTCGGCATTATATGACTATGATGTTTGGAGCGTTAAGAAAAAAATTACTCTTCATACTATAGCTATGCTTTTCACCGTTTATCCGGCTTTGTTATACAGCGGATGGTTTGATACAAGTAAGATTTCAGGTTACTTTATTGCATTAGCTTCTTTTGCAGGAGTTGGAATTGTACTTGCTTCTATCGGCTATTTGGTGAGTAAATATATACTGAAAAATATTCCGGAAGAAAAATGATTTTGTAAAAGATTTTATCAAAGTCAATTTCGTTTTGTTTCCAAGGGGTACAGAAGAACTTGAAGTATATGAATGGTCAACAGATTGGTCAAACTATTTTGACGGAGGGCACGAATGGTGTGGTAGTGCATGCTGGAGTGTTTATGACAAGTACATGAAGCGATATGTTGTCATAATGGCATCAACAACAGAGTGATAATTCCCGTTATGTTTAATTGAATATAATAATTTAAGAAACAGTAAATCAGAATAGGTTTACTGTTTTTTGCTAAATTTTAGCATAAAAAGCATTAATAAATACAAAAAGGTAGTTTGTAAAACGCTCTTTAGATTGCATGACAAAGCATAAGGAAAGTGATACAATGAAGCAGTCAGATATGTGATTTATGATTAATAAAAATAAATAGATGATAAAATAATTGAGTAATGGAGGGAAAAATGTTACTTTTACATGTAGAAGAAAAGGATCATTGGCTTATATCACATTGGTCTTTGACGTATCGAGTGGGCTGGGAACAATTACTGAAGGCTTCTGTTTTTGCTTCAACAGACTATATTCAATTAGAAGTGTTAGCAGATAACGATATAATACCAATAAAAAATAAAGATGAAATTATGGATCTTGAAGAAAAGGGTAGTATTTGTATTCGAGGTTTATCGAAAATGCTTAAGGTTCCAGTTATGATGACTTTTCATAATCAGACAGGTGTTGTGGTGGTAAGTGTTGCGATGGCTAATGATGAGTTTTCAAAAGCGGATTATGAGAAATTTAATAAATCTATGAGCCAGTATTTGAATAGTATTGAATTATCTATGTATAGATAATGGAACAGTTGTTAGCGTTTATCCTTGTTAGTTTTTTTGGATTCATTTTATCTTTTTACAAGAATACCGTTTTATTGAACTTTGAACATGATTCCTAATTACAGCATGGGTTCTATTCATAGATAAAGAAAGCGTTATGAAATTTGATGATGGATACTTCCGTAAAAAATATGAAGAGCTAAAATAATGATACTAAATAATGATAAGAGGTATGGAGATGAACTATGCTGATTTTATGAAAGAATATAAATATTATAAAAAAAGACTCACAGGCATTTTTATTTTGTGGGCAATTATATTAAGTAGTATATTTTTTGTAATTATGTATTATTTATTAAATATATTGTCACATGGACCTGAAACTCAGATGGCTTTTTTGTATTTATTTGTAATGTTTGTTTTTTGGGGTTATATTAAATATTTTGCTAATGTAATTGTATTGAAGAAAGTACGTGAAGAGCATCGAATTTTTGATTCACTGCAATCTGTTTATAATCATTGGCTTCCCATTGCTAAGCAAGAGATATTTTTTATTGTTATGCGTTTTTTATTTTTCTTTGCGATGGTTTTGATAAGCTTAATTGAAGTTGTTGAGTTGAATTTTTATGAAAGTATGCTTAGTATCTATTTAGGCTTTTTAATGTATAATATTATTTTTTCTCGTTATGGCTTTTCTTCATTTGAGATTCATGATAAAAAAAATCATGGATTTTTTGCAAGAATGATGAATAAGGAGAATTGGTATCAGCTTAGTTCTTATATTTTAAGAAGCAATAGTATTTATTTTATGTTTTTGTTTATTTATATTGGATTGGTAATTGGGGCTGAAACATTAGGGATAAATGCGGAAACTATGGCATGGATAAGTGTATTTTTTGTGATCTTTACTTATGGAAATGTATTTGATATTGTATTGTCCAAGGCAATTTATTATGAAGCATTATATAAAACAAAATAAAAAGGAGATTTTATGTATAAGGCCATTATATTTGATTTAGATAACACTTTGATTAATCGACAACAGGCTGCTTATTATTGTTATAAAGATATTGTTTTAAAGTATATTCCACACATCAAGGAAGATCAAGCTGAAGTGGAAAATGCGGTACAATATGCTTTAAATTGTGATGAATTCGGTCATATTTCTAAAGCAATTCCTATTCATAAGTTGGCTAGTAAATATGAGATAAATGAACACGTAGAGAATGAAATGCTAGCACATTGGTATACGCACTTTGCAAGTTATACACTTCCTTTTGAAGGAAGTAAGGAAGTTGTTTTGAAACTAAAAGAGAAATACAAACTTGGTATTTTAACAAATGGTACGGTAGAAGTACAAGGAGGAAAGTTAAAAAAGCTTGGTTATGCCGATTTGTTTGATGCGATTGTTATTAGTGGTGAAGACAACATACATAAACCTGAATTACAGCCATATGAAAAGTGCTGTAAGCTATTAGGTGTTAAAAGGGAAGAGTGTATCTTTGTCGGAGATACGTTTCATACGGATATTATTGGAGCGATTAGGGCAAATATGTTTCCTGTTTGGTTAAATTATGATCGTAGTCGACCTAGTACTTATCCGATTATACGAATTTATAATATTTTAGAATTGTTAGAAGTAATAGAAGGGCTATAGCCTTTTTATTTTTGGTTTTCCTTATGAAAATGATTGACTTTATAGGCTATTTAGGTTATTATTTTAATCGGCAACTTATGCCAATTGTAGCCCCGGAAACTACATTTGGAAAGAGGTAAAAAATATGCGTCAAACAACTATGGCTAAGCCAAGCACAGTAGTTCGTCAATGGTATGTTGTTGATGGAACTGGATGTACATTAGGGCGTCTTGCAAGTGAGGTTGCAACAGTATTAAGAGGAAAACATAAACCTACTTATACACCTAATGTTGATTGCGGAGATTATGTAATTGTTATCAATGCAGATAAAATTGTAATCACAGGTGATCAAGATTATAAAAAATTCTACTACAGTCATTCACAATATCCAGGTGGATTACGTACACGTTCAACACGTGTAATGAGAGAAAAATACACAGTGGAATGGGTTGAAAAAGCTATTCACGGTATGCTTCCTCATACAAAACTTGGAAATGTAATGCGTAAGCATGTATTTGTTTACAAAGGAAGTGAACATCCACATGCTGCACAAAAACCAATTGAGTTAAAGATTAAAGGATAGGAGGAATTAAGACATGGCAAAGAAAAAGACAAATGTAACTTACATCGGAACAGGTCGTCGTAAATCTTCTGTAGCTCGCGTTTTTATGACTCCAGGTACAGGTGTAATTTCAATTAATGGAAAATCAATGGAAGAATATTTACCATTAGAGACTTTACGTATGGTTGTAAATTCTCCGCTTGAATTAACGGAAACAGTAGGTCAATTTGATCTAAAAATTAATGTTAATGGTGGTGGATTTACCGGTCAAGCAGGTGCTATGAGACATGGAATCTCAAGAGCTTTATTAGAAGTGAGTGCAGATTACCGTCCTAAATTAAAAGCAGCTGGATTTTTAACGAGAGATGCTCGTTGCAAAGAACGTAAGAAATACGGACTTAAAGGTGCTAGAAGAGCTCCACAATTCTCTAAACGTTAATTTATTTATCGTAATAGAGGTGATAAGATCATGGATAGATTCCATGGTCTTTTTTGTGTAATAATCAGATGAAGGGTATTTATTAGTGAAAACTACAACTAATAAAATGTTGTATTAAGTTATTTGCAGGGTGTTGTAATATAATTAGATTATCCTAATTTGTGCAGACATGTGCATATCTTTGTAGCGTTGAATTGAATGACAGAAGATATTCGGTATTAAGCTTTTTGATTGTAATATGTAAAAACTAAGATTATATTAGCTTTAACATATCCTTACTCATCATAAGTAGATGTTAATATAATTATGTTTTAAGAAAGAATTTAGATGAAACTAAATGTTAAAAATTGGGTACCAAAGGGGATGGTTTTATCATTAAGAATCGAAGCTGTCATTATTTTTTGTTTTGTTAGTTTTATTTAGAACAATAGAAATCATTGGAACTAAAATCATTCGATGGAGTTTGTTGTTGTATTACCGGTTATCTTTTTATTACTTTTGGTAGCTATTTTACAATATAAAAACATACCATGCATTTTCTTATACAAAAAAGAAAGCTTTCAAACCATAGAGGTATTGTAGAATACGATGCTTAATGCTTATATGTTTGTAGAGAGGGTAGAAAATGATACGATAGTGGAAAAATGAGTCGAAATATAATCATTTAAAGAGTTGTGTTTAGAAAATAACTCTTTTTTAAGTGTCAAAATTGTAATAAATAATTGGGTGTATTTCCTATATAATAAGCTATGTAACAATATGGAGGTTATTATGAAAAAGTTATTTGTTTTGTTAGCAGTTTTTTTACTTATTGGTTGTGGTGTACAAAAGCCAAAAGATACAACAAATAGTAATGAAGGAAATGAAAAGATAGATGCGATTGTATATCATAATGCAGCTTCAGAAGAAAATATAAATGAGATGAAAGAGTTATTAAAGGACAAAATTCATGAAAGTAGTTTAAGTATATTCTTGAATGATGTTATGGAGTATAATAAATCTTTGAGTAATTTATCAGGAAGTTACAAAGAACTTACTGCAGAAAACGTGAATTATGATGAATTAGCAATCTCAGAATCATTATTAGCGATAAATCCCGATTATATTGGGAATAATTGTCGTATCACAACATTTACATTAATCAAAGATTTTGTATCTGTGGATGCAAAAGAAGAAGTACCGTATAATTTATTATTCGATAATCTATCATTGAGTGAAAGTCACAAGTTTACAGATGAAGAGTTAAAACGATTTTATGGGTACTATGAACAAGTAGAGACAACAAAAACAAAAGACATTAGTGTACATTTAGAAGCGATGAAAAAACATCTTGCAGATCATCACATAAAATATCAGTTGCCTAAGCATGTAAGTGTTATTTCGGTAGTGTTTCATGATGATTTAGAGGAAGTAGATCATTTATTTATCGGACATACGGGCTTACTTGTAGAAAAGGATGAAAGTTATTATTTTATTGAAAAATTAAGTTTTGATTTGCCATATCAAGTCATTAAATTTAGCAGCAAACTAGAATTGAATGATTATTTAATGGAAAAATATGATGTATCATGGGGACAAGAAACAGCAAGTCCATTTATTATGGAAAATGATGAATTATTAAAAGAGTATCGTCCCAATCAAAAGAAATAGTTGAGTTTTAAGATATGTAAATCCTAAAGAGATAGTGTTAGTTGCTTATAACATAGTCTTGTGTTACTATCATAATTACTTTAGGAGGAAAACAATGAAAAAATTGTTATTGATATTTTCTGCAGCACTTCTATTAATTACAGGTTGTGCTAAGAAAGAAACTGCAGATACAACTGCAACGGAACCGACACCTACTGAAACAACAGTAAGCAGTGGTGATCAAAAAGTAGTTCTTTATACATCAAGACACTACGATACAGACCAAGCATTATTTGATGCGTTTAAGGAAAAGACTGGTATCACAGTTGAAGTAAAACAAGGTGATGCGAAGGCTTTACTTGAAGAAATTGAGCAAGGTGGAGAAGACTTAGATGCTGACTTATTCTATACAGCAGATGCCGGAAAACTAGCTCAAGCAAAAGAAAAAGGATTATTTCAAACTATAGGATCTGATGTTGTAAAGTCAAATGTTCCTGAAATTTATCGTGATAACGATGATATGTGGACGGCATTGACTATGAGAGCACGTATTATTGTGTATTCATTAGAAAATGTAGATCCGGCTCAACTTTCTACATATGAAGATTTAGCTAATGAAAAATGGAAAGGTAAAATCGTTACACGTCCAAGTTCACATGTTTATAACCAATCTTTAGTTGCTTCATTTATTGAAGTGAACGGTCTTGAAGAAACAAAAGAATGGGCAAAAGGTTTAGTAAGCAATTTTGCTCGTGAACCTAAAGGGAATGATCGTGATCAAGTGAAGGCGGTTGCGGCAAATGAAGCAGATATCGCTATTGTTAATAGCTATTATATCGGTAAGATGATTACTTCAGATAAGCCTGAAGAAAAAGAAGCAGTTGCTAAGGTTGGAGTATTTTTCCCTAACCAAGAAACAACAGGTACACATGTAAATGTTAGTGGTGCTGGGATCTTAAAGAGTTCAAAAAATAAAGAAAATGCAGTAAAATTATTAGAATTTTTATCAAGTGTAGAGGCACAAGAACAATTCTCTTCTGCCAATTTTGAATTCCCGGTAAATCCAAATGTTGAAGTAAAAAATGAATTGTTAAAATCTTGGGGTGAGTTTAAGAAACAAGGGATTAATTTATCGATCTTAGGTGAAAACAATAAAAAAGCTCAAGAGATTATGGATGAGGTTGGATGGAAATAGCACGCAAGTGCTATTTTTGCTTATGAAGAAATATTCAATTATTCACATTATAGGGATTGTAGCATTAATACTAACATGTATTCCAATTATTTATTTGTTATTACAAGCTTTTCGTCCTACAGAGACGGTATTATCGAATCAGTTATTGATTGCATATATTCGTAATACAATCATTATGATTTTAGTCGTTGGATTTTCTGCCGGCTTTTTAGGATTGACTCTAGCATGGATTATCAGCTTCTATGATTTTCCGTTCCGTCGTTTTTTTAAGGTGGTTTTAGCCTTGCCTTTGGCGATTCCTCCTTATATTGCAGCAGTTAGTTACTCTGATTTTATGTATGTTAATGGTTTATTTCCAAGGTTACTAGGTACATTTGGTATTACGAAGCACTTTGATATCATGAATATTCATGGTGCAATATTCATTTATAGCATTACTTTATATCCGTATGTTTATATCGCATGCTTAAGTTTCTTTAAATATACAAGTGCGTCGTTTGTTGAAAATGCAAGAGTATTAAAAGCAAATTGGGTGAAGTTATTTTCGAAAGTAGGAGTTCCACTTGCCAGATTACCACTGGTTGCAGGATTGACATTGGTGATTATGGAGCTTGTAAGTGACTTTGGTGTTATTGATTATTACGGTGTTCAAGGTTTTTCTACAGGTATATATAAAATTTGGCATAATTATAGTGATTTCTATGGTGCCATTCGTTTGTCAGCTATCTTATTATGTATTATTTTTGCGGTAGTGTACATAGAATCTTTTTTACGTCGTCGTTTGCGTTATTTTACAACATCTAAAAGTAAATCCATTAAGCTCATTAGGGTGAAAAATGCTCGTTACCTTTTAATTTATTTTACTTTAACACTTATCATTACGTTTATCATTCCTTTGATACAACTTGTATACAACGGAATTTATGCATATGAAAAAATCTGGAATATAAAGTTACTACAAGTTACATTAAATACAGTATACTATACGTCCATTGCAAGTTTTATTTGTGTAGGCATATCCTTTGTAATTGCTAATTATGTAAAAGGAAAGAAAGGAATATTTGCCAAAACGATTAGTAAACTTGCAACAATGGGGTATAGCATTCCCGGGGTTTTAGTTGGTCTTTCTGTCATGTTTACCTTTTTTGATGTAGATAAATTATTGGTACCTTTGTATCGATTCATAGGTATTAAACAAAAAGTATTAGTATTATCTACAAGTGTCTTTGTCTTTATGTTTGCCTATGTTGTGCGTTTCATGGCAGTTAGTTTTAATAATATCAATGCCGGATATAAAAAGATTAATCCAAATTTATTTAGGGCTAGTGCAACATTAAAACAAAGTACATCCCAAACATTTTGGCGTGTGGATTTTCCTTTGATGCTACCTACATTACTAATGTCATTTTTATTGGTATTTTTAGAGATTCTTAAAGAATTACCGATTACGTTAATGTTAAAGCCATATAAATTAGAAACACTTACCGGATTTGTGCATACCTATACTCATAATGAACAGTATTCGGAAGCATCCATTTATAGCTTAGTAATTATTTTATTGGGGATAATCACAGTGTCCCTCATCATGTTATTTAGGGAGAAAAAGTATGTTAAGTCTTAAAAATATATCGTTTTATTACAATAAAAACCAAATGATTTTACAAGATATTAACTTAGAAGTGAAACAAGGGGAACTTATCGCCATTTTAGGAAGTTCCGGTAGTGGGAAGTCAACTTTATTAAATCTTGTGGCTGGATTAGAAAAAGTAAGTGTTGGACAAATCTTATTAGATCAAAAAGATATTACAGATGTTGTGTGCGAAAAGCGAAATATTGGAATGATCTTTCAAGATTATGCTTTATTTCCACATTTAACGGTTGAAAAAAATGTTGGATTTGCTTTAAAAAGTTATAAAGACCCTATTGTAGATGCTATGTTAAAGTTAGTGAAGATGGAGTCTTTCAAGAAACGTTATCCTTATGAATTAAGTGGTGGAGAAAAGCAACGTGT
Organism: Erysipelotrichaceae bacterium OH741_COT-311; assembly: GCA_003858585.1. Lineage (GTDB taxonomy): Bacteria > Bacillota_I > Bacilli_A > Erysipelotrichales > Erysipelotrichaceae > RQZE01. The sequence goes on from RQZE01000002.1 coordinate 120,345, forward strand.
GGCAATTGCCAGAAGTTTAGCGGCACAACCAAAAGTGTTATTATTGGATGAACCATTTTCAAATTTAGATGCCGATTTAAGATATAAGGTGCGTAAGGAAGTTAAAGAAATTTTAACCCAAGCAAACATAACATCTATTATGGTGACACATGACATTGACGATGCGTATGATATAGCGGATCGAATTGTATTTTTAAAGCAAGGACGCATTGATCGAATAGAAGAAGTGAAAGCTACAAAATTGTAGCTTTTTCTTTTTACAAACGATTCTTTTTATGTAACAATGAAGGTACATAAAATCTTATCGGATGGGAAAGGAGAAGTATGAGGAAAATTATAATAGCGCTAGTGTCGATAGTAGTGTTGGGTTGTGCCAAGAAGATGACATTTCAGGAGTTAAATCAAAACTATTTTAAGCAAAGCGAGGATGGATTATCCTTTGTTTTGAATAGTCAGTATATTGATTATCTTCCGGAAAGTACGGTTTTAATATTCTATAAAGAAAATTTTATAGATGTATATGATGATTATGAGGGAGTTAGTGAAGAAGAGCTTATCAAAGAGTTAAAAGAATTAAATAAAAAATATCATAAAAAATATGTTCATGTATATGACACTTATAATGAAGCTGTCTATGGAGAAGTGGTTTATGAAGTGGAAGATGGAGAGTTGTATTCAACTTTAGTCAATCGAAGTTTAATCAATGGAGATTATATGACGTTTAAGCAACGTTTTATAAAAGATGATAGTGAGTATGAATATTGGCAGATGTTGGAAGATGTCTATAATGTTGGTGATTTTCAGCATCAAATTGTATATACAGACGAAGTTTTAAAAGAAATTGACGACCGAGTAGCGAATACGAATCAATTGATTTCAGAAAAAAAAGATGCCTTGGTACTTGTTCCGAATTTTTATTACGATTGTTTAGAATGTGAAAAGTCAATTATCACTATTTATTATAATGAGATGTATTTAGGTAATATTTACTTTAAAGATAACGTATATACTGCACAATTAAAGATGGATTTTACCGACCCATTTAATGAAAAACATTTGAGTATGTTTGGTGGTTACTATGATGATCAAACGAAGGTATATTATGCGGCGATTGATGGTCTAGTTTATGAAATAGTTGTTGTTGGGCAAAAGGATCCGGTGGGCATGGTTCGTGTTTATAATCCGGAAATCTATGGGTTTGAAGAATTGGAAGAAATGAATCCAAAGGTACAAGAAGTGTATAAGTTGTGTTTGGAAAATCAAGAAGACTATACATATATAGAGGAGGAAGAATAATGAAAAAGTTTATAATTACAAAAGAATTTTGGGATGTGTTTCCGGATGCGAAGATTGGAGTTGTAATTGCTAAGAATATAAACAATCAATATGAAGATATGAGTGTTTATCAAGAGTTGTTGCATAAGAATGCAAAACTAGGAACACGTTATTTACCAAATGAAGAATTTAGTAGTAATGAGGTTATCGATGTATGGAGAAAGGCATATCAAAAATTTAAGACAAAAAAAGGTGCTCGTTGTTCGATTGAAGCATTATTAAAAAGGATAAAAAATGGAAATATGGTTGGAAACATTAATCCGTTAGTAGATGTATATAATGCGATTTCATTAAAATATGCTTTACCTTGTGGGGGAGAAGATATGGATCGTTTTGTTGGAGATGTATATTTAACTAAAGCAAATGGAGATGAAGAATTTATTACTTTAGGATCGCAAGAGTCGGAACCTCCATATCCGCAAGAAATCATCTATAAGGATGACTATGGAGCGATTTGTCGATGTTGGAATTGGAGGGAATCTATGCGTACTATTCTTACAGAAGATACGAAGAAGGCTTTCTTGATTATGGAGTCGGTAGATCTTAAACGTTTTGAAGAGTTAAATATGGCTATCCATGAATTAGCGGATCTTGTTTCTGATTATCTACATGGAAAGTGTAAGGTGTATATATTGGATAAAGATCATCCGGAAATCTGTATAGAAGAGTAAACAAGCCGAAGGCTTGTTTTCTTATTTGTGGACTTTTTTGTTTAGATATGATACCATAACTCGTAAATTCATTGCGTAAGGGGATTAATATGAAGTTCAAAAATATTATATTGATTATTGTTGGCAGCTTTATTGTTGCCTTTGCACTTTACCACTTTCATTACCAAAGTATTCTTTCAGAAGGTGGTATTTTAGGTTTGTTTTTATTGTTAAAGCATGTCTTTGATATTTCCCCGGCAATAACAAGTGCAATTTTAGATACGACAATGTTTCTAATTGGGTTAAAAGTATTAGGAAAACATTTCTTTGCATATACGATTATATCTATCGTATCCTTTTCACTTTCTTATAAGTTCATTGAACAATTTCCACCGTTATTTTATCTGTCCAATCTATGGCTTGTTTCTATTTTGGGAGGAATTTTTGTAGGACTTGGAGTAGGTTTAGTGATTATCAGTGGTGGAGCTTGCGGGAGTGATGATGTCATTGCGTTAATCATTAATAAATATTTTAAAATTCCAATTAAAATAGTGTATTATATTGATGATTTTTTAGTCTTGGTATTGTCTTTGTTGATTTATATGCCATTTCAACAGTTTATCTTTTCATTGTTAACGACGTTTATATCAACAAATGTCATTAATCTCATCATAAAGCATCAATATCGCATTTATAAAGAAACGATACGTATTCATTAAATAAGGGGTTTCCCTTATTTTTCATTGGAGTAAGTTATAGTATAATAGTAACTGGATGAGGTTTTTAGTATGGCAGAATATACACCGATGATGATGCAGTATTTACAAGTGAAAGAAAAGTTACAAGATGCGATTGTTTTTTATCGTTTAGGGGATTTCTATGAAATGTTTTTTGAAGATGCTAAGGTAGCTTCAAAAGAATTGGATTTGGTTTTAACAGGTCGCAATGCCGGACAAGAGGAGAAAGTACCTATGTGTGGGGTTCCTTTTCATGCGGCGAATACTTACTTACAACGACTTGTTTCTAAAGGTTATAAAGTAGCGATTGTTGAGCAATTGGAAGAAGCTGGTAGCAGTAAGGGTATCGTTAAGCGTGATGTCATTAAAATTGTAACGCCCGGTACGATGTTGCCGGATGAACAAAATGAAAAAGATGTTGTGACGTTAGCGTCTATCTATGATTATGGGTATGGCTATTATTTATGTATTGTGGATCTAAGTACAGGGGAAACCATTGGTTGTGATGTTTCTTATAATAGTTTGGATGTAAAGGCGATTGCCTATAAAAATAATATTAAAGAATTTATTTGTCAAAGTGATTTTAATCAAGAAATGATTGATATGTTTAAGGAGATGAATATCATTGTTTCTTTCTTTGAGGATACGATGTTAGAAAATCGTTATTTAAAGCATCTTTCGTCGATGGATGATGTAAAGGTGATTCATAGTTATGGTTTACTGATTAATTATCTGGAGTTAACACAAAAGCGTGTGATTGATCATTTGCAGACTTTAAAGTATGAAGATGTGAATGAGAAGTTAAAAATGGATTATAATACGATTTTAAATTTGGAGTTGGTTCGCAGTTTGAAAAATGATTCGAAAAGTGAAACTTTATGGTCGTTTATGGATCATACTTCTAGCAGTATGGGGTCTCGTTTATTACGTAAGTTAATTGAGCATCCTTTAGTAAACCAAAATGAAATTGAAAAACGATTGGACCAAGTAACGACGATTAAGAATGATCTTTTATGTATGAATCAATTAAAGAAGTCGTTAGAGAATATTTATGATTTACAGCGTTTGATTGCAAAAATAGCTTTAGGTAGTAGTAATCCAATTGACTTAGTACGTTTGTTAAAGACGTTAGAAGAAGTTCCAAACATTAAATTGTTGTTAAAGAAGTATGAAGTGTTTCATGAATTATTGGATTTTGAGGAGTTTGAAGCTTTAAAAGATCGTTTAGAGAATGCCTTAGTAGAGCAGGTACCGGTGAGCATTAAAGATGGTGGTGTATTTAAAGAGGGATATGATGTTGAATTAGATCGTTTAAATGCGTTGAGTAATGGTGGGAAAGATTGGATTTTAGAGTTAGAGCAAAGGGAAAAAGAGAAGACAGGTATTAAGAATTTAAAGATTGGTTATAATCGTGTCTTTGGTTATTATATTGAAATTAGTAAGGGGCAGTTAAATCAAGTAAAAGATGAGTTTGGTTATATTCGCAAACAAACCTTAACCAATCAAGAGCGCTTTATTACACAAGAATTAAAAGAAAAGGAAGATGAAATTCTTAAGGCACAGGAGAATGCCTTAAAGAAAGAGTATCTTCTTTATGAAGAATTATTGGCGTATATTAAGGATTTTTTAAATAAGCTCCAGCATTTAGCAATGCGTTTGGCTTATATTGACTGTCTATTGTCATTAGCTATTTTAGCAAATCAACCGGGATATCAAAGACCAACCTTTCATGAATATCGTTTAGACATTAAGCAAGGACGTCATCCCATCTTAAATAAGTTGATGAAACATGGTAAATTTGTAGCCAATGATTGTTTTATGGAGCATGATGATGTTTTAATGATTACAGGTCCGAATATGGGTGGAAAATCAACCTATATGCGTCAATTAGCCTTGTTGGTTATCATGGGACAAATTGGTAGTTATTTGCCTTGTGTAAGTGCCACGTTACCTATTTTTGATCAAATTTTTACTCGTATTGGGGCTAGTGATGATATTTTGTCAGGGCAATCTACATTTATGGTGGAAATGAATGAAGCCAATTATGCATTAAAGCATGCGAGTAAAAACTCATTGATTCTATTTGATGAAATTGGTCGAGGTACAAGTACGTATGATGGTATGTCTTTAGCTCAGGCTATGATTGAATATATCGCAAGTCATATTAAGGCTAAAACTTTATTTTCTACGCATTATCATGAACTTACAAGTTTAGAAAATCAGTTTGATAATATTAAAAATTATCATGTGTTGGTACATGAAAAAGATCATCATGTGACGTTTATGTATAAGGTTGTGAAGGGGAAGGCAGATAAGTCTTATGGGATTAATGTTGCTCGTTTGGCTTCTTTACCAAGTAAAGTCATTGCAAGGGCAAGTGCATTGTTAAACGAATTGGAAGGACAGCGTAAAGTGGTAATGCAAAGTTTTGATTTATTTCAGGAAGAATCTGTTCCTTTTGAGTATGAAGAAGTAATTGATACCTTAAAGAGTGTTGATGTAAATCGACTAACACCGATGGATGCGTTACTGTTGATAAATAAGTTAAAGAAGGATATACAAGATGAATAAAAAAAAGATAGGATTATTTTTGCTTGTAATTGGTTTTGTTGTTGGTATTTTTCTTGTATATGAAACAACTGAGAAAGAAAAATTTGCCGATACGCATGCGTTTTATCCAACCGGTGAAGAACAACAAGATTATATTAAAGATGTAAGTAAACTGCGTTTTGAACAACAAGAGTTTGAGTTAGATATTCGTCTCAATTTTAATCAGCCGGTGGCTTTTACGGATACATATTTTATTTATCTCAATCGTAATCATCCGTTAAAAGAGGTTGTTTATTGTGATTATAACTTTATGAATCGTATTATTTTATCACTGTTAAAAGGAAAAGAGACCATTATTACTTTAGTAGGTGAACAAGAGTATTCCTTCAAAATGGTATTTGTGGAAGATGCTTTAAAGGAAACGGTATATGTAGATCCAATTGTACAAGGGAATCATCCGGAACTTACGATGATGCTTGCAAGTTTTAAAGATATTGATATGACTGGATTACTTCCGGTAATTTTAGAGTTGGATTCATATTATGATTTAAACGGAAATACCTATTATAGTGTGATGGGTCTATTAATGGAGTAAGTTATGGGAAAAATTAATCAGTTAAATGAACATTTAACCAATATGATTGCAGCTGGTGAAGTGGTTGAAAGACCGGCTGGTATTGTAAAAGAATTGGTGGATAATGCCATTGATGCAAAGGCGACAAGCATTGAAGTTATTATAAAACAAGGTGGGATTGCCTCTATCATGGTGGTGGATGATGGAGTTGGTATGGATTATAAGGATGCCACAATGGCATTTGCAAGACATGCAACAAGTAAACTGGTTTATGAAGAAGATTTATGGAATATTCATACCTTAGGTTTTCGTGGAGAAGCACTACCTTCCATTGCTTCTGTAAGCAAAGTAGAGCTAAAAACATCCAATGGAAACGAATCAACCTTAGTGAAAATGGAATATGGAACTATGGTGGAAGTCAAGCCTTATCCAAGTAATCAAGGAACAACGATTTTAGTAGAGGGTTTGTTTTTAAAGACACCTGCTCGTTTAAAACATTTAAAGTCAATGTATTATGAAGCATCCATTGTAAATGATGTTATGGTTAAGTTTGCACTTAGTTATCCTTCGATTCGTTTTCGTTTGATTAATGAAGAAACTGTTGTACTTCAAAGTAATGGAAGTGGAAAACTAATGGATGCCTTTGCTAGTGTGTATGGGGTAGAACTTGCTAGTAATTCCTTTTTGATTCAAGGGGAAGACTATGATTATCAAATCGAAGGGATTGCTGCGCTACCAAGTTTTTCTAGAGCAACTCGTAATTATATCTCTGTTTTTATTAATCATCGTATGGTAAAACATTATCGTTTAAATCAAGCGATTATTTCTTGCTTCACTAAGTATATGATGGATAATCGTTATCCCATTATCTGTTTAAATATTAAGATGGATCCTAAGTTAGTGGATGTAAATGTTCATCCAAGTAAGTGGGAAATACGTTTATCTAAGGAAAAACAGTTAGAGGAATTAGTGACGAATATTTTAAATGCCACTTTAGCAAGTGCCATGAAAGCGCCTGTTATGGAGTTTAAAACTCCAAGCCCTAAAGTGAAAGAAGTACCATTGTTTCAGTATGTGCATGAAGTAGCTTCGAATAAGCAAGTAGAAATATTAAAGGAAGAAAAGGTAAGTAATCTACAAGAAAAGCAAGAAACAATAAAGACATCGATTCAAAGCTTTCCTGTTGGAAATGATGTAAAGAAACAGGAAACTATGATTGAAACGACATCCAAGTTTCCGGATTTACAGTTAATAGGTCAATTACAAGGTAGTTATATTTTATGTGGTAGTGAAGATGGTTTATATATTTTTGATCAACATGCAGCACAAGAGCGTATCAATTATGAATATTTTGTTAAAGGTTTTTATCAAAATGATACCTTAATTGATTTATTGGTTCCTATTCGTATACATGTAGCGCCAGGTATCTTAAGTAAATTAGAAGTAATCAATCAGGAATTAAAAAATTTAAAGCTTTACTTTGAATGTTTTGGTGGTAATACTTTAATCATTCGTCAAATACCGGTATGGTTAAGTAAGTTAGATGAAGAAGGGTTCTTAAAGGATGTTTTAGATTTATACAGTCAGGAACAAAAAGTGTCGCTAGAGCAAATGAATGATCATATTCTTGCGACAATGGCTTGTAAGGCTTCGATTAAATTTAATCATGTATTATCACCGATAGAGATGGATGCATTGATTCAACAATTAAGTAAGTGTGATAACCCTTTTAATTGTCCGCATGGAAGACCAACATTTATGTTAATAAGTAACCGAGATTTAATAAGGAATTTTAAACGATGAAAAAAGTATTAGTAATAGTAGGACCTACAGCGGTTGGAAAATCCGATTTATCACTAGCATTGGCGAAAGTATTTGATGGTGAAATTATTAGTGGAGATTCAATACAAGTATATAAGGGCTTAGATATTGGTTCTGGAAAAGTAAATGAAGGGCAAAGAAAAGAAGTGAAACATTACATGCTGGATATTTTAAGTCCTAAAGATACTTATTCGGTATATGATTTTCAAAAGAGGGCTCGTCAACATATAGAAGATATTACAAGTAGAGGTAAATTACCTATTGTTGTTGGAGGGACGGGTTTATATATTAAGGCTTTATTGTATGATTATACGTTTGCTCCTGTTGATGAATTAGATTATAGTAAATATGAATTGATGGACAATGAAGAATTATATCAACAATTACAGGAAGTTGACTATGCATCTTCTGCTTGTTTGCATCCCAATAATAGACGTCGTATTGTACGTGCCTTAGCTTTAGCGGATGTTAATCAAAAAAAGTCAAAGACTATTGAAGGGCAAAAGAAAGAAATTTTATATGATGCGCTCATCATTGGATGTACAACGGATCGTAGTATTCTTTATGAAAGAATAAATGAACGTGTTGCTAAGATGTTTCAAGAAGGTTTATTAGAAGAAGTGCAATCTTTATTGAAACAAGGGGTAAGGTTTGATGATCAAAGTATGCAGGGCATTGGTTATCGTCAGTTTAAAGGCTATGTGGAACAGGAGAAAACTTTAGAAGAAGTACAGATGGAAATCGCAAGTGCATCACGTAAGTTTGCTAAGCGTCAATATACATGGTTTAACAATCAGATGCATGTTCAATGGTTCGATCCGAAAGAAGAATATGAAAGAATAGTAGAGGTTATTCAAGCGTGGTACAACAGTTAGAACGTTTAGAACTATTAATTGGTAAGGAAGGTATTGAAACGTTAAAACAAAAAACCATCCTCATTGTTGGAGTTGGTGGTGTTGGTGGTTATGTGGCAGAAAGTTTAGCACGTTGTGGTATTGGTAAATTAATATTAATGGATCATGATGTGGTGAGTCTTACCAATTTAAATCGTCAAATTATTGCGACGTACGATTCGATTGGTCAGTATAAAACAGAGTTGATGAAACAACGTATTCAACAATTTAGTGGTACGCAAGTGGAGTGTATCAATGCATTTTTTAATGAAGATACAGCTTTGATAGATTGTGATTATGTCGTGGACTGTATTGATACGATTACAAGTAAAATGGATATTATTAAAAAATGTCATGATGCAAAAATACCGTGTATTTCTTCTTTAGGAATGGCAAATCGTTTTGATCCAAGTTTGTTACGGTATACAACTTTGGATAAAACATCATATGATCCTTTAGCTAAAGCTATGCGTAAAATGGCAAAAGAAAGAAACTATCGCTTTAAAATAGAAGTTGTGGTATCATTAGAACAGGCTTATAAGCAAAATAAGTTAGTAAATCCGGATGGCAAAACATACAAAGAAAAGTATCCTCCGGGTTCTAATAGTTTTGTACCGGCTAGTGCCGGGTTATTGCTTGGAAGCATTGTTGTTCGAAATCTATTAAAGAAAGGAAACTAAAGTTATGTCTGAAATTCTATTTGAAAGAAGTACTTCGTTTACGGGTTTTTTTACAAAAACATTAACGAAGATGTTTGTTGGTTTATTAATTTCTGCAGTTGTAGGTTATGCTACATATGCATCTGGTTTATGGATTACGATTTATTTTAATAGTGCATTGCATTTAGGTATTTTATTTGGAAGTATTGCTACGATTTTACTGATTAATTTCTTATATCATCGTTTAAATTCAACGCTATTAATGGTGGCATTTTATGTATATGCTGCATTGTTTGGGTTAGTCTCTGGAATTTATCCGGTAGTCTATGGTCTTGGTAATATCTATGTTGCCTTTGCATTAAGTGCTCTTATGTTTGGTGGTATGGTTGTTGTAGGGCATACAACAAAAGTAGATTTAACAAAATTTTCATCATTCTTCTTGATTGGATTGATTATGTTAATTGTTACTTCACTTGTAGCTGTTATCTTTCGATTATCCTTCTTAGAGGGTATTATTTGTTTTTTTGGAATTGTGTTATTCTTGGGTATTACAGCCTTTGATGTGCAACGTTTTAAAGAATTGTATCGTATGGAATATGATGAAGAATCAAAATTAACGACAATGGCAGCATTGCATTTATATATGGATTTTATTAATATCTTTATATATGTATTACGTTTCTTAGGTCGTAGAGATTAAAAAAAGAGGGCAACCTCTTTTTACTTTATCCAAGTTTTAATCACAGAAATCGCTTCTTGAAAACTATGTACAAGTTGTCCATGTTTTAAGATGCCTCCAAGCACATAGTGATTCATTGCGTAGCTTGGAATATCATATTTATTGGCAGATTGTAAGCGTATGTCTGAATTTACAGCAATAATTTTTTTACCAAGAGCGATGGCTATCCCTAGTTCTACCATTACGCCTGCATCTTCATTGGTTACATCGGCTAAAAAGAGATCGCAGTCATAAACTGCTTTGGTATCTCCTTCGTAAATATCAATGGGTGTTGGTAAAGACTGTTTGTTTTCGTTAAATGGTTGTTCTATGGGGTTGAATAAGTCGATACGATCTTGGAAGGCTTCTCTAAGTTGTTTTCCTTCCAGTAAGCGTTGTTTTACTTCTCCTTCATTGAATAAGGCACCTGCTAAATAGATTTTCATATTATCCTCCGTTTTTACTATCATAATAGAAATAAGGAGTATTTACAAATATTGTACTTAGTGGTATATTATAAATGAAAATATGAATAATTGTTCATATGTAGGAGGTAAGTATGAAATATCAATATACCATAGAGAATTTAGATTGCGCTCATTGTGCAAGTGAACTAGAAGAAGCGTTAAAACAAGTAGATGGATTCTATGATGTTTCCTTATCATTTGTAAATAAAAAATTGACCTTATGTAGTAAGAGTGATCCTACTTTAAAGTTAGAAGAAATTATTTTAAAGAAAGAACCGCAAGTGAAGCTTCATTCAATGAAAAATACTGTCGTAGAGTTGGCGATTAAAGGATTGGATTGTGCGCATTGTGCCAATGAAATTGAAGAAGCATTGCGTAAAGAAGGTAGTTTACATAATGTATATTTAAATTTTATACAAAGGAAATTAACGTATACTACTTATGAAGCAAAAGAAGTATCCATGCAAAAGGCACAAGCCGTGATTCATAGTTTAGAAGATGATATATTACTTGTTGATCTTCAAAAACAACAAACGGATACATTTCATAAAAATAAATTGTATATTGTAAGTGCAATTGTTTTATTTATTGTTGCATTGTTTACAAAGGGTACCATTTCAAGTGTATTCTATTTTATAGCTTATCTGCTTGTAGGGCATAAAGTACTTCTTAAAGCATTCAATAATATGTTTCATGGTAAGCTTTTTGATGAGAATTTCTTAATGAGTATCGCAACCATTGGGGCTATTGTGATTAATGAGATACCTGAGGCAGTAGGGGTTATGTTATTTTATCAAATTGGAGAATATTTTCAGGATTTAGCAGTTGATCGTTCACGTAAGTCGATTGCTTCTATGATGAATATGAAGCAAGAGTATGCCAATGTGATGGAAAACAATCAAATAGTTGTAAAGAACATTCATGAAGTAGCTGTTCATAATCGTATTCTTGTAAAAGTTGGGGAATTAGTTCCTTTAGATGGTGTTGTAGTTGACGGTAATTCTTTTATTGATACTTCCAGTTTAACGGGTGAAAGTAAATTGCAGGAAGTATCTAAGGGTAGCGAAGTACTAAGTGGTTCTTTAAATACATCGGGTAGTTTAACTATTGAAGTGATGAAAGATAGTAAAGAAAGTACGGTCAATAAGATTTTAGAATTAGTAGAAAATGCAAGTAGTAAAAAGGCTAAAAGTGAGCGTTTTATTACGGTTTTTGCTAAGTATTATACACCGGTAGTATGTTTTATTGCGGCAATCATTGCCTTTGTACTTCCACTATTTATTAAGGAAGTACCGTTTAGTACGTTTTTTTATCGTGGACTATCATTTCTAGTAGTATCTTGTCCATGTGCATTGGTATTATCTGTTCCTTTGGCTTATTTTGCTAGTATTGGTGGATTAAGTAAGAAGGGAATCTTGGTCAAAGGTGGCAATTATTTAGAAGCTTTAGCGAAAGTAAAAACCATTTTATTAGATAAAACAGGTACAATTACACAGGGGGTATTTGAAGTAAGTGAAGTGGTTGGATGTGAAGATTTACTAAGTATTTGTGCTTTAATAGAAGCTTCCAGTACACATCCAATTGCAAAGAGTATTGTAAGAAGTTATAAAGGAAGTTTGGATCTAACACGTGTCAAAGACTTACAAGAAATCAAGGGTCATGGTATTACTTGTAAGGTTGACGGTTTCTTTAGTGCAGTTGGTAATTATGAATTGATAAAACAATATGTTCCGAATTTAGTGGAGTGTCAAAGTGTTGGTAGTGTTGTTTATGTATATCATAATCAAGTCTATCTAGGTTATATTGTAGTAAGTGATAAAGTAAAAGATACCAGTATAAAGGCATTAAAAAACATGAAGGCGAGTGGGCTAAAAACGGTAATGCTTACTGGGGATAGTCAACATGTTGCCAAAGCAATTGCAAACAAAGTAGAAGTTGATCAATGGTATGGTAAATTGTTGCCAAATGATAAAGTAAGTAAGATGGAAGAATATTTAAGCCGAGATCAACATGTAGCTTTCGTTGGGGATGGCATTAATGATGCGCCTGTATTAGCCTTAGCGGATGTAGGAATTTCGATGGGACAACTTGGGAGTGATGCAGCAATTGAAGCAAGTGATTTGGTGTTGATGAATGATGATTTAAATGATATTTATATAGCTTATCATCATGCAAAAAAGACACAAAGTATTGTTAAAATGAATATCGTTTTTGCAATCGTAGTTAAATTTATTGTATTATTATTGGTGTCATTGGGTTATTCCAATATGTGGATGGCAATTTTTGCGGATGTGGGTGTATCCGTCTTAGCAATTTTAAATTCCATCCGTGCAATGAACATTTAACAGGTGAACCATGAAAAAATTACTCCTACTAACAATATCCTTTTGTATATTGTGTGTAAATAAAGTGCAAATGCATCAAGCAGAATCAATGCAAGTGGAAAGTCAGGCTGCCATTTTAATGGATGGTAAGACCGGGCAAGTATTATATAGTAAAAATGCTGATCAAAGATTATATCCAGCAAGTATTACCAAGATACTTACTGGATATTTATTGCTTGAAAAGAAAGGTAATTTAGATGGTTCCATGATTGTTTCCGCCAATGCGGTTGACTCTATTGATCGTGATAGTTCCCACATTGCACTTGATTATAATGAAGAAGTCTTAGTGAAAGATTTAATGTATGCGATGTTGCTACAAAGTGCCAACGATGCTTCCAATGTCATTGCTGAGTATGTTTCAGGTTCTCAAGAAGCATTTGTAGGGGAAATGAATGCACAAGTAGAAAAGTGGGGCTTACAAAACACACATTTTACTAATGCTCATGGATTACAAGATGAAAACCATTATACAACAGCCTATGATATGGCTATGATATTAAAATATGCTTTAAAAAATGATACATTTCGTGAAGTAATCAGTACGAATACTTACATCGGTAGTCCAACCAATAAGCTACATGAAGAACGTTTGTTTGCTAATGGGAATAAAATGATAAAAAAAGGGAAGTATTATTATGAGTATGTTACTGGTGGAAAGACCGGATATACTGAATTTGCCCATTATACCTTTGCAGTAACTGCCAGCAAAGATACAACGGATTTAATTGTTGTGTTATTAGGGAGTCCTAGTGAAGAGGCTCGTTATAAAGATGCCCTTGCTTTGTTTGAATATGGATTTCAACATTTTAAGGGTGTTACTTTAAAGGCTGAAGAGTTTAAGAGTGAACAATTTGATATTATTGAAAAGAATCGTGTTAGTGCGAATGTTTTTTTCCATGTTCCAAGTGATGTAGATTTATTAGTGAATGTGGATGCAGATTTAAATACATTAGAGTTAAAAAATCATATTGAACATCAAAATAATGTTGATTTAATGAAAGGCTATGTCGATATTCTATTAGATGGAGTACTGATTAAGTCTGTAGATATGGAAAAAGAAGTGAGAATTATTGAAGATCGTTTTGAAAAAACATGGTTTGGTAAAGTAGTAAAAGGGATTCATTATTTTAGTGTGGTTGTCTTGTGTTTGGCATTATTTTTAACAGGTTTAAAGGTAATGTATCGCATAAAACCCTAGTTTTGTGAAAAAATTGTGAAAAACTTGATTGACTTACTGGTCTAAAAGCCTTAAAATGAAGTAGCGGAGGAAGATTTATGAAAAAATTACTTGCATTTTTATTAGTAGCTGCAACATTAGTTGGTTGTACATCACCTAAAGTAGCAGATACTACAACTACAACTGCAGAAGAGACAACTTCAAGCAGTGAAATGACTACTTATTCGGTAGGTACAGGTTCAGTAACTTCATTAAAAGGGAGTGAAGTAACAGACAAAAATGGTTATGTTCAAGCAGATACTACATATTGTACAGTGGTACTAAAGGGTGATAAAATCGTTAGTATTTACTGGGATGTAGCTCAAAACAAAGGTGAATTTGATGCGACTGGTAAATTAGTTGAAACAGCAGCTGAAACACCTACAAAGAAAGAAAAAGGAGATGCTTATGGTATGAAAGAAGCATCACCAATCAAAAAAGAATGGTTTGAACAAATTGCAGTATTAGAAGAATATGCAATTGGTAAAACAATTGCTGAAGTATTAGCATTACCGGTAGATGATAAAACAGTTCCAACAGATGAAGATTTCAAAACTTCTTTAACAATTAAAGTTGGTAGTTATTTAAAATCATTGGAAGTTGCTAGTAAGAACTTAGTAGAAGTAGAAGAAGTTGCTTCTGTTGCAACAGGTTCAATTACAGAATTTAGAAATGCAGAAGCTACAGCTGAAAAAGAAGGTCAAATCCAAGTGAATACAACAATGGCTACTGTTGCTTTAAAGGCAGATGGTACAATTGCTTATGCAACATTTGACGTTGCTCAAAACACTGGTAAATTTGATACAACTGGTAAATTAACAGAAGATTTAGCTGCACTTCAAACACCTACAAAGAAAGAAAAAGGAGATGCTTATGGTATGAAAGAAGCATCACCAATCAAAAAAGAATGGTTTGAACAAATTGCTGTATTAGAAGAATACGCAGTTGGTAAAACAGTTGCTGATGTATTAGCTTTACCGGTAGATGACAAGACGGTTCCTACTGCTGAAGATTTCAAAACATCATTAACAATTAAAGTGGGTAGCTACTTAAAAGCATTAGAAGCTACTACAAAAGCAGTAAAAGAAGTAAAATAAAGACAAGAGAAAAGGTTGATAGTAAATCAACCTTTTTTATGCAACAAATAATCCGTCTTCTACTTTTTCTAGTGTTGAAATAAGGGATAACATTGTATCTTCTTCATTTTCAGCACACAATAACATTCCATGTGATAGTAAGCCTCTTAATTTTCTAGGCTTTAAGTTTAAAATAGCTACAACTTGTTTACCAACCAATGCTTCACAGTTTGGATAATGCATTGCAATACTACTTAAAATTTGTCTTTGGAAGTCTTTAAAATCTACTTGAAATACAAGTAAGCGATCTGCATCAGGATGTTTTTCACATTTTGTAATCGTTCCAACACGTATGTCTAGTTGTTCAAATACTTCAAAATCAATATCTTTTTTAAATTCCATATTTTCACCTCTTTATGTTATATTCATTATACAATAGTTTATAATAGATTTGAGGAAATTATGCCAAATAAAGATTTATTAATGAATATTTCAATTCTATATCGCTTAACACAAAAGCATCTTGACCAAAATCTTCTTAAATACAACATAGGGGCAGGTCAGCTTTTGTTTTTATTGTTTATTAATGAACATCAAGGTTTGAAAATGCAAGAGTTAACGACTATGGGAGCTTTTGATAAAGGTACGACGACAAAGAGTATTAGTAAATTAGAAGATGCGAAGTTGATTTATATTGAAAATGATTGTCAAGATAAGCGTATTAAACGATTATATACAACAAGCAAAGCGGAAATGTTAATGAAGGATTTTTATCAAATACTCAATAAGACCAAAGACTTAGTGATTGGAGATTTAAATCAACAACACTGTATTGAGCTTATGGATGCTTTAGCATATAATTCTCTCATGAATACATTTGATTATAAAATAGATGTGTTAATTGTTGATATGGATGCGTTTAATTTAAAGGAATATGATGGTTACTTAAATACAACTATTTATCTGGCTGATAATAACTATAAGTGTAGTTATAGTCGGCTTAAGCATCAACATACTAAAAAACAAGTAGATGAAACGTTAAAGAGTGAGGATGTTTTACAATATTTACAAGAGAAACAAGGTAGTATTCAAAGTGTTACAATCAAAGGTGGAGAGCCTTTGATTCAGCAGGGCATCGTAGAGTTTTTAAATGCTTTAAGGAAGATGAACTATAAAATTAAGTTAGAAACAAATGGACATAATATCAGAGTATTAAAACAGATTTTAGAGAATAATTTAGTTGATTATATCAGTATGGATATTGTTAATAGTAAAGAGAAGTATCTTGAAACATCAGGGCTTTCAAGCGAAGAATTTAGCTTAGAAATTGTTGATCAAGCCATTTCACTTATTAAACATATTGGTATTGACTATGAATTTAAAACAATAGCACAAAGACAACTGCATACCTTAAAAGACTTAAAGGATATTTCCGTGTGGATACAAGAGCATTATTACATCTATTGTGATTGTATGTATCAGGAAGATAGTTATAGTGTAGAAGAATTAAAGCAGATAGGCTTAGAAGTAAGAGGATAGTTATGTATAAGGTGATGAAACGTGATGGTTCCATTAGTGAGTTTAAGTTAGATAAAATTATTGATGCGATTACAAAGGCTTTTATTGCGACGGATATTGAATATTCAAAAGATGTGATTGATGTTTTAGCTTTAAAAGTAACGGCAGATTTTGCAAGTAAAATTGTTGATCATAGTATTGCGGTTGAAGATATTCAGGATAGTGTAGAGTCTGTACTAGGTTTTTGTGGATATGGGAATGTTGCGAAAAAGTATATTTTATATCGTAAAAATCGTGAGAAAAAGCGCAATATGAAGTCTAGTGTAGAGCAATTTAAACGTATTGTAAACGAGTACTTTAGTGATTCCAGTTGTATTAATCTTTCTACCGGTGGCTTATCGGATTACAATGCGAAATTGATTGTACATAATTATTGGATGAATGATGTCTTTACAAACGATGTTGTTATGGCGATTGAAAAAGGTTATTTAGAAGTAAAGAATTTAGATACTTTAAGTTTTAATCAAGCTTGTTTTAATTTAGAAACTTTGATGAATCAGGGGCTGGGAATTGAACATCAAGTCTTTGCCAAACCGGCTAAACATGTGGATTCATTCTTACATCAATTGATTAACTTTATTAATATTGTGCAGTATGAATGGAATCAACCTTTAATCTTTAAACATTTTGATCGTTATTTAGCTGCTTTTGTTAAGAAGGATCAAGTAAGTAAAGAAGCATTAAAAAAACATTTAGAAATGTTTATTTTTGGAATTAACTATCCAACCTATTATGGTATTAAACATCCTAAGTGTATCTTACAGTTTGATGTTACGGTAGATAATACATTAGGGAAAAAGAAGTGTGTGATTGCACAGGAAACAATGGCATTTACATATCAAGAGCTTCAAGAAGAAATGGATTGTATTCATGAAGTTTTATTAGAGATTCTATTGGAAAAAGATGGAATGGGATCTCGTTTTAAAAATCCAATCTTGGTGTATCCAATGCAAAGTTTTCCTCTTTCTGATGCAGTATATCGTTTTGCAATGGAGCATAGCAATCAAGTCATTTTTCAAAAGGAAGAGGTAGTAAAAGGACAACTTGTAGAAGTAATTGTACATACGGATGAACAAGTATCTTTATATACAGAATTAGCAATTAAGTTAATTGAAGATCGTAAAGCAGTGATACAAAAACTATATGATGAGTGTTTATATCCATACAGTTATAAATATTTAGATTGCATTGATTATGAAAGTCATATTATGTTTTATAAAGAAATAAAACAAGAAGTACTTCAAGCTTTACAAGCAAATACTTCTAATGATATTCGATTTATACAATGTATTCATAATGAGAGTAATAATGCGCTAGATCTTTTAGAAAAGTATAAAGATCATCCTTATGTTGATTGTGTATCGATTCCTATTTTAGAAAAGGGAATACAGTTAAAGTCGTTTAAAGCATTTGTTGATGTATTACAAACACAGTATCCTTATAAGGCTTATCGTTTTACGCAAAAATAAAAGGACGTTCAAGTCCTTTTTTAGTGTGTTACAAATTCTTTTCCACGAGGGAGTGTTACTTCAATGGATTCTACTTCTAAAAATAAGTTTGTATAACCATCTTCTTTTTCTAAGTAGGGTTTTCCTGTGACCTTAATCCATTCTTTATCAGGCAAATCTTGTGGTTCAATGTTGAGTAAGAAACCTCCCCATCCATCATTACCACAACATCCCGGTCCTTCTCGAAAGACCACCGGTACTACTTTTGATTTATCTTCATTGCTAAAAAGGGTATACATACCTTCTACGACAATGGTTTTATTTTCATAGTCTGAAAAGTTATAGTAGATATCATTGATTTGTGACAAAAAGAGTTTTTCAGTGACCACAATGATATTGGAATCAACTGTTTTATGGATTTCATTGGTCATCAAGGGAACACTGATGTTGTTTTGTTCTTTTGAGTTTTTTTGGTAACTTGTTAATTGTTTTTCATAATCTGGAGCGATGTTAAAGCCTTGTTTTTTAGGCTGTTCACTACATGCACTAAGTAAGAGTATGAAAATCAACAGTAATTTTTTAACCATGAATCATTCCACCTTTAATTACATTAATTATAGAATAAATAATGAAAAAGACAATATGACATAATACGATACTGGCACCTGTTGGCGTTGCATAAAGATAAGATACACTCATACCGATGATTAATGAAATCACAGAAATTATAGAAGAGTTAATAATAACCGCTTTAAAGTTTTTCGCAAGACGCATAGATGTCAAAGCTGGAAATACAATTAAGCTTGTGATGAGTAGTGATCCCATCATACGCATACCAAGAACAATGACTAAGGCTGTTAATATCGCAATCAGCATATTATATGCAGAGGCATTTGTACCTGTTGCTTTGGCGAAATTTTCATCAAAGGTAACGGCAAAGATACGATTATAAAATAAGATAAAAGTTACTAAAACAACGATTGAAAGTAGAATGCTTAAGTTTACATCACTTTTTGTCATACTTAAGATTGATCCAAATAAGTAATTGCATACTTCTGTATTCATACCTCGTGTCATAGAGATTACCATGACTCCAATGGCAAGGGATCCTGTTGAAATAATGGCAATGGCAGAGTCACCTTTGATTTTTGAGTTGTCTGAGATGCGTAATAGTAAAAAGGCAGCTAAGACCACAATTGGAATGGATACATATAAGGGTGATAAGTTCAATACACTTGCTACAGCTAAAGAACCAAAGCCGACGTGAGATAATCCATCTCCAATCATAGCGTATTTCTTTAAGACAAGTGAGACTCCAAGTAAGGAACAACATAAGGAAATTAAGATTCCGACGATGAAGGCTCTTGTCATAAAGGGATAATTAAACATTTCAAATAACACGTTAAGCATGGCTCGATCCTCCAATAAATGATTGTCCTATTGGACTTTCGATGTATTCTTGTGTAGTACCAAAGAATAGTTGTTGATAGTTAATGTGTAAGATTTTATCTGCTTGGTTTACGGCTTGTTTAATATCATGTGAAACCATAATGATAGTTGTGTGTAGCTCTTTGTTAATTTTACGAATAATTTGATAGAGTTCTTGACTCATAATAGGATCTAATCCCGCTGTTGGTTCATCTAAAATAATTAGTTTATCACTGGCACATAAACAGCGAGCTAGTAAAACACGTTGTTGTTGTCCACCGGATAGCTCTCTAAAACTTTTATGTTTCAAATGATTGATTTGTAAAATTTCTAAGTAGTGTTGTACAAGTTGTTTCTCTTTTTTACGATAGAAAGGCAAGTGTCCTAAACGGTTTAAACATCCAGATAACACCACTTCATAAACACTAGCCGGAAAGTCTTTTTGATTTAAACTTTGTTGTGGTAAGTATCCAATTTGATTACGTTTAATATGATTGCCTAAGGTATAACTACCACTTACGGGTTTCTTTAAATTGAGGATGCCTTTAATTAATGTGCTTTTCCCGGCACCATTTTCTCCGACAATGCAAACATAGTCGCCATCTTCAATTGAAAAATTTAAATCTTTAACAGCAATATGTCCATCGTATGCATATGCTAGGTTTTCACATCTAATTAAACTCATAGATTCTCCTTTAACTAATTCAATGCTTTTTTTAATACTTCAACGTTTTGTTTCATAATATCAACATAAGTAATACCTTGTTCAAATTCATCAGGTGTTACATTATGTGCTGAATTTAACACTAATTTCTTTGTATTTGTTGCTTCAACGATAGAGTCTGCGATTTTTTCGTTTGAAAGTTCAATTGTAAATACAACTGGAACTTGAAGCTCTTGTACTTTATCAATTAAGAAAGAAACAGTTGCTGCACTTGCTTCGGAGTCGTTTGAACATCCTGAAAAGGCTGCATAGTATTCTAGTCCATATTCATCTGCAAAATATCGAAATGGGAAACGATCTCCAAAGATTACTGTTTTTGATTTGCTGTTTTTCACGACATCTTTAATTTGTGTATCTACAGCTTTTAACTCTTCTAAGTAGTTTTTACTGTTTTCTAAATAAAAGTCTTTATTTTTTTCATCAAGTTCTACTAATTCCTCTGTAATCGATTCAACAATTGTCATCGCATTGACAACACTAGTCCAAACGTGTTCATCGATTTCACCTGTTAATTCAACCACATTACTTTTTGTAGGTGCATCCTGTTTTTTATCGTGATTATGATCGTGGTCACCATGTTCATGCTCATCATGACTGTGATTGTGTTCGTCATGTTCATGCTCATCATGACTGTGATTGTGATCATCGTGACTGTGATCATCTTCTTTGTGTCCATGATCGTGGTCACCATGTCCATGGTCATGGTCGTGGTCATGTTGCATACCTTCTACTAATTCTTCTTCTACAACATGCACCACATCAATTAATTTTAAAGTATGTGGTTGTTTCTCTAATCCTTCAAAGATGCTTTCAATCCAAACGTCATTTTCACCACCTGTATAGATAAATAAGTCTGCTTCTTGAATAGTTTTAATGTCTTGTGGAGTTGGTTCGTAGGTATGACTTTCAGCTCCCGGTTTTAATAACATAATGACATTTGCTTTGTCTTTGACAATTTGTCTTGTAAAGTCGTATTGAGGGAAGATGGTTGTTACAATTGTAATTTTATCTTCATCTACATTGTTTGCTTGCTTTGGTGTACGACTACAGCCTTGTAAAACAAGAAATCCGGTTATAAGTAATGCTAGTAATTTTTTCATTTCTTTTCCTCCTATCTGCATGCTTTGCAGAGTCCATATAATACTGTTTTCATTGTGTTTAAACGAAATCCGTGATTGGCATCAAGATGCTTTGCAACCTTTTCTAATGAATGGCAATGAATATGAAATAAAGTGCCACATTGTTCACACTTGAAGTGATAGCAAAGATGGCAGTGGTTATGACTTCCAACATATTCAAAATATGCTCCTTTTCCATCCAATTGGTATTTGCTAACCAGTCCTTCTTCAACTAGCTTTTCTAGATGACGGTAGATGGTTGTCTGGCCAATCGTAATTTCTTTATTTTGGAAATATTTTTGAATATCCATAACTGTAATGTGACTTCCTTTTGTATCACTTAAGTAGGAAATAAGCAATTCTTTTTGCTTGGTTTTGTATGGTGCTTTCATAATACCTCCTTAATATGAAAATCATTTTCAAATTATAGCACTTCATATTTTTTATGTCAACGAAGAAAACTTCGTAAACATATTGTATTCATGAAATAGTATGATAAACTAATAAGGCAAAATAGAGGATAAATGAAAGTGAAGTTAAAGAAATTTATAGGGGATAAAACATTTTACATAACCGTGTTGACAGTTGCGATACCTTTGATGCTTCAACAATTGATTATCAGTTCTGTTAATTTAATTGATAACTTAATGGTAGGACAACTCGGTGATTATGCGATTGGGGCAGTAGGTACGGTTAATCGCGTATATATTATTATTTTATACGGGATTAATGGTTTAGTAGCAGCTTGTTCTATTTATATAGCTCAATATTTTGGAGCAAAGAATAAAGGGAAGATGCAGGAATCTTTTTTGATTTCTCTTCTAATATCATTTTTGTTGGTAGTTTGTTTCACCATAGTTGCCCTTGTATATCCAAAAGAAATTGTGATGTATTTTACAAAAGATGAACAAATTCTTACTTATGGTGCACAGTATCTTAAAATTGTTATTTTTAGTTTTTTACCTAATGTTTTTTCCTTATGCATTGCCAGCGCGATACGTTCGATAGGGAAGACAAAAGCACCATTAATCATTAGTATTATAGCGGTGATTGTGAATACAATCTTGAATTATATATTAATTTTTGGTCATTTCGGTTTCCCTTCTTTAGGGGTTAAGGGAGCAGCGTTAGCAACTGTTATAGCACGCTTTTTAGAGTTAATCATGTATGTTGTTGTGGTTAATCAAGAAGAATTTCCTAGAGTATTTCATTTTGTGAAGATTACCAAAGAATTATTGACTAAAATATTATTGAAAGCAATACCGCTTTTCTTAAATGAAATTATTTGGACTTTTGGTATAGCGACCTTATTTAAATTCTATTCTACAAGAGGTTCTTGGGCAACCAGTGGATATTCTATTGCTTTAACCATAGCGGATATTTTCTTTATTTTATTTAGTGGAATGGCAATCGCAACTACAGTGCTGGTATCTCAAAAATTAGGAGCCAATCATCTTGAACAAGCAAAAGAAAATGCATATAAATTAGTTGGTTTTGGAATCTTTTTAGCCCTTGTTTTTGGAATAGGGATGTTTGCTTCTTCTTATATATTGCCTTATATTTATAATGTAACGGAAGAAACGATGTCAGTAGCTGTTTCAATCGTACGTATTATGGGATGTTTTTATTGGATTTATATGGCTACCGCACAGTTTTATTTTATTTTACGTGCAGGTGGTGATATGAAAAGTGCATTATTGATGGACAGCGGATTTATGTGGTTATTCAATATTCCATTAATCTATATGATTGCATATTATACAAATATCAATATAATTTTAATGTATGTTATGAGTCAAATGACAGATGTTATTAAGTTGCTATATAGTTATTTTTTAGTGAAAAAAGAAAAATGGTTAGTGAATTTAACAGTAAATGATAAGGAGGATATTCTACATGGAAGCTAGCATGAAGGCATATTTAGATGATTTTAATAAATTAAATGTTGTAATTTCGCATCGTTTTTACAATGGAAAAACCAATGGGTTTTATTTAAAGCGTAGTGACGGTTTAGTAATGGAATGCCAAATAAAGAGCATTCTAGAACAAAATGGTTATACGCAATATGAAGTGGTATTTGAAGGGGAATATGATTTCAGTAAGCGATATACCGTATATGAATCTCATTGTCATCAAGCGACAGTGGAAGTGCGTTATCTTGTTCATACAAAGCGTTTTGAAGAATTGTTTTATTACGACGGTAAAGATTTAGGAAGTCATTATACAAAAGAAGCGACATCTTTTGCTTTATGGGCACCAACGGCAATTTATGCTGCAGTGCATATCAATGATGAAATTTATACGATGGAAAAAACAGAAAAGGGTGTTTTTCGTGCAACGGTATATAAAGATTTAGATGGTGCCAAATATCGTTACTATGTTGATGTAAATGGTCATATCGTTGAGACAACCGATCCTTATGCAATTAGTGGTTTTGCAAATGGAAAGGCAAGTGCAGTTATTAATCCTGAAAAATTGGTGAAGAAACAATCGTATACACTTGAACCAATGAATAGTTATACGGATGCGATTATTTATGAATTAAGTGTGCGTGATTTTACAAGTGATATTACGGCTTGTACATCAAGTCATTCTTTGTTTAAGTCGATGTTAGAAGAAGGTACAACATTTAAAGGATTACCAACCGCATTTGATTATTTGAAGAGTTTAAATGTTACTCATGTGCAATTACTTCCGGTTACTGACTTTGCGACGGTAGATGAGGAAAATCCAAGGCGTGCATATAACTGGGGATATGATCCATTACAATGGGGTGTCTTAGAAGGTAGTTATAGTAGTAATCCAAATGATCCATATAGTCGAGTGAATGAGTTCATAGAGTTAGTAAATACACTTCATGTTCATGGGATGCGCGTAAATTTAGATGTGGTGTTTAACCATCACTATGATTTGAGTATGTCAAACTTAAATTTAATTGTTCCTTATTATTTCTTTCGTTATAGTGATCAAAAGTATTTATCAAATGGATCATTCTGTGGAAATGATACAGAATCTCGTCGTTTAATGATGCGTAAGTTTATGTTGGATACCATTGAAAAATTTATTACATTATATGATATTGATGGTCTACGTTTTGATTTGATGGGTATTCATGATATTGTAACGATGAATGAGATTTATAAATTAGCATCAAGTTATAAGTGCGATTTTATGGTTTATGGAGAAGGCTGGAATATGCCAACTGCGATGAGTGATGATGAAAAAGCTACGTTATATAACAATTATCAAATGCCACACATCGCTTTCTTTAATGATTTCTTCCGTGATGTTGTAAAGGGAAAGACGTCTGTAGAAGAATCTTATGCCAAGGGCTATATTACAGGGAATCTGAATTTAATGTTTGAATATAAATCGGCGCTATTAGGGAATAGTATTGATGGTTATCATAAAATTTATTTAAGTCCAACACAGTCAATTAATTATGTTGAGTGCCATGATAATGCGACAAGTTGGGATAAGATTGATGATTGTTGTAAAGAAGATGTTAATCAAATTCGTATTTTAAAACATAAGTTATTGCTTGCAACAACAATGATTGCCCAAGGAGTACCGTTTATTCATAGTGGGCAAGAGTTCGCTCGTACAAAACTTGGAATGCATAATACGTATAATACAATGGATGATATTAATAAGTTGGATTATAATCGTTTGAATCGTTATCAAATGATTTATGATTACTTTAGAGATTTAGTTACTTTACGTAGAAGACATAAGTGTTTCCGTTTAAGTAATACGGAGGATATTTTTAAGTATGTTGAATTTGAGTCATATGATGATTTATTAGTTTATAGCATCATGGAAGAGGATCATACTATAGTATGTTTTATTAATCCGACATCTAGTGAAATTACATATGCAAAACAAGGTACACTTATCTTTAATGAGCATGGGTTAGTGAATGATAAAGCTGTTGATCATGTAGATATTAAACCGTATTCCATTTCGATATTAAAATGTAAACATGAAGCAGTATCTTAAATAAAAAAAGCGAATGGATGATTCGCTTTTAATTTTGTCTTTGCAGAGGAATTAATGTGGTTTTTATCTCTTCATCATAGGTACTTGTACGATACATATTCGTATCATCATCAAAGGTATCAATAACAATCTCTTGATCTCCTTGATATTTATTTAGTAATTGTTCAAAATACGTTGAAATTTCATGTTGAGGATTCAGTCCTAATAGTTGAAAAATAACGATGACTTTTTCTTGGATAGCAAAGTCATAGAAGATGGTTTCTAAAGGTTCATGAAAGAATTGTGTCAATATATCTTCCTGTTGCATTGAAAACATATAACGGATAAATGCATAGCACTCTTCTCTTGTGCTTCCTGAAATTACAATGCGTGATAAAGACATAATACTAGGATCTAGTTTGTTTAATTCTTCTTCACTTAAGCGATAGTCAATCATTTCTTTTAAATTCATTTTTGCATGTAGCATTTTAATCACCTAAATAATTATAACAAGTTATGCTATAATGTTCTAGTGAGGTGTAAAATGAAAAAACTGTTTTTATTAATTTTAGTGTTACTTTTATCATTAACAGGTTGTCAAAAGCCAAATAAAGTGGTCGATGACAACAAAGAGTTTGATGGATTTTTATACAGTGAATTTCAAGCATTATTAAATGATGATTTAATTAGTCAACATTACCAAGTATACAATCCTGAAACGTATCAGTTATTGCGTCCTGAGGTAGCATCTTTAGGAGAGGTTAGCTATGAAAGTTATCAAGAACAAGTAGAGAAAACAGATGCATTGATAGCTAAGTTTAAGGAATTTAAGTATGATTCTTTAAGTAGTCGTCAAAAGGTTGATTATGATGTTATCATGTGGAATTTGAATGCTACAAAAGAGTTAAATAAGTATCCGGATTTTGATTTTGTTTTTAGTCCTATGAATGGATATCAAAGTAATATCATTACGAATTTTATGGAATTTCGTATTGAAAACAAGCAGGATATTGAAGATTATTTATGGTTGTTGAAAGATGTATCACGTCTTTTTAAAGATGGAATTGTTTTTACAAAACAACAAGCTGAAAAAGGATACTTCTTACAAGACTATACATTGGATGAAACGATTGATTTAATTGATAAGTTTACAGATGCGAAAGATAATCAATTAATCGTATCGTTTAAAGATAAAGTAGCACTAGTAAATGATATAAGCGAAGAAGAGAAGAGTGCTTTTTTACAAGAAAATGAAGAGATTGTTTACAGTCAAATCATTCCTGTTTTTAAGGAAACAAAAGAAGCATTAAATGGCCTTCGTGGTTCAAGTAGTATTAAAGATCAAGGTTTAGCTGCTTATCCAAATGGGAAAGAATACTATGCAACCTTATTTAAATATAAAGCAAGTGATGATATCTCTGTGGATGATGCGTTTAAAGCGTTGAATGATTATATTCTTTCTTGGTTACAACAATACATCGTTATTTTAAGTGGTGCAGAAGGCGCTGTTGATGAGGCAAGTAACTATACATTACCATATAAGGGTGTTGATGAAATCTTGGTATATTTAGAAGAACATTATCCTAAGATTGTGCATCCATTGCCTTCAATCGATTATAAAATTTCTTATCTAGATCCTTCTATTACAAATCCAAGTATTAGTGCTTATTACTTACAAGCTCCAATTGATAATACAAGATTAAATGTAATTCGTGTCAATGGTGAAAATTCTTCTAGTGATTTTGATTTGTTTGTAACATTGGCACACGAAGGGTTACCGGGACACTTATATCAAAATATGAACTTTATTCAAACAGAAGCAAATCCATATCGTCTAAGTAATTCTTTTATTGGTTATAGTGAAGGCTGGGCGATGATTAGTGAGTTTTTCATGATTGAAACGTTAGACTTTGAATATCCGGAAACAGCGACAATTTTAAAGTCTGATATTGGCTTAAATTATGCAATTGGTGCATTGGTGGATATCATGGTGAATTATTACGGCTATGATGTAGCCCAAATCGAAGAACATTTCTCAACTACCTTTGGATTTAATTTAGGCACTGAAGCCTTCCAAGCGATTCGTGAAGGAGTGATTTCAGATCCTGCAAGTATTATTCCTTATGGCTATGGTTTGATGAAAATGGATAATTATTATAATGAAGCCTTAAAGAAATATGGTGATAAGTTTTCAATTATAGAGTTTACAGAAGTGTTGATGAAAAATGGAGAACGTCCATTTGTCTTTGTAGATAAAGATATCGCTCAATATATGAAAGGAAAAAAATAACAAAGGAATTTTCCTTTGTTTTTTATCATAACTATGAAAAAAATAATTATTCTTATTCTAAGTTTCAGTTTTTTATTCGGATGTAGTAAATCCAAAATAACTCCAACCTCTATTCATGAGGAAACAATGTCATTCAATGAATTTTTGGATGAAGAATTAAATCAATATATTTATGCTGATAATATGTCTTATCAAAGATACTACGTCAATACGTTTGATTATCACGATGTTGTAAAAAAACCTCGCTTTGCAAAACCGATGACAATAGAAGATTATCAAAAAAGTTATGAAACATTACTTCAATATAATCGAGATGACTTAAATACATATCAACAGGCTAGCTATGATGCTTATGCATTTTATCTGAAGAATAAAATAGAACAATCAAAGTATCCCTATTTTACCTTTGCTTTTCAACCATCGGAAAAAGGGGTTACATATACTGTTTTTGAAAATTTAGCATTTTATCGTTTCGATAATGTTGAAGAATTCCGTCAATACTTAGCACTTTTTGATGAAGTAGAAGCTTATTTTCAAGAAGGATTAGAATTTAGTAAGAAACAAAAAGAAGTAGGTTATATCATGCCTACCATTGTGTATGAAGAGGCTATTAGTTTTCTTGATTTATTTTTAAATGAAACTTATCTTGATGTATATAATAATTTTGATTATAATGTTGAATATATCTTTGTTTCAGATGATGCAAAGCAAGAATTGGTTAAGGAATTTAATGCTAAAGTTGAAACATTGATTGATCAAGTGAAAGCTTTAAAAGAAGAGCTTTTACAATTAAAAGAAGAAAATGTTCCTTATAAAAGTATTGTGGAGTATCCACATGGTAAAGAGTATGCGAGAAGTTTGATTCAATTCAATGCCAGTGGGGAAGTGGATCCGGATGAACTTTATCAAACATTAGTAACGTTTTTAGATGACCAGTTTCAAAAGCACTATGATTTGTTGTATGGGGATGCCTATAATGAATTTTATGAATTTGATATTGATATGAGTTTAGAAGAAATTATGAATCATTTAAAAGCGAACTATACCCGTATCTTGCCGGAAGTAAAAGATCTAAATTATGATATTAGTTACTTTGAAGAGTGGGAAGAATCATACTTAGATGGTTATTTTCTTCCAGGGTATTTAGATAGTCCAAATGCAAATGTGATTAAAATTAATGAAAAAAATGTGGATTCAAATATTGATTTATATTCTGTTTTAGCTCATGAGGCATTACCCGGTCATATGTATGAATATAGTTTTTCAAATACCTATGGAAAGCATCCTATTCATTATGCATTTCGTATGATGGCTTATAGTGAAGGCTGGGCGATGTTTTCAGAAATTTTAGCATTGGAATGGTTGGAGATGAATCCGGAAGTACGTGATTTAATTCGTTACTATATTTTCTATGATTATGTAACAGGGGCACTTTTAGATTTGCAAGTAAACTACTATAATATGTCTTTTGAAGAAATAAAAGCTTTTTATAGTAAATATGAAACGATAAGTGATGAAGATATAGAACTTATGATTGAAGGAGCTTATAAAGAACCGTTTGGCTATATATCATATGGGTATGGTTTGTATTATTTTTACACACAAAGTGTGAATGCGATGGATGAAAATAACCTTAGTTTACAAGAATTTTTACAAGTTGTATTAAGTAGTGGTGAGCGTCCATTGATAGCAGTGAGCCAAGATATTGAAAAGTATATGAAAAATAAATAATATTGCTTGTATAAAAAAGTAATTTTGGATACGATTTTCTTACCGTATAGGTAAGGAGGAAGAAGTATGAGTAAAATCATTGTTGTAGGTGCAAACCATGCAGGTACAGCCTGTATTAATACCATGTTGGATCACTATCCGGGGGCAAATGAAGTGGTGGTGTATGACCGAAATTCAAACATTTCGTTTTTAGGATGTGGCATGGCGCTGTGGATTGGTCGTCAAATTGAAAGCGGTGATGGATTATTTTACGCAAATCCTGAGATCTTAGAAAAAAAAGGTGCTAAGATTTTTATGGAACATGAAGTTGTTAAGGTGGACTATAATAGTAAAAAAGTAACGGTCAAGAATTTAAAAACAAATGAAGTGTTTGAAGATAGCTATGATAAATTAGTGTTAGCTACAGGTTCAACACCAATCATTCCTAATATTCCGGGTATTCATTTAAAAAATGTACAATTAGTTAAATTGTATCAAAATGCACAGGAAGTTATTGAAAAGCTAAACCAACCAGATATTAAAAAAGTTGCGGTTGTTGGAGCGGGGTATATAGGAGTAGAATTAGCAGAAGCATTTGAACGTTGCGGTAAAGAAGTTACTATGATAGATTTAGCACCAAGACCATTGGCTAGCTATTATGATCCGGAATTTAGTCAGTTAATGGAAGATAATTTAGCGAAACATGGTATTAAACAAGTTTATGGACAAAGTGTAAAAGAAATGAAAGGTAGCGATAAGGTAGAAGCGATTGTTACCGATCATGAAACAATGGAAACAGATATGGTTATCCTATGTATCGGTTTTAGACCAAACAATATCCTGAGTGAAGGTTTGGAAACGTTTAAAAATGGTGCCATCAGTGTTGATTTACATCAAGAAACAAGTGTAAAAGATGTATATGCGATTGGAGATTGTGCGACAGTGTTTGACAATGCCACACAACAAAAACAATATATTGCTCTTGCAACAAATGCTGTGCGTTCCGGGATAGTTGCCGGTCATAATGTATGTGGTACGACTTTGGCATCTATTGGAGTACAAGGTTCAAATGGTATTAATATCTATGAATTAAAGATGGTTTCAACAGGTATTTGTGAAACAAAAGCAAAGCAATTAGGTCTTAATATCAAAACAACAACGTTTGAGGATTTACAAAAACCGGAATTTATGAAGCATGACAATCATAAAGTCTTAATTAAAATTGTATATGATGCTGAAACAAGAGTTATTTTAGGGGCACAAATTGCAAGTGAGCATGATGTGTCTATGGCAATACATATGTTCTCATTAGCAATTCAAGAGAAGGTAACGATTGATCGTTTGGCATTAACTGACATCTTCTTCTTGCCACATTTTAATAAGCCATATAATTACATTACAATGGCAGCTTTAACAGCAAAATAAACTATCACGATTGTGATAGTTTTTTTAATCTTCATCACATCTTCATACCAACGTGATACACTTTTAATGGGGTGATTTTATGTATCGAGTATTATTTATGGAAGATGAACCAATTATTCGTGAAGTATTGGTAGAGTATATGGAAATAGCGGGCTATAGCGTTTTTGTAGCAACCGACGGGGAAGAAGCCATGCGTCTTGTTGATCATGAAAATCTTGATTTAGCTATTTTAGATATTATGGTTCCCAAATACAATGGCTTTGAAGTTTTAAACTACATTCGTTTAAGTCATAATAAACACATCGGTGTTTTAATGTTGAGTGCTTTAGATGATGTCAATAGTCAAGTGCATGCGTTTAATGATACAGCGGATGATTATATTATAAAGCCGGTATCTCCTATTATTTTATTAAAGCGTATGGAAACATTGCTTCGACGTGTAAAATCTCAAATATCATGGCAAGAAGGCTTAAAGATTGATCATGAGGGTTACCGTGCATTATATAATGGAATACCTTTAAAATTAACGTTAAGTGAATTTTTATTATTACAAGTCTTATATCAAAGTCCTCATCGTGTGTTTTCAAGAGAACAATTGATTTTAAATATTTTTAATGAAGATTATATTGGAAATGATCGAATTATTGATGCACATATTAAAAACTTACGTAAGAAATTGCCATTTAACTGTATTAAAACAATTGTAGGAGTGGGTTATCAATTTCAAAAGGAGGAAGCATATGAAGTTAAAAAGTAAGATGCTTCTATTTAATGTTATATTATCTTTATTAGTGGTTAGTATCATTGTATTGTATTTTTTATATATGATTCCATCTTTATATGTCGAAAATCGTAAGCAGGATTTATTAAACGAAGCTTATCAAAATCATGTTAAGTTTTTAAAATCAGAAGACTATCTCGATCAAAATACAGATTTAATTTATAATTTTAGCTTAAAGATTTATAAGGATAGTTATACGTTACATGGGTATAGTACTTTTTTGAATTTTACTTATGAGATTGAAGAGCCAGAAATTAGAAAACAAATTGATGTATTAAGAGAGAAAATGTTGGATGAAGAGTTTATGAAACAGGATAATCAAATGTTTTGGGAAAATTGGTCAAAGACAGTATCTGAAAGGATAAATATTCCAATAAAAAACTTGAACTATACATTTGATCCCTATTCAAAATTATCGAAAGCCCAATCGTATTCCTACTCTTTTTATCGTTATCATGAAGATACCATTTTAATTCGTCTTCTAGCTAACGATAATAAAAATAGTTATTTAGCACATTATGTCATTACGTATCGTGATGATTATCTTGCCTTAACCATTCATAATGGTATAACACCTAAGATTACGGATGTTTATAATACGTTATGGCAGGCTCTTCCTGTTATTGTTTTGGTATTGCTGGTAGTGTTAATTTGTTTTGCTCAAGTGTTTAGTTATGCGATGGTACATCCAATTACCGTTCTTTCCGATGCCATTAAACGCTTAAAGAAGCTATCATTAGAACATATTCAACCAATCCAGATAAATCGTAACGATGAAATAGGATTATTAACAAAAGAGTTAAATGAATTATATGCCAAATTGCGTGAAAATCATGAGAAAGAAAAATTGCATGCAAAGAAACAAGAAGTCTTTTTACTTGGTAGTTCTCATCAATTAAAGACACCTATTCAATCAGCGATGTTACTTGTAGAGGGAATGATAAATAAGGTAGGGCGTTATCAAGATCGTGATGTCTATTTAGTGAAAGTGAAAGAACAGTTAAAGTTGTTGCGTAATATGATTGATGAAATATTAAATTTAAGTCGTTATGGTAATGACTATGATACTTGTAATATACATCTAAACTCTTTTATCAATACCATTGTCCATCACCATCAGCTTGTTATTGAAAATAAACAGTTAACGATGGAACTGGTAGGAAATCATTGTTTAGTAAGCAATGAAGAGATTTTATATAAGATACTGGATAATCTTATTAGTAATGCCATTAGTTATACCGATGAAAAGGGAACAATAAGCATAAGAATTACCAATCAATATGTACGTATTGAAAATGGTCCGGCTGTTATTGAAGAGGAGTTGTTGGAAACGATTTTAGAACCTTTTGTTACAAGTTTGAAAGGAAATAGTGGTAAGGGGTTAGGTTTATATGTCGTAGATTACTTTACCAAGTTACTAGGCTATCAGTTTCATATCGAAAATCAGAATCAGAATGTTGTGGTAACACTTTATTATGATGTACAAACAACCTGCATAGAATCTTCATAAAGAATTCATATCGTTTTTTTACAATATAGGCATAAGGAGATATAAAATATGATTGAATTAAAGAATCTGGAAGTATTTTATAAGGATTTTAAAGCATTAAGCATTTTAGAAACAATACGTATTCAGCAAGGAGAAAAGGTAGGTATCATTGGTTCAAATGGTGCCGGGAAAACAACTTTAATTAA
This sequence comes from Erysipelotrichaceae bacterium OH741_COT-311, assembly GCA_003858585.1. Taxonomy (GTDB): domain Bacteria; phylum Bacillota_I; class Bacilli_A; order Erysipelotrichales; family Erysipelotrichaceae; genus RQZE01. The sequence goes on from RQZE01000002.1 coordinate 153,600, forward strand.
AGCGATTCTTGGTTTAGCTTATTATGAAGGAATGATTCAGTTAGATGTATTACAGGAATCAATTGCCATCCATATGCAACAAAATGAATATAGTAGTATTGTATCTGTAAAGGTAGTTATGGAAGCTATTTTAGGGTGTTCTTTAAAGCAACATAAAGTAGCCAATGAATTGATTGATTATTTTGATTTTAGAGGTTGTTTGCATAAGAAGTTTAAACATTTATCTGGTGGTCAAAAACAACGTTTAACATTGATTTTAGTTATGTGTCAAAATGCACCAATCACAATCTTTGATGAAGTAACTTCAGGTCTTGACTTTGAAACAAGACAACGTTTAATGGAAAAAGTAAGTGAGTATTATCGTGATCGTCAACAAACCGTTTTATTAGTCTCTCATTATTATCAAGAATTAGAGTATTTAGTAGATAAGATTTTAATTCTTGAAAAAGGACAGTTTGTGGATTATGGAGACAAAGAGACGTTGTTTAAAAAGTATTGTGGCAATACAGTGTATATCATGAATCGTCAAAAAGAGTTAAGTTTTTTAAAAGGATTTAAAGAGATTGTGGCACCTGATCACTTAGTTGCGATTAGTTGTAGTAATCAAGAGGAAGAATTAGCGTTAACGAAACTTTTAGTAGAGCATAATGTGGATTATAAACGTAGTATCAGTGATATAGAAATTATGTCTTTAAATGCGAAGCATGTGGCATTCAACAAGGAGGTAAAGGCATGAAGAAAACATTCAATGTGCAATTTTTCTATTATGAATTAATGAATAATGTGTTAAATGGATTTTCAATGTTCTTTGGAATTGCATTTCCAATGATTTTATCGTTTATTATCAGCATACAAATTAAAAGTTCCGTACCACAGTCTATGATGAAAGATACACTTACTTCCGTTGCAATAGGGTTTTCTTTGATTATTCCATTGGCAACCGGGTTTATTGGTTATACGGCTAATTATGCTACGGAGTTAGAGAGTCATATTCCAGATCGTTTGTATCTATTTGGATTTTCGCAAACTACGTTATTGGTGTATAAAATCTTAGCGGCATTGGTATTTTTAACATCAGGGTTAATTATATTTGCCATATTTGAATACATTGCATTAGGGATTGCTTTACCATCATTAAAAGGGTTCTTAGTTATGATTGTTATTTATTATGTCTTTTCAATTATTATGCTTGTATTTGCACATGGCATTTCTAATCTAGTGCGTAAGTTTGGTTTAGCTTATGCGATTACAATGGTATTCTATTTTGGATTTATGATTTTAAGTGGCATGATGGGGATTTCTGTTCATGCATTACCTAATGCTCTTCAGATTGTTAGTAAGATGCTTCCAACAAGATATTTTGTGGAAGATCGTATCTTAGATTTATATAAGGGTCTTGATTATAATTTGGCTCCATTATTACAATCATTATTGCTGTGGGCCGCCATTGCTGTATTGGTATTGTGGATTTCTTACTATTATCATGGTCGTAAAAAGTCAGAAAGCTATAAGTGATTTATAGCTTTTTTTAAAATTATCTTTTACAATAGTTACAAGTGGGGTTATTATGAAGACATTTATAACGGTATTGTTGCTTTGTTTTCTAGTTGGATGTCAACCGACGTGTAAGTTAGATGGCAACCAAGCATGTAAAGACAAAGAGACAGGGAAATTTCAAATTGAAGAAGAGGCTTCATTAGTGGTGGCAGTGGAAAATGAAGCATATGGTCAAAGGCTTGTGGAGTTGTGGGACAAGACTTATCCAAAACATCAAGGTCTTTTAAACTATGTAGTATATCAAAACTTTGATTATCAAGAATTTCAAGATATCTATGCGGATGTTGTTTTATTATGGGATAGTTATGCAGTGCGTATGCAAGATTACTTACTGGATTTACAGGTAGATGGTTTTAAGGATCATTTAGCAAGTAATTTTATGTTTCCAACAAAAGAAATAACCTACTTACCAATTAGTGCTGTAGGCAGCTTTTTTAGTACGAATATATCCATGTTAGAAACTATGGGGTATGATGTTGTTGATGAAAATCAAGATGGTCTTGTGGATGCTTTTGATACCTTTGAAGAGATTGCCGGTATGGATGTAAGTAAACAAGAAGGTAACCAACAACCTTTACTTAAAATGCCTCTTTATTTAGATGATTTTTTTACAAGCTTTGTCTTTACAACCAATGGTTTTTCGTTTAATCATGATTTAAAAGAGTATGGATTTACAACTTCGGAGTTTAAAGCAAGTTTACAGGCGATACAACAGCTTAATACGATGTTTGAAGAAACGGAATTCTTGTATGAAGATTATCTTAGTAAAGAAGTGAGTCCATTTAGTTTGGTTACTACATGGATGTATTATCAACAATATCAAGATATTAATGGGGTTGATTTTCGTTTCAGTGCATTTCCAACTTTAAATGGTAAGCATTTTACACCTTTAGCTCATTCTAAGGGATATAGTGTAAATACGCTAACGAAGTATCCTAGTGCAGCTTTTGCTCTTATTGAACTTATGTTTTCGCAAGAGGGTTTAAATTTATATATAAAGCATACGGATTCAATCTTATTGTATAATCATCTTCATGAAGATCCTTATGCATTAACGTTTAAAAACGAAGATCAACTTGCGATTTCAAAAGCTTTTTTAAGTAGTATGATGGAAGATTATCGTCGTTATGAAAGGGCGGATGTTCAAGTGTTTGAATTTGTAAAAGAACCAGCTTATTTAGATGTATACAAAAAAGTGTTTCGACAAGAGATGGGTGTGGAAGAGGCTGTTGAAGAAATGAATAGATTATATGCTGAATTTTACAATCGTTTTCAGCAGGTTGAAAAATGATTAAGAGGGTTCTTTTTAGAATCCTTTTTTATTTTATGAAATAAAGGAGTAATTCAGTAAAATATTATAATTTTAACAAATAAAAATGCTATAATGAAAGTATAAAAAAGGAGATATTTATCATGAGAAACAATAATATGGTTGCAATGATTCTAGCTGGTGGTAGAGGAACGCGACTTTTTGATTTAACCAAAAAAGTTGCAAAACCAGCAGTACATTATGGTGGGAAGTATCGTATTATCGATTTTCCTTTAAGTAATTGTGCAAACTCTGATATCTCGGTTGTTGGTGTTTTAACACAGTATGAGTCTGTCTTGTTGAATTCTTATGTCGCAAGGGATCATCATTGGGGGCTTAACTCTAAAGATGGAGGGGTTTTTGTTTTGCCTCCACGTGAAAAGGATGAAACAGGCTTTGGGCTTTATCGAGGAACAGCCGATGCCATTGGGCAAAACTTAGACTTCTTAGATCAAGAGGAAGCGGAGTATGTCTTAATTCTTTCAGGAGATCACATCTATAAGATGAACTATGCCAAGATGTTAAATGATCATATTAAAAGTAAAGCGGACGCAACCATTGCGGTACTGGAAGTTCCACTAAAAGAAGCAAGTCGTTTTGGAATTATGAATTGTGATAAAAACGATTTAATCATTGAATTTGAAGAAAAACCCAAAAAGCCAAAAAGCAATTTAGCTAGTATGGGTATTTATATTTTTACATATAAGACATTGAAGAAATATTTGTTGGCAGATGAAAAAAATCCGGATTCTTCACATGATTTTGGGAAGGATATTATACCAAACTACTTAAATGATAATCGTGTTTTAAAGGCGCATCGTTTTGTTGGATATTGGAAAGATGTTGGTACGATAGATAGTTTATGGGAAGCCAATATGGATTTATTAAATAATCAAAATGAATTGAATTTATTTGATCCTAGTTGGAAAATCTATACAGAAGATACAAATACAGCGCCACAGTTTATTGGTGAGCATGCCAAAATTAAACGTGCTTATATTACACAAGGTTGTATTGTAGATGGTCTTGTACAAGATTCCGTTTTATTTACAGATGTAAAAGTTGGAGAAGATGCAAAGGTGGTTGATACGGTTGTGATGAATGGTGCCATCATTGGAAAAGGTGCTAAAGTTACAAGATGTATTGTTGCTGAAAACGTAAAAATTCCAGATCACATGGTGATAGGGGATGCCAATAGTGAAAACATAGAACTCGTAACAAAAAATACAGTGAGTAAGGTAGGTGTGAAAGATGTGTAATGCATTAGGGATTGTCAGTTTTGGTGATACAAATGTGGATGTTTTAGGGATGAGTAATTATCGTCCGGTAGCGGCAATTAACTTTTTAGGACGTTATCGTATTATTGACTTCTTATTGAGTAATATGACCAATTCAGGAATTAGTAATATTCAAGTGTATATTAAAAATAAGCCTCGTTCTTTGATTGATCATGTAAAAGAAAGTAACTTTAATATTAACTCAAAACGCGGTAAGATTCATGTTCTATATGGAGAAAGTCAAATCACACAAGAGATCTATAATCATGATATTAGTTCTTACATGTCAAATATGGAGTTTATTGAGCGTAGCAATAAACCATATGTGATTGTTGCGCCAAGTCATATGGTGTATCGTATTGATTTTAATGATGTATTAAATAAACACATTGAAACGGGAAATGATATTACTTTAATTTATACATCAACAGACCATGCCAAAGAAGAATTCTTTATGGCTGATATTGTAAACATTGATTCTGGTAATCGTGTTACAAGTTTTGTTAAGAATCGCGGGAAATATAAATCACGTAATATTTCTTTGGAGTGCTATGTCATGAGTAAGCGTTTATTTATTGAAATGGTAAATAAAGCTGCTAATACATCAAGTTTATACTGGTTTAAAGACATCATTGCTGAAAGTTGTGATGATTTAGATATTCGTGGTTATCAACATAAGGGATATGTTGCTTGTATTAATTCTTTACCTGCTTACTATCGAGCTAGTATGGAATTAAGACAGTATCAGTATGCCAAAGATTTATTTAAACAAGATTGGCCAATTCATACAAAGACAAATGATTCGTGTCCGACTTTATATGATAATGGTGCTAGTGTTTCTAATAGTATTGTAGCTAATGGTTGTCAAATTGAGGGTACGGTTATCAATAGTGTAATTGGACGTAACGTTATTATTAAAAAAGGGGCTATTGTTGAAAACTGTGTTATTTTACCAAATGCTTATATTGGTGAAGATACAAAAATTAATACATGTGTCGTTGATCGTGAAGCGATTGTTCATCACGTTAAGAAATTACAGGGTACCCTTGAAAGTCCTATTTATGTAAAACGAAGAGATCGAATTTAGGAGGTCATTATGAAATCTATTTTATTTGTTGCCAGTGAAGGGTTGCCGTTTATTAAAAGTGGTGGTTTAGCAGATGTGATTGGTAGTTTGCCTTATTCTTTAAAACAAAAGAATATGGATGTGCGCGTGGTATTGCCATTATATTTAAAGATTGCGTTGAATCATCGTGAAAGTTTTAAAAAAGTAAAGACGTTTCCCGTGTTAACTGGACAAATTAATACGGTTGCGACATTATATGAAAAAGATGTGCAAGGAGTGATTTATTACTTTATTGAACATCAAGGTTATTTTGAGCGTGAAGGGCTGTATGGTTACTATGATGATGGTGCACGATTTGCCTTCTTTCAAAAAGCGGTTTTAGAAATGTTAAGAGAACTACAATTCTATCCTGAAATTATTCATAGTCATGATTGGCATACAGGGATGATACCGGCGATGTGCAAAATTCATTATGCCAATGATAAAAAGTATCAAAAAATAAAACATGTCTATACCATTCATAACTTAGCGTATCAAGGAAATTTCCCGGTTAGTGTTTTAACGGATTGTTTAGGTATTAGTGATAGCTTTTATCATGATGGTAGTATGCGTTTTTATCAAGGTATTAGTTTTATGAAGGCAGGTATCTTATTTGCGGATAAAATATCAACGGTTTCACCAACCTATTCACATGAAATACTAACAAAAGAATATGGCGAAAACATGGATGAAGTTTTAAGTTATCGTAAAGATGATTTATGGGGCATTACCAATGGTATTGATACCAAGTTATGGGATCCAAGTAAGGATAAACTTTTAAGTAAGAAATATAGTTTAAAATCTTATGCAAGTGGTAAAAAGGCGAATAAAAAAGCATTACAAGAAGAACTTGGGTTACGTGTAACACCGGATACGATGTTGGTTGGTATGGTTTCAAGACTAACAAATCAAAAAGGAATTCATTTAATCTTAGAGAAACTTGCGGATATTATGGGACTTGATTTACAATTCATTGTCTTGGGCAGTGGGGAAGGACATATTGAAGATGCTTTTAAACACATGGAATATAAGTATAAGCGTCGTGCGGTGTTCTATTGTGGTTATAACGAAGAATTAGCACATCGTATCTATGCAGGTTGTGATGTCTTCTTGATGCCAAGTTTATTTGAGCCATGTGGAATTTCTCAATTGATTGCGATGCGATATGGAACATTGCCATTAGTAAGAGAAACAGGTGGTTTAAAAGATACCGTAACACCATTTAATCAATATGATAATACGGGTACAGGTTTTAGCTTTGCCTCAAAAAGTAGTGATGACTTATACTACACATTAAGATATGCATGTGATACGTATTATTTAAATTCCATCGGATTTAATGCTATGATTGAAAATGCGATGAAGGAAGATGTCAGTTTTGAAAAGTCATGTAAGTTATATTTAGAAATGTATAACATGGTTTTAACTAAAAAATAAAGGATAAACTCTAATTGTAAAAGATTAGAGTTTTTTTATGAAAGCGCTTGGAAAACGTTTTCTTTAATGGTATAATAGCGCCAGAGAGTTATAGGAGGTTATATGAAGACGATAACAAAGAAATTTGTAAACTTATTGTTAGCGCTTACGTTAGTTTGGGTTACGGCACTTCAAAACTATCGTGCAGCAGAAGAACGTATCGTTACTATTTTGTTGCAAGATGCTCCTCAACAGGATTGGAAGATTCATGGTTGGGATCAAGCTGCAAATCAAAACAAATACGATGCTCAATTTGTAAAAGAAGGGAGTGTATATAAGGCAACGCTTCAAGTTCCTAGTGATGTTGGGAATTTAGGCTTTGTTATTTATCATGGTGATTGGCAAAAAGATATACAAGAAGATCGTTATGTTGCCTTGCAGGATACACATACCAATATTATTGTGAATCATGGTGTTAAGGATACTAATGTAACGTATTACAATCAAAATTATGAACGTTTGGTTCAGTTGCAAGGTGACATGTTAGGCTTAAATTATCATGCTTTAACCGTGCAACAGAAAGAAAAATATAACAAGTGGTTAAATGCAATACAAGAGCTTAGAGCAAACTATAATAACGATAAAGCTTTAGCTTTGTTGAATGAAATAAAATTAGATGAATTACAACCAATTACGCAAAGTGTAATTAAGGTTCACTATAAAGCAAGTCAAGAACATGCTCATGCTCACTTTAAAATGTGGGTTTGGTATGATGGAGAAGGTGGACGAGATGTAGAATTCGATGGGCAAGATGCTTGGGGTAAAGTCGCAACCATTACAGTAGATCATAAAGTTCTGAATAGTTTTCATTTAAAATTAAAATCAGATAATGGAACAAGTAATCCATGGGCAATCCAAAGTGAAGGTAACATTGATGTTTCTTTAGTAGATGGAAAAGCTGAAATTTGGATTGAAGGATTACAGGCAAGTTATAAAACACAAGAACCATTATCAAAAATCAAAGTACATTTTAAAGCACCTGTTAATGATACAGAAGGTTGGAATATGTATACTTGGGGAACGGTAAATGGAGAACAAAGTTTCGAGTTTAATGATGAGGATAGTTTTGGCAAGGTTGGTTATCTTCCTCTTGTTGATGGAGTTGAAACTTATAATTTAATTGTTCGTCAAGAAAAAGATGGAAATCTTTGGCATAAGCAATCGAAGAATTTAAAGATTAATATCAAACAAGGTTTGGAAGTTTGGTTAGAAGATTATCAAGGTGAGTTGACGTATGAGTATGGTTCAGCACCTATAATCGTTAAGGATGTTGAATTAAAAGTAAATTATTTACGTTATGATAATGCCTATGAAGGTTGGAATATCTGGTCATGGTTGCCTTCAAAAGATGGTCGTAGTTTTGCGTTTAATAATCAACATCAAGCAATCGTTACACATCATGATGATAGAGGAATTTCATCGGTTGGGCTTATTGTACGTCATAGTACAAGTGCTAATGAATGGAATGGTAAGAATACACCGGATGATTTGCTTGTTACCGGGTTTGATGCATCCGGTAAAAAAGAAATTTGGATTATACAAAATGATGCTACTATTTATAATAGCGAGGCTGAAATACCTAAAAAGATTGTACATGCATTTTTAAGTAATCCGAATGAACTTACTTTAACTGTTACAAAAGCATTGACGCAAGAAGAAGTAAATCAATTTACGGTACGAGGATATACCGTTGTAAATAAGACATATGATGCAAATAAAGTAGTTTTAGAGCTTAATCAAGCTATTCTTTTAACAAATGATGTGATTATTAGTCATCCTGTATATGGACAATATGTATTACCTTTATTAAATAATCATTTACATTCAAAAGAGTTTAATGAAACATATTATTATGATGGCACTCTAGGTGCTATTTATACCAAAGATAAGACGACATTTAAACTATGGGCACCAACAGCAAGTTCTGTCAAATTGATAGACTATACAAATCACAAAGAGCTTCCGATGAAATATAGTGATAAAGGGGTATGGCAATATGAATATGATGGAAATCATGACGAATTAAACTATCGTTATCGTCTAACGTTTGCAGATGGCAGTGTAAATGAAACGGTAGATCCTTATGCAAGAGCGGTAAGTGTCAATGGTGGATTTTCTGTAGTTGTAGATAGTAAGGCTATTCTTCCGGATAACTGGGATCATAAGCGTATGGAACCATTTACAGATGAAACCGATGCGATTATATATGAGGCACATATTCGTGATTTAACGATTGATGCAGATAATGGAATTGTGAATAAAGGAAAATTCTTAGGTTTAACTGAAAAGAATACTAAGACACAAAATGGTCACTTAAGTGGTTTAAGTTATTTAAAAAGTTTAGGTGTCACACACATTCAATTTTTACCGATGTATGATTTTGCAACAGTAGATGAAGCTGGAGATTTAAGTTTCAACGCACAATATAACTGGGGCTATGATCCTCAAAACTTTAATGTTCCGGAAGGTTCCTATTCAAGTGATCCTACAAATCCAAAAGCTCGTATTAAAGAAATGAAGCAAATGATTGAAGCAATCCACGAAGAAGGAATGTATGTCATAATGGATGTAGTGTTCAATCATGTATATAATGTCGAAAATTCACCACTTCATAAGACAGTACCGGGTTATTATTTTAGATACGATGAAAATGGAAACTTATATAATGGTACCGGTGTGGGAAATGAAACGGCAAGTGAGCAATTGATGTATCGCAAATACATGATTGATTCTTTGGTGTATTTTGCAACAGAATATGATATTGATGGCTTCCGTTTTGACTTAATGGGAATTCATGATGTGGAAACAATGCAAGAAATCCGTAAAGCATTGGATAAAATAGATCCTTCTATTATTATTTTAGGAGAAGGATGGGATATGGGAAATCATCCTAGTGGTAGTAAAGGAGCAAATCAATACAATGCTGCTGAGTTGGATGGAATTGCATTCTTTAATGATAAGTTTAGAGATGCCGTTAAGGGTGATAACTTTAATGGTGTAAATCCCGGTTATATCAATGGTGAAAATCAAGCTGAAAATGCATGGAATATTTTAAATAGTTTAAAATCACAACATGTTGTAAGTTACATTAATCCTCAACAAAACGTGTTATACAATGAAGCTCATGATAACTATACAATGTATGATAAGCTTGTATTATCAAATCCAGGTGATAGTGATGAAGTGCGTATGAAGCGCCATACACATGCTACAGCGTTGCAATTACTAGGGAATGGTATGGTATTCATTCATGCTGGACAAGAAACATTGAGAAGCAAAGCAGGGGATCATAACTCATATAAATCAAGTGATACGATTAATCATTTTGACTATGATCGTGCCGGACAATATCCAAAGGCATTGCAATACTTTAAGGATTTAATTAAACTTAGAGCAATGGAACCAATGTTTGGTATGAAGTCATTTGAGGAAATTAATCAACATATGCAACATATTCAAGTGAATGAAAATATCGTAAGTTATAAATTATTTGATGATAAACATACGTATATTGTAATTTCCAATGCAAACAGCTTTGATGTTGATCTTCCGGTTCCTTTAGCTACATATGAAATTATCTCAAAAGATTTAGAAGTATATTTTGATCATTATGATCTTGTAAAAAATACAAAGCAATTAAAGGGCTATGCAAATGGAATTACAATTTATCGTGCAAGAGACATTAAAGAAATTGATACACTAGAAGCATTAATACAACAAAGCGAACAGTTATTAAAAGAAACAAAATATACAGAAGTAAGTATCAATGCATTAAAACAATATGTTACGTATGTGAAAGGACATCGTGATGAAATTGATTATGTCCAAGAAAAAGTTATAGAAGCAATTGCTAAGTTAAGACAACTTATTCAAGGATTGAAAATCAAAGGAAACGCTCCTGTAATTAAGGTGGAAGAAGATATTGAAGAAGTTGTAACTATAGTACCGAAGTCTCTGAAACCAATTTTTAGAAAGGTATTGAATGTTTCCAATAAAGAGGTAGATAAAGTATCGGCACCTACAAGTAGTGTAGTGGTACTTTATGGAGAATTTGGTAGTAAATTAAGTGTTCAGCTTGAAGAAGACAAAAAAGCACTACTCTTAGAAACCATACAAGAAAAAACAGAATACACAGTTACCTTCCGATTGAGTATCAAAGATAAAGATAATAAGCCGGTTGAAGTTAACAAGGTGGTAGAGGTAACATTACCGATTGAAAAGAATAGCTTTCAGTTATTCAATGCAGATGGTGAAGAAATTACGGAATATAAAGTAGAAGGTAATTATGTAATTTTTAAAACAGATAAATTTGATGAAATCAAGATTAACTATAGCAAAGATCAAGATGAAGTGGATTCAAGTGTACAAGTAAAGGATTCAAACCCTGTTTTAAAAAATGAAAAGAAATCAAATTCGTTTTTAATTTTAGTGCCGACGCTTGGTGGTGTAGGAGTACTATTATTGTTATTTGTTTTGCTGAAAAGAAAAAAATAAGAAGATAAGACTGTAAATTTACAGTCTTATTTTCTTTACTAAAACTCATTTATGTCTTACTATTTAATAGTTAGATTACTATAACATTGGAGGATTTATGAAAAGTGGCTTGATTAGAACTTTATTTTTAATTGGTGGGTTTATTTCCTTGGGGTTAGGTGTAATTGGTATTGCTTTACCGATTTTACCTACAACACCTTTTTTACTTTTAGCATCGTTTTGTTTTGCGAATGGATCAAAAAGATTTCATGACTGGTTTATTCAAACAAGACTATATCGTAATCACATTGATGATTTCGTGAAAACAAATTCTATGACATTAAGGAAGAAATTAACGATATTAATCCCAGTGTCTTGCTTATTGATTTGGGCTTTTGTCATATCAGGAAATATCTATAGCAGAGTTACGATTGCATTTTTATTTATCGCAAAGTATTATTATTTTTTCTTTAAAATTAAAACAGCGTAAGAGGGATATATGGTAAACAAACGATTATTAAAGATGATGGGGAAATCCAAACGTTATATTTGGATGACTGTCTTTGTAAACTGGCTAAGTTTATTAGCGAGTATTGTATTTATTTATGTAGCAGGAACAATCTTAAATGATATGTTTAACGATAAGGTAGAAGCCATGCGTCTGGTGTATGCTTTTTTGATTGTTGTAGGATGCATTTTGATTAAATATGTAACAAGCATTTATGCATCAAAGATGACATTTTTATCAAGTAAAGATGTAAAAACGGTCTTAAGAGAAACAATCTATAACAAATTAAATACATTAGGGGTGAATTATCATCAAAAGATACATACTTCAAGTATTATCCAGGTCGCTATCGAGGGTGTAGAACAGTTAGAAACCTACTTTGGAGCTTTTTTGCCACAGTTGTTTTATAGTGTGTTAGCTCCGGTTACTTTATTTTTACTTCTAACAACGATTAGTTTTAAAGCGGCGATTGTGCTGTTGATTTGTGTTCCTTTGATTCCATTGTCGATTGTTGCGGTTATGAAAATTGCTAAGAAATTATTAAGTCGTTATTGGAATCGATATACAAAACTGGGAGATCATTTCTTGGAAAACATTCAGGGTTTAACTACGCTTAAAATTTATCAACAAGATGAAGCAAAAGCGAAACAAATGGATGCAGAGGCTCAAAATTTCCGTAAAGTAACAATGAAAGTGTTAACGATGCAGTTAAATTCGATTGCAGTTATGGACATCATTGCTTATGGTGGGGCAGCGATTGGAACGATCATTGCTATTTTTGAGTTTCAAAAAGGGGCGATTGATTTTTTAGGTTTTTTTATCATTGTGATGTTATCTTCTGAGTTTTTTATACCATTGCGTTTATTGGGTTCTTTTTTCCATGTGGCGATGAATTCTGTAGCAGCATCCAATAAAATATTTGAATTATTAGATTTACCGGAAAGTAGTCAAGATGGAGTTTCATTGTCAGAAACAATCACTCAAATTAATGCAAGTGATGTATCCTTTGCCTATGAAAAACAACGTGGCATTTTAAAAAATATTACATTTTCCGCATCAAAGGACAAGCTTGTTGCCTTTGTTGGTGAAAGTGGTAGTGGAAAAAGTAGTATTGCTAAAGTGTTGATGGGAATGAATAAAGGGTATCAAGGTAGTATAACGGTGAATGCACATGAATTATCGAGTTTAAGTGATGCCAGTATCATGCAGAAAATGACGTTGATTAGTAACAATAATTATGTCTTTAAAGGTAGTGTTCGTGAAAACTTAACGATGGGTAAGTCTATAAGTGATCAACGTTTGTATGATGTGTTGAGGCAAGTGAAGCTCTATGATTTTCTTATGAGTTTAGATGGATTAGATACGAAGTTATTACAACAAGGGAATAATCTATCAGGTGGACAAAAACAACGTTTAACTATTGCAAGAGCACTTTTAAAGGATAGTGATGTTTATATCTTTGATGAAGCAACGTCTAATATTGATGTTGAAAGTGAAACAACAATTATGGAGGTAATTTATAATCTTGCTAAAAGTAAAATGGTTATTATGATTTCGCATCGTTTGGCAAATGTAGAAGGAGCAAATTGTATTTATGTTTTAAAAGACGGTAAGCTGGTAGAGTCTGGAAGTCATCAAGAATTAATGCATAAACAAGGACAGTATTTTATGTTACATAATCAACAATCACAATTAGAACAGTATAGTAGAAAGGATGTGCAATATGAATAGAAGTGGATTTAAAGTCATGCGTAGCTTAATTTCACTGGTATATCCTTTGTTGCATGTCATGGTTTTAGCAATTACTACAGGTGTTTTAGGTTTTTTATTAGCGACATTTATTACGATTTTAGGAGCATTTGCTATCGCAAACATACTGGGTTATGATATGGGTTTATCTTTAAACACCATTCTATTATGGATTGGGTTATGTGCTATTTTTAGAGGAGTATTGCGTTACATTGAGCAATTATCTAATCACTACATTGCCTTTAAGATTTTAGCCTTATTGCGTAATATTGTATTTAAAGTCTTAAGAAACTTAGCACCAGCTAAATTGGATGGTAAGGATTCTGGTGACTTAATCGCATTAATTACAAGTGATATTGAACTATTGGAAGTCTTTTATGCTCATACGATTTCTCCGATTGCCATTGGTTTTCTTACATCACTGATTATGGTGATTTTCATCATGCATTATAGTTTTTATGTAGGAATAATCGCAATGTTTGCTTATATTACTGTAGGATATATCATACCGGTTACTTTATATAAATATGGACAAAAAGAAGGGTTGCAATATCGTAAAGAGTTTGCAGATTTGAATAATTACTTTTTAGATAATCTACGTGGATTGCAAGAAATTATGCAATATGATGCCCAAGAGTATCGTAAAGAATTTGTTATGCATAAAACAAATCAATTACATTCTAATCAAGAATTATTGAAGAAGTATGAAGGGATTACTCGTGGCATTACAAATGTTGCGGTGGTTTTCTTTTCGATGTTAGGTTTATTTGTAAATGCCTATCTTTATCAAAAAACATCTTTTGGTCTTCATTTAGCATTGAATTTTCCACAAGCGTTAATTTCAACTGTGGCATTAATGAGTTCCTTTGGACCGGTATTAGCCTTAAGCAGTTTATCCGGAAATCTTCGCTACACATTGGCAAGTGGAAATCGTTTGTTAGATTTATTACAAGAAGAAAGTGTAGTTGAGGAAGTGGTTGATGGAAAGAAGGTAGAGATGGGTGATGTTTGCTTACATCAGGTAAGTTTTGCTTATCAAAAAGAAGAGCCCATTTTAAAAGACTATTCCTTAAAGGTAGAAAAGAATAAAATTATAGGTATATGTGGGAAAAGTGGTAGTGGTAAATCTACAATCTTAAAATTAATGATGCGTTTTTATGATCCACATAAAGGTATGTTAACTTTAAATGATGTAAATCTAAAAGAGATTTCTACAAGTCATTTAAGAGATTTACAAAGTTATGTTATTCAAGATACGCATTTATTTAACGATACCATCCTTAATAACATTACACTTGGAAAAGATATACCGTTAGAAAAAGTACAGCAAGCATGTAAAAAAGCTTCTATTGATAATTTTATAGAAGCTTTGCCGGAAGGATATGATAGTCAAGTAGCAGAACTTGGATCTTCTTTGTCGAGTGGTGAGCGTCAAAGAATAGGGCTGGCACGTGCATTTTTATATGATAGTCCAATGATTTTATTAGATGAGCCAACAAGCAATCTAGATAGCTTAAATGAAGGTATTATTTTAAAAGCGCTAAAAGAAGAATCTAAGAATAAAACTGTTGTTTTAGTTTCTCATCGTCAATCAACCATGAATATTGCAGATCAAAGTTATCAAATTGATACAATTCGTAAGAGTTAGTTTCTTGGTGTAAGTGGTTACATTGGGGTTTCGTGTGAAATGATAGTAAAACCATGATAAATAATAAACTTTTTAATTGTTTCATAGGGTTGCAGGTGGTATAATCATACTGTATAAAGGAGGAATTTTTAATATGGCAAAAAAGACAGTTTTTGATTTGGATGTTAAAGGGAAACGTGTCCTTGTTCGTGTAGATTTTAACGTTCCTATCAAAGAAGGTAAAATTACAAACGATAATCGTATTGTAAGTGCGCTTCCAACAATTAATTATTTAATTGAACATGGAGCAAAAATTATACTGCTTTCACATTTAGGTAAAGTTGATCACAAAGATCCGGTAAAATGTGAAGAAAACAAAAAGAAAAACAATATGGCTCCAGTAGCGGTGCGTTTACAAGAACTTGTAAATACAAAGGTTACATTCGTAAATCAAACAAGAGGTGCGGAATTAGAGGAAGCTGTTAAAAACTTAAATGATGGTGAAATCGTGTTAATGCAAAATACACGTTATGAAAAAGGTGAAAGTAAAAATGATCCGGAGCTTGCAAAATATTGGGCAAGTTTAGGGGATTTATTCGTTACAGATGCTTTTGGTTCTGTGCATAGAGCTCATGCTTCAACTGTTGGAATTGCAGAAATTTTACCTAGTGCTTTAGGCTTCTTAGTACAAAAGGAAGTAGAATGTTTATCAGCTGCAATTGATAATCCAAAACGTCCTTTAGTAGCGATTTTAGGTGGAGCTAAAGTAAGTGATAAAATTGCCGTTATTGAAAACTTATTAAAAATTGCTGATAAGGTAATTATTGGTGGTGGAATGTCTTATACATTTGCAAAAGCGTTAGGACGTAACATCGGTACTTCTTTACTTGAAGAAGATAAAATTGAATTAGCAAAAGAATTTTTAGAAAAAGGAAAAGATAAATTAATTTTACCTGTAGATACAAATTGTGCAAATGATTTTGATAATCCGACAGAAATCAAAGTCTTTGAAGGTGATATTCCGGATGATTTTATGGGTTTGGATATTGGACCTAAAACAATTGAATTATTTAAAAAAGAATTAGAGGGTGCAAAAACTGTAGTTTGGAATGGACCAATGGGTGTATTTGAAAATCCAACATTTGCAGTAGGTACGATTGAGATTTGTAAAGCAATTTCAGAGCTTCCTGGTGCAATGACAGTCATTGGTGGAGGAGATAGTGCTTCTGCAGCGATTAACTTAGGATTTAAAGATAAGTTTACTCACATTTCAACAGGTGGAGGAGCATCATTAGAATATATGGAAGGGAAAGTACTTCCGGGTATTGCAATTATTCAGGAGAAGGATTAAGAATGAGAAAACCATTTATTGTTGGAAACTGGAAAATGAATAAAACAATTGCAGAAACAGTAGAATTTGTGACTGCAATTGAAAAAGAATTAAGTGGAAATGAAGCTTGTACGTATGGGATTGGGGCTCCGTTTACTGCGTTGAAAGATGCAAAGGCAAACGCTAAGAATTTAGTGATTGCTGCTGAAAACGTGCATTTTGAAGCAAGTGGTGCTTATACAGGTGAAATCTCAATTCCAATGTTAAAGGAATTGGGTGTAACACATGTTATTATTGGGCACTCTGAACGTAGACAAATGTTCAATGAAACAGATGAAGCATTAGCGAAAAAAGCAAAAGCGTTGTTTGATGCAGATATGACACCTATTTTCTGTATTGGTGAAAGTGAAGCACAATATGATGCAAATGAAACAGAAGCAGTCATTCGCAGACAACTAACAGAAGGTTTAAAAGGTTTATGTCCACATTGTGCAAGTAAGTTAGTGATTGCGTATGAACCAATTTGGGCAATCGGTACCGGTAAATCAGCTACGAAGGAAATTGCTCAAAATTGTTGTGCAATTGTTCGTGATCAAATTAAGGTTATGTTTAACCAAGATGTTGCGGATAAAGTGATTGTACAATATGGTGGTAGTGTTAAACCGGAAAATATTAAAGAATACATGGCTTGTGAAGATATTGATGGAGCATTAATTGGTGGAGCTTCATTAAAAGTAGATTCATTTAAAGCTATTATAGATGCAACGAAATAAGGAGGGCTAAAAGAATGCCATATATTGTTGATGTATACGCTCGCGAAGTTATCGATTCACGCGGTAACCCTACAATTGAAGTTGAAGTAACGACAGAATCAGGTGCATTTGGTCGTGCAATGGTACCATCTGGTGCAAGTACCGGTGAAAGAGAAGCATTGGAATTAAGAGATGGTGATAAATCACGTTTCTTAGGAAAAGGTGTTTTAAAGGCTGTTGAAAATGTAAATACAAAGATTGGTCCTGCATTATTAGGTTATGATGTAACAGATCAAAATGGTATCGATAGCTTAATGATTGAATTAGATGGTACAAAAGATAAATCAAACTTTGGTGCTAACGCTATCTTAGGTGTTTCTATGGCTTGTGCAATCGCAGCTGCTGATTTTTTACAAGTTCCTTTATATCGTTACTTTGGTGGATTCAATGGTAAAGTATTACCTGTACCAATGATGAACGTATTAAATGGTGGATCTCATGCGGATTCAACGGTTGATTTCCAAGAATATATGATTATGCCGGTTGGTGCTAAGAGCTTAGCGGAAGCTTTAAGAATGGGTGCTGAAGTATTCCACACATTAAGAAAAGTATTAAAAGCAAAAGGCTATAACACAAACGTTGGTGATGAAGGTGGATTTGCTCCATCATGTAAAGATGGAAACGAAGAACCACTTGAATTAATCGTAAATGCGATTAAAGAAGCTGGTTATGTTCCTGGAACAGATTTATGCATCGCTATGGACGTTGCTGCTTCTGAATTCTATAACACAGAAACAAAAGTATATGAATTAAAGAAATCAAATGGTGGTATTAAAACAACAGATGAAATGATTGAAATGTATGCTGCATGGATTGAAAAATATCCAATCATTTCAATTGAAGATGGTCTTGGAGAAAGAGACTGGGATGGATGGAAGAAATTAACAGATCGTTTAGGTTCTAAAATTCAAATTGTTGGGGATGACTTATTTGTTACTAACCCATCAATCTTAAAAGAAGGTATCGAAAAAGGTATTGCAAATTCAATCTTAATCAAAGTAAATCAAATCGGTACATTAACTGAAACATTTGATGCGATTGAAATGGCAAAACAAGCAGGATATACTTGTGTAGTATCACACAGATCTGGTGAAACAGAAGATACTACAATTGCAGACATCGCTGTTGGTTTAAATGCTGGTCAAATTAAGACTGGTTCTATGAGTAGAACAGACCGTATTGCAAAATACAATCAATTATTAAGAATTGAAGATGAATTAGGTGCAAATGCTAAGTTCTTAGGAAAGAAAGCATTCTACAACGTAGACATTAAATAATGAAAAAAGCTCACAAATTGTGAGCTTTTATTATATAGAAAAACCACGCCATAGTGGCGTGGGTAAAGATGAGCTTAAGCGATGAACAAAAAAGTCCTTCTTATGCTAAACTTTGAATAAGCCAGCC
>RQZE01000011.1 GCA_003858585.1 Erysipelotrichaceae bacterium OH741_COT-311
TAAGGCTGTGACTAAGGAAATAATAATCACTGCATTGACTACGACTAGCCATACGATAAAACTTGCATATAAACTTAATGTATCTAATGGCTTCGCCAGTTTTTTAAATGTTTCATTGTTTGCATCTACTTTAATAAAATCTTCTTCAGGGATTAATTCTTCATAGTCAGCTACAAACTCATCAACTTTTAATGGATCGTTTAATAATACGGTAATATTCCCTTTTTTAGCAATGTTATCTAAGCTAGGTTTATTGTCCGGATTTTGATTGTAGTCATTAGGTTCATTTTCCACTTCCCAATTCCACATTTTTAACGACATATTATAACGAGTTTCATTGATTGCTTTATCAGGAACAACAATAATGTTTTCCGGAGATTCATAACGTGACATCCAATCAAAATTAGGTAAATTCGGTCCCGCTTCTTTTGTATTATCAAAAATACCAATTACTTCCAAATTAAGTATGACATCTTCTTCTGTAATGCCGTATTTTCCCATATACTCATTAATATCAGACTTACTTGCTAACATAATTGAAATCGTATCGCCAATTCGAATATTATTCAATTGTGCTAGGGTATCTGTAATTAAAGCAACACGCTTTCCTTGAGCAATATCATCTGCCGTAAAACTGTTACCTTCTTTTAAATTGTAAATACCATCTACAAATTCAATCATTTGAGGAAACGCATTTCCTTGTAATGTAATATTTGGTTCTTCATAAGTACGACAAATTTCTTGACCGTTTTCATCTACATAACAACTCTTTGCATTAGTATCCTCATTTTCACGCTTATTATTTAAAGGAACTGATTCAAAGCCATGTGCGTGCACAACATCTGCCGTTATCGCATTCAATGTGCTTACTCGCTTATCCGCAATAATTTTTTCAATCAATTCATTGCTGATATATGGATATTTTGCATTTTCAAAGTCTGTTACCGTTTCATACCACTTACGATAATCCACTTCGAAATTAATAACTGCACGCATCTTTTGTCGTGTTAAGATTTTTGCTTTTGCTGAGGCATCACTTACTCCAAGACCAATAACTACAAAGTTACCAATCACAAAGAATGTAAGCATCAAAATGATACTTTTACTCAATTTACGAGTAACATTACTAATCGCACGATTGATATAATTCATTTTTCACCGCTCCTTTTCTCTTATGGGTTTCTTTGAACATGAATTTTTAAATCACTACCCTTAATAAAAGTTCCTACTACATCCGCTGAACCAGGGTCTGTATGACTTGAAATACGCAAACCATTTGGTAATTCTACTTCAAAGCTTGTAATTGCATTAGGTAGTTCCCCATTATATGCAAATGTACATTTTCCATCATTTTTTGTTTTACAAAATTCTTCTATATACTGCAATTCGGCACCTACATCACCAAATTTTACATCTTGTTTTGTTAAATTAATTTCTACAGGTGTAGGAACACTTGGCGCAACTTCATTCGCTTTTACACGTACTTCAATTTGTGTGTAAAGATTTACATATGTTCTTTTCGTATTGGCTTCACTTGGTGTAATCCACTCAATGATTGGGTTGTTTATATCACCACCTACGACTTTTAAATCCGGTAATACTTGTCCACCTTTACGATTTTGTTCCTGAATCCAACGCTGTAAATCTGCTCCAGTTGTACCTCCAAATGTTAATAAATCAGGTCTCCATAAAGAAACTGTATAATCTACCACAGAGTTGGCATCTAAAATCGTTCCTTTTTTTACAGATTGACTCATAACCATATTTTGTTCAACCGAATCACTCCATTGCTCCTTAGCATAACACTTGATTCCGTTTGTTGCACACCAATCAGTAACTTTGTCTTTACTCATGCCTTTAAAATCAATCATGACAACAGCTTTCCCTTTTGACACTTTTACTACAACTGTCTCTCCTTGTTTGATTTGTTGATCCTTCTTAACACTAATATAAACAATTTTACCAGCCGGAACTTTATCGTCATATACTTCCGTTTTGTCAATCACAAGCTTATTCGTTTTTGCCCATGCTTCAAATGTTTCAAATGTCTCGTTTTTATATTCTGCATTTACCGTTACAGTACCTGCCGGTTGTTTTCCTTTACTTACCGTGAATGTTACGTTTGTTCCTCTTGTAAAGTTATCACGATCAACCCCTTTTAGGTCAAACGAAATCACTTTTCCTTCTTCTACTGTTTCTGAATATGCTGTTGCAATTTTAACCTTAGATAATTTATTCTTTGTAATCCAATCGTTAATATCATTCTTTGTCAATGACAATACATCGCTTGGAAACTCTACTTTTTCATCCGGATTTGCACCTTTTGAAATGACAAACGTAATCGCTACATTCTTATGAACTTTTACACCTTCTTTAATAGATTGAGAAATAACTAAATTTTCATCTATTTCCAAGCTATATTCTTCATTTACAACTATTTTAGTCGGATCAATCCCTTGTTGTTTAATCCATGACGAAATTTCTTTTTTAGGTTTCCCAACAAAATCCGGCATTTTAATTTTTGGAGCTAAAAATACAAAATACCCCACAACACTTAATAACGCTAAAACTACAAACCCACCAATCAGTACTTTAGGATCAAGATTTTTTGAACTCTTTTGATACCTTTCTACTTTTTCTTCTTGAAAACTTTCTATTTTCTTGCTATTGGCTTCTTTTGCAATTTCATTTAAAAAATCTTTACTATCACCCATAAAATCCTCCTAGTGGTAATTTACTTCTTCATTATATACTAATTTTTTTATATCGTTGCTTACAATTATGTCATTATCCGGCTTTTAACTCTAAAATGATATCTCTTAAAGAAGCTGCTCGTTCAAAGTCTAAAACCTTCGCGGCTTCTCTCATTTCTTTTTCAAGAGAAACAATCAATTCTTCCTTTGCCTTTTGGCTTCCTTTGGATTTACGAACGATATACTTACTAGCCATTTCCTTGGTCTCTTTTCCATGAATTGCTTCATGAATTTCTTTTTTAATAGTTGTCGGTATAATATTATGTTCTTGATTATATGCCATCTGAATCTGACGACGACGATTGGTTTCTTCGATTGCTTTTTGCATAGATTCTGTCACGCTATCTGCATACATAATAACTCGTCCTTCGCTATTTCTAGCAGCTCGACCAATGGTTTGAATCAAAGAACGTTCAGAACGCAAGAAACCTTCTTTGTCGGCATCTAAAATACATACTAAGGCAACTTCAGGAATATCCAAACCTTCTCTTAACAAATTAATCCCGACTAAAACATCAATTTTCCCTTTACGTAGATCTAAAATAGTCTCGATTCGCTCTAACGTTTTCGTTTCATGATGCAAATAACTAACATTCAAATCCTGATTTTTTAAATATGCAGTTAAGTCTTCTGCCATTTTTACTGTTAATGCAGTCAACAATATACGTTGTCCCTTAGCAATACAACCACGTATCTCATCTAAAATATCATCAATTTGTCCTCTAGTTGGTCGAACTTCCACCAAAGGATCCAACAATCCTGTTGGACGTATGATTTGCTGTATGACTTCGTTATTTACTTTTTCTAATTCATAATTACCGGGAGTAGCACTGATATAGATAACTTGATGTATTACTTCTTCAAACTCATCAAAACGCATCGGTCGATTGTTCAAAGCACTTGGTAAACGAAATCCATATTCGACTAAAGTTTCTTTACGGGCACGATCTCCATTATACATTCCTTTAATTTGAGGAATAGATACGTGAGACTCATCCACCACCAATAAAAAATCCTTCGGAAAATAATCAAACAGATTATAAGGTCGTTGTCCTTCTTGACGTCCATCAATATGAGCTGAATAATTTTCAATTCCCGGACATACCCCAAACTCTCTTAAAGCTTCCAAATCATAACGACAGCGTTGTTCTAAACGCTGTTTTTCCACCAATTTATTTTCTTTTTCAAAATACTTTAAACGATCTTCCAACTCTTCTTCAATCGCATTAGCCGCCCTTAAAATTTCACTTTGATTACGAGCATAACCTGTAGCCGGAAAAATGTTATAGACCATGTAACCATTTACTGTTTTAGAGGTAATTGGATCAATTTCAGTAATACGTTCAATTTCATCCCCAAACATTTCAATCTTTAACAAATAGCTATCGGTATGTCCTAAAGAAACTTCGATCACATCGCCTCGCACTTTAAAGGTTCCTCGTTTACGCTCCATATCATTCCTTTGATATTGACGTAAAACAAACTTCTTTAATAACTCATTACGATCAATGACTTCTCCTACTTTAATCGTAAAAAACATTCCCTTATACTCCAAAGGATTACTCGAAGCATAAATACAAGCCACAGAAGCAACAATAATGGTATCTCGATGTTCCAACACGGAATTATAAGCAGACATCGCTAACATGGTTAACTCATCATTAATCATCGCATTTTTTTCAATGTATGTATCTGTCTTTGGCATATAAGCTTCCGGCTGATAATAATCGAAACTGGAAACATAGTATTCTACATGATTATTCGGAAATAATTCTTTAAATTCGGAATACAACTGTCCGGCCAAGGTTTTATTATGCGCAAAAATCAAAGTAGGTTTATTCACCTGTGCAATCACATTGGCAATAGTAAACGTTTTTCCGGTTCCTGTTGCTCCAAGCAACACTTGTTCTTTCTTATGTTGTTGTAAGCCATTCACCAATTGTTGAATTGCCTTTGGTTGATCTCCCGTAGGCTTAAACTTACTAACTAATTCAAACTTAGAGTCCATCAATAATTTCCATTGCTTTCATTAATTGTGCATCATTCTTTTTATCTGAATTAATATTTTTACGAACACTTGAAATAATGGAATCCAATGTTTTACGATTTAAAATTCCATCTGTTTCTAAATTATGTTCTAACTTATATTGATTTAATGTATCTTTAAAATACACGTCAAAATATCCATCTTTACGCAACACTTGATAACCCAAATAATCCAATGCATACTGTGCCACCTTAGCATAATCACTTACAGAGTCTACTTCATAACTACTGCTTTCCTCTAAGTTTGGTACTTTTAAATAAAAGTAATCATGCAGTTTTACTGCTACATCCGGTTCAATTCCACCTAAATCATTTACCCAGATACCATTTGGACTTGTCCACTTGCTTGTCGTATATTTTAAAGCAGATCCATCTTCAAAGTATTCCGTTGTTTGAACGGTACCCTTCCCATAAGACTTTTCACCAACTAAGATGGTATTTGGATACTGTTCTTTTAATGAAAGAGCCAATACTTCTGCAGCACTTGCTGTTTGATGATTAATTAAAATAACAATACGATCCGCATAGACAATACGATTCCCTTTTGTATACCCATTTTCAACATGACCATTGCTGTAAACCTGTTTAATCACTAAGGTATCTTCTTGTAAGAAATGACTTGCAACATCTACAAGGGTATTTAAGTAACCTCCGCCATTATCACGTAAATCAATAATTAAATTCTTCATGCCTTTTTGGTTTAAGTCCTCTAGATACACACCGGTTTCTTTTCCGGTTTCGCTACCAAAACTATAGATTTCTAAGTAACCCGTATCTTCATCCAACATATACCCATAAGCGGTATTATTTACTTCATCACGTGTGATATCAATGATAATGGGATTGCCTTGACGTAAAAATTCAATAGAAACAACCGTTCCCTTCATCCCCTTTACCATCTTACTGATTTCTTCACTTGTCAATCCTTCTAGAGAAACCCCGTCTACTTTTATAAAGACATCTCCTGCCAAGACACCGGCTTTTTCAGCCGGTGAATCTTTAAAGACTTTTTGTACGACAAAGGAACCATTATCCTCACTATATTGAACTCCAATTCCTACAAAGCCCATATCAATATGAGAAGTAAAAAGCTCTACTTCTTCTTGCGACATGTAAGAAGTATGTTTATCCTCTTCAAAACTTGTCATGCCATAGTACGCTTTATCCATCATCTTTTGATCAACTTCATCAATCATAGATGAAAAATACCATTTATGATTCATGATATTTTGCATACGTTCTAACTTTGTTCGTTTATGACTAATCGTTTCTACTTGCGTATTGCCTATTCCTTCCATACGACCAACAATAAACCCTAACGATCCTGCCACAAGCATCAACGCTACAATCATCGTAATCAAACGATTTTGTCTTCTTCTATCTGCACGTTCATCTTCCCATAGATGACGTTTTAATTTTATTGTTACCTTCTTTTCTTCCATCTGTTAACTCCTAACATCTTTAACTAGCTTTATTATATGAAATTTATTATATCAAAAAAATAATGAAACAAAAAGAAAACACCAAGGTGTTTTCTAATCTAATTGATAAATCTTCGTAAATTTATTGATTAAATATTCTACATAATATTTCGGATTAAATTTCTCATTTGTAACAAGCATTAATATTTCATCCGCTGTTTTAAATCCCCCATATTGATGAATATGATCCTTTAACCACTGTTTAAGCACTGTAAATTGATTACTTTCCAACAAATGATCAACATCTAAGTCCTTACGCATTTGATGATAGAACTGAGCAGCATAAGCACTACCTAATGCATATGTTGGGAAATACCCAAATTCACCACTTGTCCAATGAATGTCCTGAAGAATACCATGACTTGCTTTGTCGACCTGAACACCAAGATAATTTACCATCATCTCATTCCACACTCGCTCTAAATCATGAACATCTATACTACCATCACAAATTCCTTTTTCTATTTTATAACGAATCAAGATATGAATTGGATAGGTAAGTTCATCCGCTAGGGTACGGATTAAAGAAGGATAAGATTTATTAATCGCTAAGTAAAATGTCTCTAAAGACACATCCTTTAACGCCGGCATCTCTTGTTGCAGTAATGGATAATTATATTTCCAAAAAGCATAACTGCGACCAATGTAATTTTCTAATAAACGAGATTGTGATTCATGCATCCCCATTGTAATCATCGTATCCAGTGGATGTCCTTTATAATCTCTACTGCTTTGATAATCATAAGTAGAATGTCCAATTTCATGGATTACGGAAAATACGGAATTAAACGGATCTTTTGAATCAAAATGGGTCGTAATACGAGTGTCATTATTATTTATTTTTGTACTGAATGGGTGCATAGAAGTAGCGATATAACCCCAATCTTTTCCATAATCTAAGTACTCAGCAATCCTATCAGCAACCTTTTTTTGCACTTCATCAGTTACTTCAAAATACAACATATCATTTTTAATTTTATGATTATGCTCATTTACTTTTTTAATAAAAGGAACTAACTTTTCTTCCAATAAAGCAAAGAAGGCATCATATTTTTCAATACTTACATCTTGCTCAAAGTCATTTAGCATAGCTTCATATATGTTTCCAACATTACGATAAGCCATAAGTTTACGTTTTGCTTGTATTACCGCCAGTAAAGCAGGCTCAAACAATTTATAATCATCCGTCTTTTTTGCCTCTTCCCACTTCATTTCCGCTTCACTTGCTAAATTTCGAAACTGAATGTACTCTTCTTTAGGAACATTGATAATCTTATTTGTTTCTTTTAAATTATATTCAATTTCTTTGCGTACATATTCATCTAATTCTTCGTTTAAAAGATTCTTTTGTAATTCAATAAACATTGGATCCAATAATAATTCAAAGGCTTCCCCGCTTAACTGATTAAGCATTTGATAGTTATAAGCCTTCCCTGCACTTGGTGC
Organism: Erysipelotrichaceae bacterium OH741_COT-311; assembly: GCA_003858585.1. Classification (GTDB taxonomy): domain Bacteria; phylum Bacillota_I; class Bacilli_A; order Erysipelotrichales; family Erysipelotrichaceae; genus RQZE01. Next base: position 7,727 of record RQZE01000011.1, read on the forward strand.
AATGGTTGCTAAGTCATAATGCGCAATCGCTAAGATTGTATTATAACTATTTAATTTATGTCTATATTCAAAATATTGTTTCAGTAATTCCATACATTCTCCTATTCAAATACACTTTCCGGTTTCACGCGGCAAGGGGCACCAACTCCGTTTTCACAAAGACGTCGAAACGTTGCACTACCCCAACCGGTACCAAATGACATATCTCCATTCCAGCTTGCTACGTAATCTGCAATGGAATTGGTTCCAAGGTAAAAGACTTCAACATGGGTATGCGGTCCTGTCGAGTTTCCACTTGTACCGGTTTCAGCAACTTTATCACCTGCCATAACGGTTGTCCCTCGAGCTACCGGGGTATTGATTAATAAGTGATAATATTTTACCGCATAGGTCTTGCCATCCACACGCACAATCATAGCCATTTGATTTCCGCCCTTGGCATTACCTCCACCGGTCCCACCACAAGTATTTCCTAAGTAACCATCGCCACAGCCATCCACCGACAAGATAACAACCCCATTGGCAGGCGCATACACCGGCGTCCCCTTAGGTGCTGCATAGTCAATTCCTAAATGAATCCCACCACCAAAACTCTGTGGATAATACCATGTTCCAGCTGAAATACGTGCTCCCGGAACAGGACGAATAAAACCACTGGAAGAAGGGATATTGCCAAGCTTATCTGCAATGCTGGCAATCATTTTCTTAATGCCATCTAAGTCACCAACAATTTGTCCATAACTTGCTTCCAACTCGGCTTCTTTCTTTAAGTACTCTACTTTTACAAGCTCCGCTTCCTTACGCTTAACAATTAATAAAAATTGTTTTTCTTCTAAACTCTTTTTATTTTCATCCAGCACTACTTTTTCCGCTTCCAATTCCGCCTTAGCAATCTCTAATTCATGAATTAAATTAATCAATGACTGACGTACTTTATTATCATACGTCGCAATTGAACTAATCCCATTACTACGACGAATTAAATCCTCAATACTTTGAGCACCCATTAAAAAATCGAGCAACTTATTAAAACGCATTGTAGATTGAGCCTCTACCATACGATTCTTTACCTTTTGTTTTAAGGCATTAATCTCTTCTTCTTTTTGTGTAATTTCATTTTGTTTTGTTTCAATTTGTTGTTCTTTCTCTTCAATATTTTTATTTAATACACCAATCTCATTTCCTAAGATTTGAATTTCAACATTATAACCCCTAATTTTTTGCGCTGCTTTTTCAATATCTTTCGCAATCTCTTCACGTTGAGCTTCAATATTACGCAATTGTTCACGCAACGAAGAAGACTTTCCTGCTAAATGAGCCGCAAAAGCATCACACGTTTTCTTATCTTCTTCACTTAAACTATTACTTGAACACAATTGATAATAATATTGTGAATTACTGTCAAACTCACTTTCTTCTTCCGCATAGATTGGAAAGATACTTAAGATTAATAGCGCAACAACAATAATCAGCTTTCTTAACGTTTCCATCTTAAATACTTCGTTACTGAAAAGAAACTACCTATAAAGCCAACCCCAATACCCACAGCCAATAAGATACATGAAATATACAATACGAATGGATGGGGAGGAATTAAAACAAAGATACCACTCAGTAACTTTCCTCCTAATTTATTATATAAATAGATATAAGCAAATATCGTTGTAAGAATCGGGATAATGGCACCAAGCATACCAATGATGATCCCTTCTACTACAAATGGAGCACGAATATAACCGTTTTTAGCTCCAACATTACGCATGATCCAAATCTCATTACTACGAGCAAAAATCGTTAACTTAATGGTATTTTGAACCAAATAAATCGCTAATAGCGACAAGGCAATAACTAAAATAAAGCCCCCTTGACGAGTTGTAGCTAAGGCATTGACTAACATCGTAGAACTTTCTCCACCATAATTTGTCTTTTCAACCCCTTCAATGGCACTAATCTTAGAAGCAATCTCCTGTAACATACTTCCTTCATTTACCTCTACATAAAAAGCATGATGCATAGGATTTTCACTACGATAAGGCTCAAAAATCACACGCTCTTCTTCAGGAAACGAATTGATATAAAAGTCAAACTCCATTTCTTTATCACTAAAAGTTACCAATTTAACACCGGCTATATTTTTAATCTGTGAATCAATACGATCTAAATCCTCTTGCGCTTCAAAATCATAAGAAACAATAACAGAAATCTTAACAGAATTTTCAATCTTAGAAGTAATTTTTTCTAAATTACTGGTTACAACCAAGAAAATAGAAATCAACAATAAGGTAATCGTTACCGCACTTGCACTACTTACCGACATTGCAGAGTGACGACCAACGCCATAAAATCCTTCTTTAATATGTCTTAAAAAACGATTAATCATGTTTAAAATAGCCTCCTTGGAATGTATCGGCTACAATGACACCGGATTCTAATACAATGGTACGTTTTTGGTGTTTATTTACCAATGCTTCATCATGCGTAACCATTAAAATCGTCGTATTTTCTTCACGGTTAATTTTCTCTAATAACACCATGATTTCATCTGACTTTGTAGGATCAAGATTACCGGTAGGCTCATCGGCAATCAATACTTTTGGTTTATTCGCAATTGCTCGAGCAATCGCCACACGTTGTTGTTGACCACCACTTAATTCACTTGGAAAAGCATTACCTTTATCATCTAAACCAACTAAATTCATCACTTCACGCACACGTCGGCGTATGATATTTTTGGGTGCATCAATTACCTCTAAGGCATACGCAATGTTTTCAAACACAGTCTTACGTTCTAACAAGCGATAATCTTGAAAGACAACTCCAATGTTACGACGATAAATGGGAACTTTTGAATGTTTTAATTTTCCTACATTAATCCCGGCCACAATCACACTACCCTTGCTAGGAATTTCTTCACCATCCAACAATTTAATTAACGTAGACTTCCCGGAGCCTGTAGGACCAATGATATACACAAACTCACCCTGATGAATCGTTAAGTTTACTCCATTTAACGCCTTAACACCATTTTTATAAGCTTTTACCGCATCTTTTAACTCAATCATAACTTACCTCTTACATTCTAAACCCATAAGAGAATCCCTCTCCTCTTACTTCATTGGTCTCACTTGCAATGACAAACGCATTTCGATCAATTACATGTATCAAATTCAGTAATGCTTGATACTCATCATGACCTACTACAACCAATATCACTTTTTTATCTTCTCCTGTAAAGCCACCTTTAGCATCACTAATGGTTGCCCCACGGTCTAACTCTTTAATAATCGCTTCATTAATACGTGTATACTCGTTAGAGATAATTTGTACTGCCAATACCTTACGAGCATTAAACGACATCACTTTATCTATCCCAAAGGATACCGCAAAAACCGAAAGCAATCCAAGCAATACCGGCTGCATACCATAGATAAATAAACCAAAAATTACTGTTAAGGCATCAATCACAAAGACAACCTTACTTACCGGAATACGAAAATAATGATGAATGATTAAGGCTGGAATATCCATACCACCGGTACTAGCTCCATTACGCACTACAATACCAATCCCAATTCCAACCAACAAGCCACCATATAAACTAGCCAAAATAGGCATAAGTTCAAACTGTAAATGTAAACGAGATAATATCGTTAAAAAAAGTGGAAATACAACAGTACTTACAATGGTCTTTAATGCAAAGGATTTTCCAAGTGTTAAAGAACCCAAAATAAATAAACCAATGACCAAACCATTAACTAACGTTGTTGTATCAAGCGGGATAAACACTTTTAATAAAATCGCAACCCCTGCACTACCACCCGTTAATATATTAAAGGGAATAATAAAAACCCCTACACCAAGTGCTAAAATAAAATTACCAAGTAGGACAATCGCTATATCCTTGGCAAGTCTTCTAATCTTCATCTAATCACCTAGTTTCTATTATACACTAATATCCCAGATAAACATCGGTTATTTATGTGAAAGTATTATCACATTACTTAAAAATACTCTTAATGATTTATGTTATAATCATGTTGGTGAATACAATGTTAAAATTTAAAATAAATATTTCAAAAGAAGAATACGATGCCTTTATAAATCAGCATCCTTTTAATAACTTACTACAAAGTTATCGTTGGGGAATTGTAAAAAATCAAAGCTTTACCCCCTACTATTTAGGTCTATATAAAGATGAACAACTCATCGCAACTGCATTATTATTAACTAAAAAAATCTTACGCTTCTTTACGATGTTTTACATTTGTAAAGGTCCTTTGTTCTTAAATTACGAAGAAGAAAGCTTTGCCTTTTTTCAAAAAGAATTAAAGCATTTCGCAAGAAAAAAACAAGCCATCTTAATTAAAATTGCCCCTGCAGAAATACTATGTACTTATAAACCCAATGAAGAAGAATGTAAAGAACATCCTTATCAATTTTTAGATACCTTATACAAGAAACACCACTACATCACAAACCCGTTATCGAAAGATTTAAACGCAACCATTGAACCACGCATTACCATGGTGACAGATTTAACAAAGGAACCTTTATTAAAAGGATTTCATTCTTCTGTGAAATCATCGATTAAACTATGTGAAAAACACTGTGTCGAAATCATGGAAAGTGATGATTTACATATTTTTTATGACTTAATGGTTCAAACCGGTAAACGTGATGCCTTTAACATTCGACCATATAGTTACTTTAGGCACCTAAAAGATAGTTTACAAGAACAATGTAAATTGTTTTATGCCCGTTTGAATATTCCCAAAGAATATCATCAACTACAAACGATGCTGAAACAATTTAAACAACGACTATCCATAATCAATGATTCTACTCATCATGAATGTAAAGACTTAAACGATCAAATCATAAAAACTGAAAACCTCTTAGAACAAATACTCCCTTACTATGAAAAAAACATCGATTATCTTTATCTATCAAGTGCTTTAATGACCTACCAAGGAAACATCAGCTATTATCTATATGCTGCAAGCAACAATGAAGTACGAGGTATTAATGCTTCTAGTTACTTAGTTTATCAAACCATGCTGGATAGTCAAAAAAACGGCTATCATTACTACGATTTTGGTGGAGTAAGTGGATATCAAACAAAAGAAGAAGATCCACATCACTATGGCTTATATGAATTTAAGCGTAAGTTTAATACTCAATACTATTGTCGTTTCATGGAATATAACTACAGCAATCCCTTATTCTTAGCGATTTTAAAGGCAATGGGTAAGATTTAATGAATCTTTGTCTATAAAATATGATAAAATGTAAGTGAGGAGGATATATCATGAAATTAGTTTTAGCAATCGTATCAAATGATGATAGTTCAAGTGTATCTTCAGCTTTAACAAAAGCCAATTATCAAGTTACAAAACTTGCGACAACAGGTGGATTTTTAAAGGCAGGAAATACCACTATGATTGTAGGGATTGAAGATGACAAGGTTGAAGATGTCATTCGTATTATCGGTGAACAATCAAAACGTCGTACTGAAATTGTTCCATCAACCGCTTCTTATGATATTGGTAGATATGCCTCATTCCCTGTTGAAGTACAAGTAGGTGGTGCTACCATATTTGTTCTTGAAGTCTCACAATTTTTAAAACTATAATAAAAGTTAAGGTTGTAAATCTTTTTACAACTTTTTCTTTCCACAGGAGGATTTATGCCCTTTACCATTATAAGAAATGACTTAGTCAACATGCAGGTCGATGCCATTGTTAGCTCAAGCGATGAACAATTAAGCAAAAACGGATGGCTCAACGCTAAACTACACGATGTTGCAGGCCAAGAATTACTGGAAGCTTGTAAACATTTAAAACCATGTAAGATTGGAGAAGTAAAAGTTACTTCAGGTTATCAGTTACCGGCAAACTACATCTTTTTTACTGTTACACCTTTTTATCATGCAAGCTCGACGTATGAAGAACAGTTAAAACAATGTTATACCACATGTTTGAAAGAAGCACTTCATCGCAATCTTGCTTCGATTGCCTTTCCTTTGCTGGCTACCGGTGCCAATCAATGCCCAAAAGAACTATCCTTAACCCTAGCGTTGCGTGTCTTTAGTGATTTTCTTATGAAACATGAATTAGATATTTACTTAGTCGTCTACGATGAAGATGCCTTTCAAGTATCGAATAAACTTTTCCCTGTACAAGAATATATTGACAATCACTATCTGGAACAAGCAAAGACCTATCTTACTTCTCGTATTGAAAGACCTTATGTTTTCAATGAAGAGGCAAGCGTCCAACACTTTGTTAAGCAGCTTCTTCAAGATAGTTTCTCTTTAACCTTAATGCAACTTATCAAAGAAAAAAAGATGGAACCAAAAGAAGTTTATAAACGAGCAAACATCGATCGTAAACTCTTTTCCAAGATAAAAAATGATGTTCACTATCGTCCTAGTAAACCAACCGTAGTAGCCTTTGCGATTGCCTTAAAACTTAACTTAGAAGAAACCAAACACCTTCTACAAAGTGCAGGCTATGCCCTATCTTACAGTTATATCTTTGATATTATTATTGAATATTACATTACACAAGAAATCTATGATATTTTTGAAATCAATGAAGCTCTCTTCTATTTTGATCAAACGTTATTAGGTTTTTAAAAGGTCGCTTAACAAACGACCTTTTTTCTTTTTCACAGCGCTATACTATAAACACTAGGAGGTATGAATATGAAACAAAAACACATGGAACTCATCTTTATCTTAGATTGTAGCGGATCAATGGACGGACTACAAGAACAAACGATCAAGGGGTTCAACGATATGATACTAAAGCAAAAAGAATGTGAAGGAGACGTATATGTTACAACCGTACTGTTTAACGATCAAGTCAAAAAACTCCATAACGCCATCCCTTTAAAGGAACTACAACCACTAACAGAAAAAGACTATCAGGTATCCGGATACACTGCATTATTAGATGCGGTAGGACAAACGATCTTAAGCATGATCCAGCGTCAAAAACATGCACAATCGGATAAACGTGCCGATAAAGTCATGTTTATTATCACAACCGATGGTATGGAAAATGCCAGTCGTGAATTTACGTATGCAAGTTTAAAACGACTTATTAATGCTCAAAAAACAAACTATCAATGGGAATTTATCTTTCTAGGTGCAAACATTGATGCGGAAGAAACTGCGATGAAATTTGGTATCAACAGAAATCGTACAAGTAATTTTATCAGTGATAGTAAAGGGACAACCTTAAATTATCGTGTATTAAGTGAAACAATAAAACACTATCGTAAAACTTGTCAAGTAAAAGAAAACTGGAACGAAGAAATCAAAGAAGATTATAATAATCGCACTTAATGTTAAAAAGAAACTTTATTTCTATACTATAATAGAAATAGAGGTGAGAAGATGACAAGACAATATGATGATTTCTTAAAGTTACAATGCAATACTACAATTAAAGAGGAACAAGATGGCTACTATGCCTTTGAAGAAACCATCTTTTATGGTGAAAAAGGTGGTGCATTAAGTGATGAAGGATGGATCAATCAACAACCTGTTGTTGATTTAAAATGGATCAACGATACCCTTTACCATAAGGTAGATGGTACCTTAGAAAATCCCATTCACATGGAAGTAAACAAAGATACTCGCTATATCAATACTGCCGTGCAAAGTGCTTTACATATTATGGATGGATACTATGAAAAAAGAGGTTTACGTATTTTAGCCATCGGAGTTCATCCAAATAATCAATGGTATGAAGTAGATAGCAAAGAGATTGATGAAACACATTTACAAGAAGTACAAGCGTTTATGAATACCATCATTCGTAATCCAATTAAAACGGAATTTCAGTATATCAAAGGAAATGAATATCCCGATGAGCGTTATCAAAAGTTTGATGAAGTTCGTCTTGTAAAGTTTGCGGATATCAACACACAACCGTGTGGTACTCTTCACTTAGAAAATACATCTCAAATCGAAAGTTTTGTAGTCTTAGATTATGAAAAAACATCACGTGGCACACGTATCTTTATTACATGTAATGCGGTTACAAACCAACGTTTAAAAGACTATCATCAATTGCTTAAACGTATCAGCCAAACATTAAGTGTACCTAAAGAAGAAATAGAAACCAATATAGGACATATCTTATCAACAAGTAAAACCCTTAAAAAAGAAGTAGATACTTTAAAAAAAGAACTGCTGACTTATAAAGCAAAAGAACTATTAAACAAGCAAGAAGTCTTTTTATACTATGACACCAAAGATCCAAATGAACTACGTACCATCGCTTCTACGATTCTAAATCAAATTCAACAAGACACCATTCTTTATACTATCATACAAAATGAACTTCACTTTGCCTTATTATCCATCCATGATCAAGCTCGATTGTATTTGGAAGAACTTAAAAAAGCAGCTGAAACAACAGGTGGAGGTTCTTTAAAAATTGTTACAGGAAAAACACAACTATCAAAAGAAGCTTTTGTAAGCATTCTTACTGACTGTATGAAAAAATAACAGAGACATCTCTGTTATTTTTTATAAAACAATTCACTTTGTTTTGCCAATAATAAAGCTTGTGGACCATAATAATTTAATAAAACATAAGGCTTGCCATGTAACAAAGGCTCTACAACACGTTGAATGCGTTTAAACAATAAATCTTCTTTAATATTAGAAAACTCTACAATAATATTATAACCATGACCCGTATTTTGAAGATAGGCTTTCTTTACAAAACTGTTACGCTTAAATAACGTTATTAAAGCTTCTTTTATTTTTCTATCTTGATTTTCTTCTACATAATCAACAGAAGCATCATCTAAATCATCTTCTTTTAATCTTTGTAAAGCATTACGAGTAATAATCATATTCTCATTACGTGGATTGATCACTAAACCCTTGACTTCTTCTTTGTTCTGTAAAATAAGTGTTATATACATCTTCCATGTTGTAACAATCGGAAATGGCTTTTTCATAGCGTGAAACCATTCTTCAAACTGTTGATAATCGGTAAAAACAGGCAAATAAATATCTTCTTGATTGTTTCTTAAAATTGAGAAATTTACTTTAGTCTGTTCATCAATGACATAATTACCATGACTATCTTTCATCGGTTCTTCTTCAAACATAACCGGTGTAATAAAATGAGCTTCTTTGATTGCTTCAAACAATAAATCCTCTGACTCTAATGTCATTTCTTCTCTTAAACGCTGTATCGCTTCGATTAAATGTTGATTCCTGATGGGTAAATTCATAATGTTCTCCTTATCAAATAAAAATGATGCCTAGGCATCATCATGTATACGATTTGCCTCAAAAAAAGCATGTTTACTCTTTCGGGGCCACTTTATTGTACGACGCAACAATCCAATCACTGGATGAAAGCGAGGATTAATCATACCGGTTAACTCAATAAAAATCCAAGCGATAAAACTAAATAACACCAGTAAGATAACACCATAAAATTCATTGAAATAACTTACAATAGCCCCAATACCAAATACTATTGTAACAGCATATAAGACTAAGACGCTTCTTTTATGCCCAAGACCAATCTTAAACATTAAGACATGATGAACATGCGACTTATCCGCATCACTAATTTTTTGACCATTGAGCTTACGACGTATAATCGCTAATACGGTATCTGATAGTGGTACAAACAAGATGATAATGGGAAATCCTAAAGTAATAAACGTACTTGTTTTAAATCCTAAAAGAGATAAACAAGCAATCATAAACCCTAAAAACAAAGCACCGGAATCTCCGACAAAAATGGAAGCCGGATGAAAATTATAAGGCAGAAACCCAGCAATTGCTCCTGCCAGCATTAATGAAATTAACACTACATCACGACGCCCCATAAAAAAACCTAGTAAGCCAATAACACAAACAACAATTAAACTAATCCCACTGCTTAATCCATCTAATCCATCAATGAGATTAATCGCATTGGTTACACCTAAAATCCAAATAAATGAAACGAGATACGATAAAGCTTGTAAATCAATCTTTAAAAATGGTAATGATATGGTTGTCAGTGTTACATTCCCTATGACAATGGCACATAAAGCACCAATCGATTGAAAGATAACCTTCATCAACGGAGATAAATTAAACATATCATCCAATAAACCACAAAGGAAAATAATGATACCACCAATAAGGATTCCATTGATGGTTTGATCGGCATTGATATACACTGCCATACTAATCAGAAACGCTAAAAAAATCGCCAAGCCACCAATTCGAACAATTTTACCTTGATGAACAGTGCGATTATTTTCCATGGCATAAGCTTCTACACGATAGCCAATATATTTAGCAACCGGAACCAACAATAACGATAAGATAAATGGTAAGCTAAAAAACTTTAGGGCACCCATGACTAAATTCATACCATGATCCTCTTATTTATTTCACTAAAGAGATATTTTCAAGCATGATACCGGTTCCTTCTGCTACACAACTCAATGCATTTTCAGCAACATAAACCGGAATATTTAATTCATTGATTAACAATTGATCAAGACCCTTAAGTAAAGCTCCTCCCCCTGTTAATACAATCCCTCTTGAGAAAATATCTGCCGATAACTCCGGAGGTGTTTGTTCTAAAACAGCACGACAAGCACGCACAATATCTTGAAGAGAATCACGCATCGCAAGCTCTGTTTCTTCTGAATTTACTGTAATGGTATGTGGTAAACCTGTAACCAAGTCACGTCCACTTACTTCCATCGATAACTTCTCACTTAATTTCCATGCCGTACCGATACGAGACTTAATCTCTTCCGCAGTACGTTCCCCAATTAATAATTTATAAGATTCTTTCACATACTTCACAATATCACGATCCAATTTATCACCTGCAACCTTTAAAGAGGCACTTGTTACAATTTCACCAAGTGATAAAATCGCTACATCGGTTGTACCACCGCCAATATCTAAAACCATTGATCCTGTAGGCTTAGAAATATCCAATCCGGCTCCAATAGCTGCAACCTTAGGTTCTTCTTCAATAAACACGCGCTTTGCTCCACAACGATACGCTGCATCACGAATCGCATTACGCTCTACTGAAGTAATGTTACTAGGACAACAAATTAAAATCGTTGGACGAGATAAAATGCCCTTTAACTTTAACATACGAACAAAATGACTCAACATCATTTCTGTTACTTCAAAATCTGCAATCACACCATCTTTTAAAGGACGAATCGCTAAAACACGCCCCGGTGTTCTTCCTAACATTTCTTTCGCTTCTTTACCAACCGCCAATACTTTTTTAGAATGCGCATCTATTGATACAACAGAAGGCTCATTTAACACTATTCCTTCTCCACGAACATAAATTAATGTATTTGCAGTACCTAAATCGATACCAACTTCTTTAGAAAACATCATACTTACTACTTCCTTTCAAACAATCAGCAAAGTTATTATAACACATTCAATTTATTTTATATATGATATTTAAAAGGAAGTTACTTGCTAAATAACTCAGTGACATTGCCAATAAAATGACTAAAAGTTGTATTTTATAAGGATGAATTCCCTTTGTTATTTTACGAAAATCTATAATACTTAATGCATACATACTAATCGTAAACATTGACATATACAACAAAAACTTAAATACATACTCTGCCATACACTCCTCTTTCTAACAAAAATAGATGCCTAAGCATCTATTTTCCTAAACGATTTAACGCCTTCTTTAACGCAAGCTCAGCTCTTAAAATATCAATATTTGCATCCGGTTGACTCAAACGTTTAAAGGCACGATCATACGCCGCCTGTGCACGCTTCATATCAATATCTTTTACATTTTCAATGGTATCTACCAAAATCGAAGCTTCATTATTCTTAAAATAGAATAAGCCATTGCTAATCGCATACTCTTCTTTTTCCAAACCATGTTTCACTTCTAAATGCGAAATGACTAAATTAGTAACCAAAGGCATGTGATTCGGTAAAATTCCACGTTGTCCTTCGCTTGTTTTAATATTAATCATAGTCGCATTTCCTTGGAAATAAACACCGCTTGGTGTCATTATCTTAAGTTTAATCATCGCTGATAACCTAAAGATATGGCTTTTTCCAATGCTTCTTCAATGGTACCAACAAACATAAAGGCTTGTTCCGGTAAATCATCATACTTACCATCTAATAACTCTTGGAAACTACGAATTGTTTCTGCAATTGGCACATAACGTCCTTCAATACCACTAAATTGTTGTGCAACATTAAATGGCTGTGATAAGAAATTACGAGCACGTCGAGCACGATTTACAATGATTTTATCTTCATCTGACAATTCATCCATACCTAAGATAGCAATGATGTCTTGAAGCTCTTTATAACGTTGTAATAACGTTTGTACTTTAAATGCCACTTCATAATGCTGCTGACCAACCACTAACGGATCTAAAATACGACTGCTTGATTCAAGCGGGTCAACTGCAGGATATATTCCTAACGATGCAATTCCACGATCCAGTACTGTTTTAGCATCCAGATGCGTAAATGCTGTCGCCGGTGCCGGGTCAGTTAAATCATCTGCCGGCACATAAATCGCTTGTACCGAAGTAATAGATCCCTTACTTGTAGAAGTAATACGCTCTTGAAGCTGACCCATTTCAGTTGCCAAGGTTGGTTGATACCCTACTGCCGATGGCATACGACCAAGCAAGGCACTTACTTCCGAACCCGCTTGTGTAAAACGGAAGATGTTGTCAATGAACAACAATACATCCTGTCCTTCATAATCACGATAATACTCCGCCATCGTTAAACCACTTAACGCAACACGCATTCTTGCTCCGGGCGATTCATTCATCTGTCCATATACAAGAACTGTTTTATCTAAGACCTTAGAGTCCTTCATTTCATGGTACATATCATTTCCTTCACGTGTACGTTCTCCAACCCCTGCTACAACCGAACGACCCCCATGTTGCTTAGCGATGTTATGAATAAGTTCCTGCATCAATACCGTTTTTCCTACTCCGGCTCCTCCAAAAAGCCCAATCTTACCACCTTTGGCATAAGGACAAAGTAAATCAATGACTTTAATACCTGTTTCTAAGATTTCTTGTGTTGTTTGTTGTTGATCAAACGTTGGTGCTTCTTTATGAATCGGCATACGTTTAACACCCTCTAAAGGAGGTAACTCATCAATCGGCTCCCCTAAAACATTAAACATACGACCTAATACTTCCTGTCCAACAGGAACCATAATCGGATTTTCTAAATCAATACATGCAGTTCCACGCACAAGTCCATCGGTAGAACCCATCGCAATGGTACGCACACAATCATCTCCAACATGTTGAGCAACTTCCACAATTAAGCTTTCTTCAGGACTTTTTACAATTTTAATCGCATTTTTTAAAGCAGGTAATGACCCCTTCTTAAATTGAACATCAACTACAGGACCAATGACCTGTATTATTTTTCCAATATTTTCCATTCTATGCATCCTTTCTAAATTGCATCTGCCCCAGCTACAATCTCAGTAATTTCTTGTGTAATTGCAGCTTGACGAGCTTGATTGTATTCTAATGTCAATGTGTCTTTTAACTCCATGGCATTATCCGTTGCACTTTCCATCGCCATTCTACGACTGGCTTGTTCACTCACCTTACTTTGTAAAGCTAAACTAAAGATTTCATTTTTAACCATCATCGGTATAAAATGATCTAATATTTCATTAGGCTGCGGTTCAAACAATGTTTCCTGATAACTTACATTATCCGTAGATGCTGTATAAGGGAGAATCTGTTTACAAGCAGCATGAAACGTAACACTATTGACATACTTTGTATAAATCACCTTAATAGAACCCACTTCATTACGTATATATTTTCCTAAAGCCATTGTCGCTAACTTACCAATCTCTTCACTTGTTATGTTTTCACTACTTGTTAAAGGATTGATGATATTATATTGATTACGCTTTAAAAAACGATAACTCTTAGTACCAATTAAAATAACTTCATCTTCAAGCCTTACAACCTCTTTAACCACCTTATTGGTATTTACGTTATAACCACCACATAAGCCTAAATCACTACAAAAAACAATATAAATTGATTTTGGATTATCTTTGACTTGTAGATACTGATTTTCAATCTCTTTGTTACTGGAAAGAATTTCATTAATCGTACTACTTAAAAACTCTGTATATTCTTTGGTTTTTAACATCACTTCTTTTTGTTTTAATAACTTAGAATTCGCAATGAGTTCCATGGCACTTGTTATTTTAATCGTCGCATTAATTGATTTAATACGACTCTTTAAAGCCTGTTTATTCTTTGCCATACTTAAGCTCCAATTAACTTAAACTCTTCCATAAAGGCAGCAATTGCCTCTTTAAACTCTTCAATTAAGATTTCATTAAAACTCTCTTGACTCTCTAATTGATTTAATAATCCTTGTTTATGATTATGGAAGTAACGATGCAATTGTTCTTCAAATAAACTAATCTTTTCAAGCGGAACTTCCTTTAAGAACCCATACTTCGCCGCAAATAAACTCAATACCTGATAAGGCATTGAAAGAGGCGTGTATTGATTTTGTTTCAATAACTCTGTTAATTTAGCTCCATGATCAATGGTAGCCTTTGTAATTGGGTCTAAATCACTCCCAAACTGTGTAAATGCTAATAATTCACGATATTGGGCTAACTCTAATTTTAAAGAAGCCGCCACCATCTTCATTGCCTTACTTTGTGCCGCACTACCAACACGTGACACTGATAAACCGGAATCAACCGCAGGACGAATTCCTGCATTAAACAACTCACTTTGTAAGAAGATTTGCCCATCAGTAATTGAAATAACATTCGTTGGAATATATGCGGAAATATCACCTGCTTGTGTTTCAATGATTGGTAACGCTGTTAGCGAACCTCCACCATAAGCATCATTTAACTTAGCAGCACGCTCTAATAAACGAGAATGTAAGTAGAAGACATCCCCCGGATAAGCTTCACGTCCCGGTGGTCTTCTAAGTAACAATGACATGGTACGATAAGCCACTGCATGCTTACTTAAATCATCATAAACAATCAAGACATCCTTGCCTTGAGACATCCAATACTCTCCAATTGTACACCCTGCATAAGGAGCAATGTATTGAAGCGGAGCCAATTCACTAGCAACACTTGCAACAATGGTCGTATATTCTAACGCCTGAAAACTACGTAACTTTTCAACAATATGAGCAACGGTACTTGCTTTTTGACCAATGGCAACATAGATACAGTGAACACCTTTCCCCTTTTGATTAATAATCGCATCAATCGCAATCGCTGTTTTCCCTGTTTGACGATCCCCAATGATTAACTCACGTTGCCCTTTACCAATTGGAATCATAGAGTCAATAATCTTTAAACCTGTCATTAGCGGTTGATGAACACTCTTACGAGTCATAACCCCAGGAGCCACTTTTTCAATCGGCATCGCTAATTTTGTATTTAACGGACCTTTTCCATCAATCGGTTGTCCTAAGGCATTTACAACACGCCCTAACAGTTCATCTCCAACACCAACTTCAACAATACGCTTAGTACGCTTTACTTGATCACCCTCTTTAATTAAAGCATCGTTTCCAAGTAATACCGCTCCAACATGGTCTTGTTCCAAGTTTAAAATCATCCCATAGACATCATTTGGAAATAAAATGAGTTCACTTGCCATAGCATGATCCAGCCCTTGTATTAAAGCAATCCCGTCTCCAACTTTAATAACCGTACCGACATCATTGGTTTCTAATTCATCTTGATAATTCTTTATTTGTTCTTTAATAAAAGCACTAATTTCAATTGGTCTATGCTCCATTATTTCACCCATCTTTCATTAAGAAGTTTTACCTTCAAGTTATCAATGGTTTTACGCATCGAAGCATCATATACAACATAATCCAACTCTACTTTAATCCCACTGATTAACTTCTTATCCACCACATTTTCAAGCTCTACTTTATGATGATATTTTAATGCCAATGCTTCTTCAATTTCTTTTATTTGATGCTCATCCAACGCAAAGGCAGAATATACAATCCCTTCTTTAATCTTATAATGTTGATTTGCTAATGTATTGAATGCCTTTAATATCTCATTCACCATTTCAAAACGCTTATAATCAAGCAACACATACATAAAATTCAATAAATACGGATGCACATGTGTATCAAATGCCTTCCTTAACACTTCTTTTTTATCTTTCAAATCAATCCTATGACACTTGAAAAAACGATCCATAGAAGCATCCAGCGAATGACGAATCGTCTTTGCATCACGATAAAAAATATCAAGCTGCTCAAGTTCCATTCCTAACTGAAACAAAGCCTCAGCATACGCCTTAACTACCTGCTTCATGTTGAATATCCCTTATAAATTGTTGAATTGCTTCTTGATCTTTTTCTTCATCAATTTTTTCTTTTAACAACTTCTCTGTTGCATACATCGCAACTTGAACAATTTCATCCGCAATCTCTTGTTTCATAGAAGCCTTTTCCATTTCCATCTCTTGGTAAGCACGCTTTTTCATATCCATGCTTTCTACTTTCGCTTGATTTAAAATCTCCTCTTTCATCACACTTGCTTCTTTATTAGCTGAAGCAATAATCGTCTGTGATTGATGATAAGCATCGCTTACCTTTTCATTGGCTTGTTTTAACAACTGATGAGCAGCAATCTTATCCTCTTTCGCTTGTTCTAAATCCCTTTGCATCGCATCCATACGCTTAGCCATAAACTCTTTTGCCGGTTTCCACAAATACTTAAACAAAAAGTACAACAAAATACTAGTTGAAATTAACTGTATAACTATCGTAAGTGGATTTGGAAACAATTGCTCAGCAACATTAATATCTAACATCCCTTACCTCCTTTCAACCTGTACTTTAAAACGCAAAAATTAATAAGAAGGCAATCAACATCCCATAGATCGCACATGTTTCTGCAAGTGCACAACCTAAAATTAACATGGAACGAATCTTGTTTTCCGCATCCGGATTTTTACCAACGGCTTCTACTGCCTTACTTGCAGCTAACCCTTGCCCAAGACCTGTCATCATACCAGTCATAATAGCTAAACCAGCCCCAATTGCAATTAAACCTTTTGCGATATCCATCTTTTATTCCTCCTTGAAATCGACTTATTCATTTGGTAATTCATTTGATATAAATACCATTGTTAATGTAATAAAAATAATTGTTTGTATAAACCCTGAAAATAAATCAAAATAACCATGTAAGACAGGTGTAATCAATGGACCGATAAAGTTAAACATCTCCAGATGAAAAACACCCAATAGTAACGAAGAGATATAACTTGTAAAGCTATACACCAACGTCAAGATAATCGTACCACTTAAAATATTTCCAAATAAACGCAATGACATTGAAATTAAGGGAGCCAAACGTCCAAAGATATTTGGAATCAACAAGAAAGCAAACGGCTCAATAAAACCATGCAGATAACTCTTAAGCCCATTTTCCTTAATCGATACCACTTGAACCATAATCCATGTAATAAACGCCAGCGTTAATGTGACACTATAATTCGCTGTTGGTGCATGAAACCCAAATAAACCGGAAATGTTACTCACCAACAAATAAGCAGCTAAGCTTGCCACATACGGCCCTAATCGTTTCGCATACTTTTTATTGATAATGGTCTCCACATTGCTTTCCATTTTACTAACAAAACTAACACCTAAAAAAACAATCCCCTTAGGCTTTTCCAAAGGATTACTCTTTTTAATTTGATTACCAACTATGACACATAGAATACATAATATACCGGTAATCAATACAATCGACACTACTTCTTTTTGTAACGTTAACGTCATGATTTACTCCTTATACCATCGATATAAAAGAATAGTTTATTTAACATTAAGCCAATAAAACATCCTATATAATTAAAATACTGTGGAAAGAGGGTTGCAAAGATAAAAGGAACGATTAATATCCATACATTGATAATAAAACGCAAATAAGAATGCTTACGCTGTTTTAATATGACATCAACATCCTTCTCCAATTTATATAAATGCACACCGGCAAACACTAAACCCAATAAAATAGAAGTACTATAGCGGACATCCTTAAACAACAATCCTATACTTAAAAGACCACCAATCAGATACGCCTTCTTTAAAGACCTAGAAAATACACTCTTCATTTCCACACCATCTTAAATAAATACAACAAAGCACTAAGAAAACCCATAAAAATACCAATGATTAAGCATATGGGCTTTACTTGAAACACTTGATCTAGATATAAACCCAAATAGGTACCCAGACCAATACAGGCAACCATACTAAAACCTAAGTTAACTGCCTTAGCAAATTGTTTCATTATTTTGTTCCAAAAATACGATCTCCGGCATCCCCTAAACCTGGAACAATATAGCCTTTTTCATTTAGGTGACTGTCTAACGCTGCAATATAAATATCAACATCCGGATGAGCTTCTTCTACCACTTTTACCCCTTCAGGAGCTGCAACTAAACATACCAGTTTAATATTAGTCGCACCTTTTTTCTTTATGATGTCAATCGCCGCCACCGCACTTCCCCCGGTAGCAAGCATTGGATCTAACACTAGATTTACAGCCTTATCTAAATTGCTTGGAAACTTTGCAAAATATTCATGTGGTTCCAATGTTTCTTCATTACGATATAGACCTACAAAACCAACCTTCGCAGTTGGGATTAAATCATTAATACCATTCACCAAACCTAATCCTGCACGTAAAATAGGGATTAAAACAATTTCATTTGATAACTCAAATGTTTTACAAGCTGCCACAGGCGTTTCAACAGTAACGGGTTTTACAGGTAAATCACGACAAACTTCATACGCCATCAATCCAGCAATCTCATCCAGATTCTGTTTAAAGTCTTTCGTTCCTGTTTCCTTACGACGCATTTGTGTTAATTTATGAGTAATTAACGGATGATTCAGTACATGTAACATTTTATTTACCACCTTTCATTTAAATATTATAACAAAACTACCTGTAGTTTCAAAGAAAAAAAGAAGCCATGACTTCCTATTTCACGACCTCTTCTATCTTCTTCCAAGTATTTGTCACATCATCATAAACACGTCCATCTCGGTATTTCATCATACCCTCTTTTCCACTTACAATGCTGTAGTATTGATCAATTTTATTGTTATTAAAGTAGATTAAATACGTTTCCCCTACTTCAATCTTATGATCATTTGGTAAATATTCCTGCACATAGTTCTTTTGAGAATCAAAGGTTTCATTTAACTCTTTCTTATAATTACTCATACTACCCTTAATATATTCTTCCATGGTAATAATCGCTCCATCTTTTGCATAAGGAATACGCTGATTCACTTCAAAAGAACCCTTAAGCGGCTCAATCACCTTAATGATTCCATAGGTATAGGGAAATACATAACGCTTATTGGCATAATCATAGTTCGACCCTCCATCAATCGATAAGATTTTACCAATGATGATATGCTCACTATCTTGTTGTGCATCTTTTAAAGAAACACTATATACAAATCCATGCTCTTCTTGACGATATTCAACATTGGTTACTTCACTTTCATCAATTGCAATGTATGCATCATAAACTAAATCCGCTGTTTCTACTTCTTGTACTGCACCGGACGGATTACAACCAACAACAAAGAACATAGATAGAACAATCACTATGTAATATTTCATATACACCTCAGATATTTATACTTAAATTTTATCACTTTATATCGTATTTTAAATAAAAATGACTAAATTGTTAGCAAAGAATGTAAAAAGCGAAAGACCATGCTTTCGCCTTTTACGCAAGAGGACAGAAGGGAGTATGCCTATTTGCTTAACAATTCTACAATAACAGGTAATACCTGTTTTTTTCTTGAAATCAATGTGTGTGCGAATTCATCTTCCATAAATTCTTTAAAACCTTCATCAATAACCCATGCTTTTTTACCGGTATATAAGAAATAAGAACCGCTTCCCATCGGATCGGTAAACATGATTAAGATTAAATCATAATGATTCGTTTTCACCGTATCTTCTAAATACGCTTTAAAACTCTCTTTAATCGCATCATATTCTTCTTTACTTTTACATTGTGATTGACCAATCGCAATCTTATATTCACTGATACGAAACTCTTTAAAATCATCATAAAGTAATTGTAACGGTGTTTTATTTACAATCGAATCGGAATTATAAATCATCTGTTGACTGATTTCATCCATCGATTCACCAACAATACCCTCTAACATTTTCCCCATCTTACGATCGGTATCTGTTGTTGTAGGAGACTTTAAATTTAAGGTATCACTAATAATCGCACAAAGCATTAATCCGGCAATTCCATAAGGAATCGGGATGTTATACAATAAATACAACTCTGCAATGATAGAACAAGTACAACCAACAATCTTACTTGTAATATTAATCGGATTGCTTGTTTCAATGCCACCTAAACGATGATGGTCGACAATTTCAATCACTTCACCAAACTCTAAATCATTTACACTTTGTGATGCTTCATTATGATCGACTAAGATAAAACGTTTCTTTTCATAATTAAATAAATGATAACGACTAATTGCTCCAACAACACGATGCTCATCATCCACAACAGGATATGTACGATAACGTGTCTTAGCCATTTTATGACTAACTGCCTCTGTTGTTTCATTGATATTAAAACGAATAACATCATGAGTCATGATGTGTTCAATCGAAGGCGATTGGTAAATCAATTGTGAACAATTTAAAGCACTAAGTGGTGTATGTAAAATACATACATTATTTTCTTTTGCTTTCTCCAGCGTTACATTATCTACCCAATTTTCACCACAAATGATAATCATCGATGCCTTTGCATCAATCACAAAACGTTGTACTTCAATATTATTTCCAACAATCACAATTCCCTTTGGAAGCATCTTCAAGTTATTCGCTAAGGAAGGCATTAAATACACTTGTCCACTACAAGTAAACTCCACCGCTTCATTTAAAACAGTCGCATTTAATGTTTTAACAATGTTTGCTAATGTTACTTTACTCATTAACGCAACTAATTCTTGTTCATTGGCAGTTAAAATACTGGTTAAATTAGAAACCGATACAATCCCATCTAACTTACCCTCATCATTTACCACAAAAATACCTTTATTTTTACGCTGTAAAATAAAATCTAATGCTTCTTTCATTGTTAAGGATTTATCTACAATAAAGCCTTCATCAATTTCAATTTCTTTTAGTGTACACTTAGCCGTATTGATTAACTCCGGTTCCTGAAATCCAAATTTATCCAATACAAATCTTGTTTCACTATTAATCCCAGATAAACGACCAGCTACTGCATGAATCTGTAGTTGTTGTTTTAAATATGCATAGCTAATTGCACTACAAATAGAATCGCAATCGGCATTTTTATGCCCTATAACATAAATTGGTTTTTTCATAGCTACACCTCTAATTCCATAATAAAAGATATTTCTTTTAACTTCAATTTACTTCTTAAAGTTGAATTAAAAGTACAATGAAAAAGGAATCAATTGTCCATAAAAGTTAAAAAAACTAAAGTTTTCACTTTAGTCTTCTTTACTTCATAAATTGTTTTGTTAATACATGTACTTCACTACGAATTTGCTTTAACACATCTTCTTGTTCATGATTCTTTAAAGCTTGTATAATCCACTTTGCCACTTGTTTGAACTCTTTTTCTTTAAATCCCTTTGTCGTCATGGCAGCAGTCCCTAAACGAATGCCACTTGTTAAGAAAGGAGAATTAGTATCAAAAGGAATCGTGTTTTTATTACATGTAATGGAAACTTGATCTAAGATTTCAGCAGCTTGTTTACCATTTAAACCAAGCGGTGTAACATCAATTAGCAATAAATGATTATCACTACCACCACTTACCAAACGTAAGCCAGCTTCTTTTAACTCTTGCACCAGCACCTTACAGTTTTTAATGATTTGTTGTGCATACTCCTGAAAAGCACTTTCACTTGCTTCTTTAAAGCAGACCGCCTTAGCCGCAATGATATGCATCAAAGGACCTCCTTGAATACCAGGGAAAATCGCTTTATCCACTGCTTGTGCATACTCTTTCTTACATAGGATAATGCCTCCACGAGGACCTCTTAGGGTCTTATGCGTTGTACTTGTTACAAAGTCGGCATATTCAACCGGGCTAGGATGTACACCTGCTGCTACTAATCCGGCAATATGTGCCATATCCACCATTAAGTAAGCCCCTACTTCATCGGCAATTTTACGAAATTGCTTAAAGTCAATGATACGTGGATAAGAACTCGCCCCTGCCACAATCATTTTAGGCTTATGTGCAAGTGCCAGTTGACGCACTTCTTCATAATCAATTTCTTCGGTTTCTTTGTTAACGCCATAACCAATAAAGTTGTATTGTTTCCCGGAAAATGACAATGGGTGTCCATGTGTTAAATGTCCTCCACTCGCTAAATCCATCCCTAAGATCGTATCCTGTGGCTGTAATACAGACATGTAGACTGCCATATTGGCACTTGATCCACTATGTGCTTGTACATTGGCATGTTCCGCCTTAAATAAATCCTTTAAACGTTGAATGGCTAAGTCCTCGATAACATCGACCTTTTCACACCCACCATAATAACGCTTCCCCGGATAGCCTTCTGCATACTTGTTTGTTAAGATGGATCCTGCAGCTTCCAATACATCTTGTGAAACAAAATTTTCAGAAGCAATTAATTCAATATTATAATCTTGTCTTATCTTTTCTTGCTCGATGGCTGCTTTGATTTCTAAATCCTTCATGTCTTCTCCTTTATTTCAACTCTAATTTTTCAATATGTGTAATTTTATGAATCCGATTGATATGACGTTCTTCATTTGAAAATGGTGTTTCCAACCAAAGATCTACAATCTCCAACATAAACTCCTTAGAAATCACACGACCACCTAAAGCTAAGGCATTGGTATCGTTATGCTCTCTTGTTGCCTTGGCAGTAAATAAATCCGATACTAAGGCACAACGAATCCCTTCTACTTTATTGGCTGTAATACTTACTCCAACACCGGTACCACAGATTAAAATAGCACAATCATTCTCTTTATTCACAACACTTTTTACACATGGATATACCACATCCGGATAATCCACCGCATCTTCCGTATAGCTTCCAAAATCTTCTACACTATATCCTTTTTCCATTAAGTACTTCTTTAAAAACTCTTTATGTTGGTATCCGCCATGATCGGCTGCTAATGCGATTTTCATACTTCCTCCTTTAAACAATGTAAAATCATTTCTTTTGTAATTGGTCCTTGACGAAGAATGTTGTATCCATCGGTTAAATCCACAATGGTACTAGCCATTTGTAAACCGGAAATTCCCTTAACAATGCCATCTACTCCATCACCAAGTTGTTCTATCACCTCTTGATGAGTCAATGCAGCCGGCAAACCGGATTGATTAGCACTTGAAACCAGTAATGGTACATTGACCTCGGTAATCAAACGTAACACAAAGGGATCATCCGGAATACGTATTCCAATTGTATCAAGACCATTGGTAATATAAGGTAATACCTCAGGTCTCTTCTGTGCAACAATGGTCAATGCTCCCGGCATTAATTGTTGAATGATCTTTAAATCTTGTTCCTTAATCATCGCAACCTTCAAAATATCTTCTAGACTACTGCACATAAAAGGAATAGGCTTTGATTCTTCTCGTCCTTTCACACGTTTTAGCTTTTCTAACGCCTCAATGCAATCATAACGACACGCTATGCCATAAACCGTATCGGTAGGAAAGGCAACTATTCCTCCCTTATTTAATAGTTCGACCAACTCCATCAGTTGGGATTTATCATATAACTTACTCATCATCTGCCTTCTTTACAATGCGTTTGCATTTACGCTCAAATTCAGGACGTTCAAACATAATCGATGCATGACATCCTAAACACTTAATCTTTATATCAGCACCCATACGTATAATCTTCCAATGCAAGGACTTACGACACGGATGTTGTTTTTTCATTTCAACAATATCATGCAATCCATAGTCTTGTATCATTCTATCCCTCCTTTTGCTAAGTAATAACTATCCAAGGTATTTTGAAGCAACATCGCAATCGTCATAGGACCCACTCCCTTTGGTACAGGAGTAATGTAACTACAAACCTTGCTTACCTCTTCAAAACAAACATCACCTACTAAATGATTATCTATTTTATTAATACCCACATCAATAACAATGGCACCTTCCTTAACAAAACTTGCATCAACATACTGTGCTTTTCCAATCGCAACTACTAAAATATCTGCCGTTTTACAAATCTCTTTTATATTCTTTGTAGCACTATGACAAATCGTAACCGTACAATTTAAATCCTGTAGTAACTTTGAAAGTGGATTACCCACTAAATAACTACGACCAACCACAACTGCCTTTAAACCGGTAAAATCCACATGAATACTCTTTAACAATTCAATGATTCCAAGTGGTGTACAAGGTTTAAATCCCTTTAATCCAAGATATAACTTTCCAACATTAATGGGATGCAATCCATCCACATCTTTATTAGGATTAATTAAACTAATCATACGCAAAGGATCTAAATGCTTAGGAAGTGGCATCTGCACCAAAATACCATCTACCTCATCATCATTATTTAAATTAATAATTACTTCACTTAAATCCTCTTCACAAATATCTTGTGCCAAATGAATCATGCGAGAATAAAATCCAACTTCCTTACATGCCTTATCTTTCCCTTTTACATAAGAAACACTTGACGGATGATTTCCAACCAAAATAACCGCTAAGGTTGGTTTTGGTTTTCCTTGTCGTTGTAATTGTTGAACTTTATAAGCAATCTTCTCTTTAAACTGTAACGCTAATTCACTTCCTGAAATTACCTCTGCCATACTTACTCCTTATGCTGAAATATTCTATAAACAGTATATGCACACAACATCGTACCACACACCAAAACATTAACGACACCTAACACTAACACCACAATGCGATAAGAAGGATGTTGTAAATTAAAATACACAAGACCACACACCAACGCTGTAATGGTTGTTAGTAGAAACATAATCATTAAATATTGACGTACATACTTATTCTTTAACATATTTCTTTTGAATCAAGCACAATGGTAACCGGACCATCATTCACCAATGAAATATACATCTGTGCCTGAAACACTCCTTCTTCCACATGAATACCTCTATTTACAATACATTGATTAAAATATTGATACAATTCATTGGCAAACTCCGGTTTAGCTGCCTGTTCAAATCCTGGACGACGTCCTTTGCGACAATCTGCATATAATGTAAACTGCGAAATAGACAAGACATTACCACCAACATCCTCAATGGATAAATTCATCTTTCCTTGTGCATCATCAAAAATGCGTAAATCCATTGCCTTCTTTGCCATTTTCTCAACAATTTCTTTTGTATCTTCACTACTAATCCCCACTAAAATAACATACCCATGTTGAATTTCTCCAACAATTTTATCATCCACGGTACAACTAGCTTGATTCACTCTTTGCATTACAAGTTTCATTTTTATCACCTAATTAAAATTATACATGAACATTCCATAAATAACTATTTATAAACATAAATTATATTTTTAACTTAATGATTGTATCACTCTTACGTTATAATGAATAAAAGAGGTATTTTATGAAACAACCCTTAGCTTTTAAACTACGCCCAAAGAACCTGGATGAAATCATCGGACAACAACACTTAGTTGGACCCAATAGGATTTTACGAAAATGTGTGGAAAAGAACCAACTGTTCTCTATGATTTTTTATGGACCAAGCGGCACAGGAAAAACAACGTTAGCGATTGCCTTAGCACAACAACTAAACATTCCTCATCGTTTTTTTAACGCTACCATAAACAACAAAAAAGACTTAGAAGCCATCTTTTTTGAAACAAAACTATCAAAACCCTTAATTGTTATTATTGATGAAATTCATCGCTTAAACAAAGATAAACAAGACTTACTCCTTCCTTATTTAGAAGATGGAAGTATTCTTTTACTTGGTGCAACCACTTCCAATCCCTTTCATAGTATCAATCCGGCTTTACGCTCTCGTGCAATCCTATTGGAAGTAAAACCCTTAAGTAAGGATGATGTCATTCAAGCCATCAAACGTGCCTTAAAGATTGGCTTAGATCATCCACATCAAATAGAACCTCAAGCCATTCAACAAATCGCAAACTATAGCAATGGAGATATTCGTTATGCCTTAAATATGTTAGATGTGTTAACCGTAGCATGTCAAAATCAAATCATAACTACAAAAGATGTCGAAACCTACATGCCAAAGATTAACGTAGCCTTTGATGCAAGTGAAGATGGCTATTACAATGCCTTAAGTGCCTTTCAAAAAAGTATACGTGGTAGTGATGTGAATGCTGCATTATTTTATCTAGCTTATTTAGCCTTAGCCAATGACTTAGAAAGTATTGAACGAAGACTATTAGTAACTGCTTATGAAGATATTGGATTAGCCAATCCAGCCTGTGTAGCTCGTACCATCAATGCCATTGATACTGCCAAACGAGTAGGCTTTCCAGAAGCCTTAATTCCCTTAGGATTACAAGTTATTGACTTAGCCCTATCTCCAAAATCCAGAAGCGCTCATGATGCCATAAAAAAAGCCTATGCCACAGTAGAATCCACAAGTTTTCATATTCCGGAATATTTAAAACTGACTCCTGTCGGTTTAAAAGAGAATGAAACATATGACTATAGTCGCAGTGACCTATGGCATCACATCCAATATCTACCAAATAATCTTAAAGATAAAATATTCTATCAACCTTTGCCAAGCTCCAACTATGAAAAACAACTTTTAAATAACTACCAACAACTACAAAAGCACTATCGTAGCAATCAACTTTCAAAGCTCTACCAAGAACATAAAAGCCCTAGAAAATAATCTAGGACTTTTTTTGACTTGCCCAATATCCTGCAACATAGCCACCGGCAAAGGCTGCAGTAATGTTATAGCCACCGGTATAACCATGAATATCCATTATTTCTCCAGCAAAATATAGTCCTTTTACAAGCTTTGATTCCAATGTTTTAGCGTGTATTTCTTTTAAAGAAACACCACCCATAGTAACAAAAGCTTGTTGGAGCGGTAAACTATCACATACTTCAAAACGAAACTCTTTCAACATGGAAAAAAGTTGTTGACTTTGTTTCTTAGATACATTGGCAATTTGTTGTTGCTCTGAAATAGAAACCTGATGCAAAAGAAAAGCGGCAAATCTTGAAGGCACATACTCCTTTAGCCATTGTTTCACCATCATTGTTTGTACTTCTTTTTGATACCAAAAATCCTTTAGGGTCTCATAAGAAACATCCGGTAAAACATCTAACTGCAAAGTTACTGTTGTTTGATGTTGCAATGCTTTAACCACAAAACTTGAACAGCGCAAAACACTTGGTCCGGAAACACCGAAATGCGTAAATAGAAAATCCAAACGATGACTTACCACTTTTTTATGTTGATCCATTACACTTAAACATACATCCTTAAGAGATAAACCCATTAACGTTTTATCCAAAATAAATGATTCTTTACTAACTAAAGCCACTTCACTTGGCAAAAGCGGTGTAATGTGATGCCCAAGCCGGCGTATCAATCCATAACCAGAACCATTACTACCCGTTTGCGGAAAGCTTGCTCCACCTGTTGCCATAATCACACTATCACAAGATAACACTTCTTGATTGGTAGAAAGTCCAACGACTTGCTGATTTTTTACCACAATCGCTTTTGCAACCCTTTGATATTGAAACACAACGCCTAAACTTTGTGCTTTATTGACCAAAGCCTCTAAAATGGTTTTTGATTTATTACTAACAGGAAATACACGTCCATGATCTTCTACTTTTAAATCAACATGTAACTCCTTAAAAAACGCTATAATATCTTGATTATTAAACTGTTGAAATACACTATATAAAAACTTACCATTTCCCACAATATGCTTGATGATTTCTTGCATACTACAAACATTGGTTACATTACATCGACCATTTCCCGTCAATAATAACTTCTTACCCGCTGTTTGATTTTGCTCAACAACAACTACCTTAGCCCCACAACTTGCAGCTGAAATCGCAGCCATAAGACCACTGGTACCCGCACCCACTACCACTACATCACACTTCATACATACCTCTTACTTTCCTATTATACAATGGTTATAACATGAAAAAATAGAGCACTCGCTCTATTTTAACGCTTCATGTTTTTTTATAACATGCAAAGCCATCACACTTACCAAAAAGCCAATCATATAATACAATGCACTCGCATCATCTCTTGTCTTAGCTATTTTAACCTTTGTCTTTTCCTCTGTTTTTTCCTCTACAATTGGATCTTCTACTTTCGGTGTAGGTTGAGGCAATGGATTTGGCTGTGGATTTGGTTGTGGATTTGGTTGTGGATTTGGTTGCGGATTTGGTTGTGGATTTGGTTGTGGATTTGGTTGTGGATTTGGTTGCGGATTTGGTTGTGGCTGTGGTGCATTTCTATAGATATTGATAACCGTAAATCCCTGAATATTTGTTTGATACTCTTGTAACACCAACACTTGTCCTGACGGATCAACCTGTTTGATACTATATTGTATTTCTTGATTTCTTTCATCATATTGTGGTAATAATTGCCATTCTACAAAGGAACTGCCTGGCATAAGTTTTAAAATCGGTTGAGGAGCTTCACTTTCCGGTTGATTATTGGTTGCACTATAAAGCTTAAACCATACATCCGGATGATTCGCCGGAGCATTTTGCCATACAACATCAACACGAATGGACTTACGCTTTAATGCGTTGGTAACATTTACTTCTTTTACCACCCCATCACCAACATGAATTACTTGCATAGCGGAATTTACTTGATAGCGAAGTGGTGTATCTACTTGACGGACTTCCCAATCACCATAAATCAATGATGTAAATTCTACTCTACCAAAAGCATCTGTTTTACCTTGTTTTTCAATGCCGTTGGATATGATACTAAAAGTCGCATCCGCAATCCCCTTACTTGGATCTTCTTGATCGACTAAAACAATGGCAATATGTCCATCATGAACAACACCCAATTTACGATTGGTAATCGTTTGTAAATCTTTATCTGGATTTGCAACTGTTAACGCAACCGGAATCGCTTGTGTTGTTATTTCATATCCATCCGGTGCTTTTGTTTCTTTTACGGTATAATTCTTTAACTCTAAGTTATCAAATACGACAACTCCATCCTCTAATGTAGTAACTGTTTTTACTACACCTTGTTCATCTTCTAAGGCAAAGGTTGCACCCTTCAATGTTTTCGTTGGTTCTTGTTCATCTACTTTTACAAAACGAATGCTTCCTTTTTGAATTACTTGTTTTTGATTCTTAAAGTCATTAACTATAACTTTAGGTTTATTTGCTTCAATACTTACAGTTTGAGTACTTAATTGATAATGAAGCGGTGCCTTTGTTTCTTTTAAGATATATGTACCATATACAACTTGAGGGAATACAACTTCTCCTAAGGCATTACTCTTAGCTGTATATTTAAGTTCATCATTTTGAAATAATCCAAATTCTGCATCGGCAAGTGGTATCGTTGAATCATCAAAGTCTACCTTTTTAAAGGAAACTTCTGCAAACTGTACAGTTGGTTTTTTAACGTTTTCTATATAATTTAAGTCAATTTCTAATTGATCTATTCTAACTTCAATCTCTTTTGGTATATTATCTAGTACATAACCATTAGGTGCAACGGTTTCTTTTAGTTTATATTGCCCAAGTTTTACATTTTCAAAACTTACATAGCCTTGCTCATCCGATACTGCCGTATATACTGGAACATCGTTTTGTTCTAAGATAAACGTTGCATGTTGTAATTTGATATTATGATTATCACGATCAACCTTATAGAAATGAACATGTCCTGTTTTCTTCTTATTTTGAATGATCATTTCCTGATTCTCTTCATTAATTTCTACAGGATGAAGCATAGAATCTAATACATATTCATCCAGTGTCTTTACTTCTACAAGTTCATAATTACCATAGTCTAATTGTTCAAACATCACTAGCCCAAAACTATTTGTAACACCTTGTTTTACAACATATCCATCTTTCTTTAATTCAAATTCAACACCTTGTAAAAGCTTCGTTGGATTTTCAGCATCAATTTTTAACACTCGTAATGTTCCTTTTAAAGGTACTACTACTTCTTTTTCATTTACAAATGGATCTATAGATACATTCGGTTGTGTTGAAGTCAGGATAACTTCTCTTGTTTCGTTACTTAATTGATAGCCGCTTGGAGCAACTTCTTCTTGAAGTGTATAAGTACCAAGTTCCACTTGGTTAAAGAGTACCTCTCCACTAGCAGTAGAAGTAGCACGATATTTTATTTGATTATTTTGTTTTAAAACAAAGGATGCATTTGCAAGTTTCATCATCACATCTTCTTTATCAACCTTTTCAAATGTAATGCTCCCTTTTACTTTTTCTAAATCAATACTTACATTATTTTCAATGGCATTGGTAACATTGACATTCAGTGTTTTTGTCCAAGGTAAGTAACCATCATAATCTCCCTCTAAAGAAATTGTATATTGACCAAAGGTTAAATCAGAGAAGATAACTTTACCATTGGTAGCTGTTTCTTTTATTTCTAAGACACTGTTTTGTGATAGTTTAACACGAACATTTTGTAATGGTTGATGCGTCTCTTTATCATATACCGTAACTAAAATAGAACCCTTATCATTTGTTACCTTACGATTGGTTACATTATTACCATAAGATCCGGAAGATGCAATAACCACACTACGAACTTCATCAGTAATTACATACCCCTGTTGCGTAGCTGTTTGTGATAATGTGTATGTTCCATAAGGAACATCCTTAAAACGTACCAATCCAATCAGATTACTTGTTGCCTGTGCAATGATTTCATTATCCCTTTTTAAAACAAAGGTCGCATTACGTAAACCAAGCGTTTGCTCATCGGCATCTACAACTTTAAAAGAATATGACCCTTTTAAAACAGGCGCTTCCGGTTCAATTTTATACGGTTCTAAATGATCTGCCTGATTGGCAAGCACATGTACTTCTCGTACTTCCGGATTTAAAAGATAACTATCCGGAGCACTCTTCATTTTCAGTTGATATTTACCAGGCAATACTCCCGGAAAACTAACAGTACCATCATTTTTCGACTCTGCAATGTAACGTTCTTCTCCATGTTGCTCCAAGACAAACTTACTGCCCACTACCGGAGCATTGGTATCTTTATGTAAACTTTTAAAATCAATAGAACCAAGCTGTGTTGTGGCAAGTTTTTGATTAAAGAAATATTCGATATCCAACATTGTAGATGGTTCAATTTCAACCGTTACTTGTTCGTTACTTTTTTGATATCCAATTGGTGCTTCTATTTCAACAATTTGATAAACACCCACCGGAACATTTCTAAAAATGGCGACCCCATCGGCAGAAGTAATTTGTTGTTGAATTATAGTTCCGTTGAAAGACAATCCCAATTTTGCACCCTTTAAATAGATGTCATGATTATCTTTATCTACTTTATAAATTTTAATGTATCCACTCGTGGATGTATTTTTAATTTCTCCTAAATCACGATCACGGTCAAAATAGGTAGATAAGATAACTCCATCCGGAAAATCATTTAAATATCCATCCGGTGGTGAAATTTCTACTACTTCATAATAGTTCGGAGTTACATCACGAAAAACCAATTGACCATCTTGTGCTGAAATTGCTGTGTATAAGAATGGTTGATCGCTAGCTGTACGTAACCCAAATTTTGCACCAGCTAATTTCTTTTCCGGTTCATTACTGTCAACCTTAGTGAATTGAATGGTAATCTTATTAAAACGATTGGTAACATTCACAGTATAAGGACTATTTGATTCATTTAACTCTACTTCAATCACCGGATTTTCATTTAATATATACTTATCCGGTGTGAAACGTTGTATAACACGATATCTTCCAACTTCCAAAGAAGTAAAACTTAATAGACCATATTCATTGGTATCCAATCCTTCGATAAAATCGTAACGCCCTTCTTCATTTCTTTTATGCAATTCAAAGACAGCTTGCTCAATCGGATGTCC
The DNA here is from genome assembly GCA_003858585.1 of Erysipelotrichaceae bacterium OH741_COT-311. Classification (GTDB taxonomy): domain Bacteria; phylum Bacillota_I; class Bacilli_A; order Erysipelotrichales; family Erysipelotrichaceae; genus RQZE01. The sequence continues at coordinate 39,956 of RQZE01000011.1, forward strand.
TTCTTCATCCTTTAATTCCACCTGAATAATCCCATAAGCGAAAAACTTCTCATTGCTTACAGTAAGGATTGCTTCCTTTCCCACTAACTCTTCTTCATTTGTAGCACTATGATCTACAGCACTGTCTTCATTGACGCTTTCTTCTACCAACGTTTCTGCTGTAGTGACTTCTACAAACTTTCTTTCGGTTTCCTTTAAAGCAGTTTCTTTCGATTCCACTATTTCACCAGCAACCTCTTCCACTGTTTCTTCACTTGAAGTTTCTTCATTTAAAGCCGACACATACCTGTTATAAAGTGCACCAACAAATAGCAGTTGCAAGCACAAAAAGATTGATAGTATTTTTTTCATAACTTTTTCCTTACCTTATCATTATCTATTTCATATACTATTTATTAAATTATAACGCAGAATTATGTGAAAACCAAGTTATTTTCCTTTTCAATCAAAGCTAGTGAAAGTCATAAATTAGACAATTAAAAAAAATTGTAGTACTATTAATCATGTGTGATTAAAAGAAGGAGGATCAGAAATGAAATTAAAATGTTTAAATTCAGTTCTAATTTTATCTTTACTTTTAGCAATTTCTCCCATGAAAGTACATGCAGAAGATGCTAAAAGTGATGCAAATCTAAATCCAACTTCGATTCTTGTGATTCAAAAAGTAGAAGTTCCTATTAATGAGCCTGCTGCCGATGAAATTATTAAAAAAGCAATTATTGAAGAAACAGTAAAAAGTAAACTATACGACATCGAAGCCATTGATATTGAAAAATCATCCATTGTCTTAAGTGCTATTGATCTATCTAAAGTAAAAGAACATAAAGTAAATGCTTTAATTAACTTAGAACTAAAACCATCTGCCAGCTTACAATTTGTTGACAAAACATTTCAAAGTGAAGTCTTAATCAATGTTGTTGACAATGAAGCTCCGGTCATTGACATGAAATACAATTACTATAATTTAGAATATAACGAAGAATATAAACCGTTAGACTATATCGAATCCATCTTCGACAATTCCTTTGAACAAGAATTTGATATTTCTGTCGAAGGTGCAGAAAACATCTCTTCAGAAAATCCTGGTGTTCACTACGTTACGTATCACGTAAAAGATTCAAGTGGTAATGAAGCAACACTTGATTTTAAAATGATTGTTGATGGTAAACCAAAACCAAAAACAAAAAAGAGTAAAAATGTTGCGATTAACTATAGTGGTGACTATAGTGTACAAGAAATGTTAGATGCGATTAATGCGGTTAGAAGTGAATATGGATTATACGCATTAACACTTGGCTCTGATTCTGCTCAAGCTGCCTCAGCCGTACGTGCCAGTGAAGCTGCCGGTTATGTTTCACATACCAGACCAGATGGCACTTCTTATAAGACAGCGTTTAGTGATTATGGGGTAAGTTACTCTTATGCCGTAGAGATTTTAACGTATGCAGGATCAACGGTCCAAGATAAACTAAATTGGTGGATGAATTCTCCAACCCATCGCAAACATGTCTTAACATCAACTGCTCGTAAAATCTCAATTGGTTACAGTGGTAAGATGTGGCAAGCAATTGTTTATAACGATTAGGTGCATTTGCACCTTTTTTCTTTTCCATAATTTAACATCACAAACACATAATATTAGTTGATTAAATCCTTATTTTTACATACAATTCAAGTAAGAAAGCAAATGAGGTGAACCCTATGAAACGTATTTTTTTAACTATCGTAAGCTTAACGCTTTTACTTTCTGCTTGCAGCAAAGATCAAAAACTAACATCGGAGCAATTAAAAGCCATTGTATTAAAAGATGCGAATATCAATGAAAAAGATATTATTTCATCTAAAATTGAAAAAGATGCAAATAACCAAGTAGTCGTAGAAATATCTACTCCACAAGTAGACTATAAATATAAAGTAGATGGTAATACCGGTAAGATTATTGAAAACATCTCTAATCAACCAACGTCAGTACCAACACAAGCACCTGCTCCTTCTAATGCCCAACAGCAAGGCATTACCCTTGAACAGGCAAAAGACATTGCGTTTAAGGACGCTAATGTAAACGGAGCTGATGTAACTATTATTCAAGCCTATTTAAACAATGAGAATGAATATGACATTGAATTTGTTATAAACAATCAAGAATATGACTACGAAATTGATGCAACAACGGGTGCAATCAAAGAAAAAGACTTAGACATTGAAAACTATGTCATTCCCTCAGCTTCACAGTCATCCAATCAAAATGCTTTCGGTATCACGCAAGAGCAAGCATTGGACGTGGTCTTAGCGGATTTGGGTCTTAAAAAAGATCAGGTACATGTTGCTGAACTTAAATTTGATCGTAGTGATAATGAATATGACATTAAACTTTACTATAACAATGTAGAGTATGAATATGAAATCAACGCTAGTAATGGTTCTATCCACTCAAAAGACATTGACTAAAAAAGCCCTTATTGGGCTTTTCTTATGAAGTAATAATTTTTATCATCCGATAACGCTTCACTATACTGATACTGTAAGTCTTGAAACTTCTTTAACTCTTCTACATTTGTAATTTGATGCTTTGCCATATAACGAACCATACTTCCTCGAGCCATCTTTGCCAAGGTGGCTTTTGTTATATAGTTTCCATTTACTTCACTTACAAAATGAATATGAATCATCCTACATCCTTCAAAAAGCAAACTATATTCTTTACTAGCCAGATTAATAATGACTTCATCCTTAAAGTCAAGTGCAAGGTCTTTCCAATACTCATACAATGGATACTCTATACAATTCTCTAAATCCAAGCGATAAAAACCGATGCCATCGCTAGGTCTTACATATCCATACATTCCACTTAGTATTAACAAGTATTTATGAATATATGCCATTTCCTGCTCATCAAATAAATCCGGCTTCATATATTGAAACACTAAACCATCAAAAGAAGTCAATGCCATACTTACTTGATGATGAAAGTCTATGCGATACATTTGATATGTTTTCTTAGCAATGGATGCATTGCACTTTAATTGTTCTTGCAACTCTTCTACACTTAACCCTTGCATATACTCATATAACTTCTTCGCTTTATCAAGATATTTAGGCGTTGTTAAAGGACCAAAATCATCATGGTTATATTTCATCTTTTTTGTTGGTGAAAGAATGATTTTCATTGCTTAACTCCTTATATAATTTTGCATATTCTTCTTTGGATAAGGTCGAAGCCGAAATGGAAACCACCTTACCTGCAATGCGGTTGGCTAACGATAAAGCCTTTGTATCCTCATATCCTAATAACTTGCCTACTAAATAGCCACCAACATGACTATCCCCTGCCCCAATGGTATCTACTACCTCTACCTTTGATGTTTCAATGTGTTGGATATGATTACCATCATATAGATAAACACCTTGTTTGCCTACCGTAACAATCACTTTATTTTGTGTAAGTGCGTATAACTTACGCATTGCTTGTAAAAGATCTTCTTCCTGCATCATTTGCTCAATCTCTAAATCATTTAAATGCATAATGGGTTGATAACCATATAAAATATCCAAACGTTCTTGTTGTATATGCATCCCTCGTGGTCCCGGCGCAAAGATAATTTGTCCTTGAAATGAAGCAAGGGCATTTACAAGCTTCATGCCATCAACATCTTCCACCTCTAAACCACAAACATACGCATAAGCATAGTCATTTAAATCTAACTTCCTTAACCAAGCGGGATCAAAGGTATATTCCGCTCCATGATATGACATAAAACTACGCTCTCCACTATCTTCCACCATGCAGTAACAACATCCATTTTCCTGTTGCACCGCTATTTCACTATGCATGCCTTGCTTTTGCAAATGTTGTTTTACAAAGTCTCCATACATACCACTACCTACCGGAGAAATTAAAGTATAAGGCACTTTTAAATGATGTAGCACATGTGCCACATTAAATGCACAACCCCCAAGTGAAACCACTTGTTTTTTTGGATGGATGTCTTGTTGCGTGGTAGGAAGCTTATCCACATACAAAATGACATCACATACGGTAGATCCAATAATTAAACATTTCTTCATATTAGTTTTCCTTATCAAAATAGATATTCGCATCGACAGGTCCTTCAATCCCGTCAATGGTTAAAGAATCCGTATATTGCCACATTTTTAATTGATATTCAAAATTTAACTTATCACTATAATGCGCAATCCAAAATGGATAATTTGCTAAACGATCTAACTGAAAATAACCATTTAACCAATGATAATTTCCATAAATCATACACTTATGATCTTCTGCCATCACTCTTTGACAAAAACCAATCGCAAAATCGGTACGTTGTTGATTACTTAAAGAATCAATACGAGCTGTTTTTCCATGTATATTTTCCATATCAAAGACAATTTCAAAATCAAGATTATAATGCTTAATGTGTTTTAAAACAAACTCCGCTTCTTCAATCGCTTCTTCTAAAGTAATAGCCTGTGAAAAGAAATACACCCCTACTTGAATGCCCTGCTTCATGGCTTCCTTTAGATTATACTTAAACGTAGGATCTAACGAAATAGCTCCACTTTCATACCCACGATGACCCAAACGAATCATCGCAAATTCAACACCGCTATCTTTGACTTTCTTCCAATCAATGTGTTTTTGATGCTTACTAACATCAATTCCAAATTTACTATAACTTTCATCTTCATACACATAATAACGCTTCCCATCTATTTCAATCAAGCGTTCCCAATTATATTGATGTTTTGCAATATCCAAAGCTACTACTTCCTCCGGTTTTACCTTTGATCGAAACATCTTTTTGACGTAATCTTCATACCCTTTTATCATAACAAAAACTCCTACAATCAATATTGTAAGAAGCACTGCTAAACGAACATACTTAATCGATCTTTTCTTTCTTCTACGTCTTTTCATCTTATGTATTTTTTAACTCTTGGAAACCATGACCATAGACCTCATTTGACTCACAAATAATCATAATGGAACTATCATCAATACTTTCAACTACTGACTTTATAACATAAACTTGATTCCTTGAGCAAGCACAAAAGATAACATTCCCTTCTTTTTTAGAGTAACTACCTGTGGCATGTAAAAAAGTAGATCCACGTTGTACCACCTGATTAATCGCCTCTGCAATCTCTTCTGACTTACTTGAAACAATGAAGACAATCTTGCCACTATTGGCACCATACATAATCTTATCCACCACAATAGAACCTACTGCCACAGCAATTAAGCCATATAGTACCGCCTCAATATTTTTAAAGACAAACATTCCTAATAAAATAACCACGGCATCACTTACCTGCGTAATAAACCCAATGGAATGATGAGGAAATAACTTCTTTACCGACATAATAAAGAAATCAGAACCACCTGTCGAAGATCCTTGCATATAAATTAACGCATAACCAATACCACCAATAAAACCCGTGAAAATGGACGCCAATAATTGATTTCCATGATAAATAGGAACTAACGGTACAACATAGTCCATCATAAACGCAAAAATAGCCATTGTTTTTAAAGATTTAAATAAAAAATTTTTACCTAAGTATTTATAACTGAAAAAAATAATTGGAATATTTAAAATCAAGGTAACCAACCCGATACGAAAGCCAAATAAATGATGACTAATCAGTGCCAAACCATTCACCCCACCCGGAGCAAAATCAGCTGAACTTGCAAAGACATGAACACTAATACCAATTAAAAATCCACCGATTACATCAAACCATAATTCTTTTCCAAACTTACTTAATTCCATTGTTGCCTCCTAGAGAATATACAATTGATTATATAGTATTTACCATTAGGTTTCCACAATTTTCATGCGAAATCATATAAAAAGAAAAACCCAAAACGGGCTTTATCTTTTCTTCATTTGAGGGAATAGTAACACTTCCTGAATGGCTTCACTATCTGTCAACAACATGACAAAGCGATCAATTCCAATTCCAATACCGCCGGTTGGAGGTAATCCATATTCTAACGCTTCAATGTAGTCAATATCCATTTCGGTTGCTTCATCATCACCAAGTTCTTTTTGCTTTAACTGTGCTTCAAAACGAGCCTTTTGATCAATTGGATCATTTAACTCCGAAAAGGCATTAGAATACTCTGTACCATAGATTAAAAGTTCAAAACGATCCGTAAAACGAGGATCCTTTGGATTACGCTTAGCAAGTGGAGAAATCTCTACCGGATGTCCATATACAAAAGTTGGTTGTGTAATTTTATCTTCACAATAACGTTCAAAGAATAAATTAATAATATGACCGACCGTTCTTTCATGCGGTTGTACTTCAATATCATGTTTCTTTGCATAAGCAACAGCTTCTTCTACACTCATCTCTTGATAAAAATCAATGCCACATACTTCTTTTACCGCATCTACCATATGCCAACGCTTAAATGGAGCTTTTAAAGAAATCTCTTTGCCACCAAATGTAACTTCCGTTGTATGCAATACTTCTAAAGCGACATGTTCAAATAATCCTTCATTTAACTTCATCATACCTTCCATATCACTATAAGCAACATAAGCCTCTACTGTTGTAAATTCCGGATTATGTTTACGGTCCATTCCTTCGTTTCTAAATAAACGACCAATTTCATACACACCCTCTAAACCACCAACAATTAAACGCTTCAATGGTAATTCCGTTGCGATACGTAAATAATAATCCATATCTAAGGTATTATGATGTGTCACAAACGGACGCGCAGCTGCTCCTCCTAAAATCGGATGTAATACAGGTGTTTCTACTTCCACTAAACCTTGTTGATCTAGATAATGTTGAATAGCACGAATGATACGTGGACGCATCAATGCAATCTTACGGCTATTTTCATTCATGATTAAATCCACATAACGACGACGATAACGCTCTTCAATATCTTGTAACCCATGAAATTTTTCAGGAAGAGGACGCAACGCCTTTGTTAAATGAATGTATTCATGTGCCTTGACAGATAATTCTCCACTATCCGTTTTAATCACAGTACCAACAATCCCAATAATATCTCCAAGATCACTGACCTTAAAGATTTCATAAACGTCATCTCCAACTACACCCTTATTTACAACAACTTGAATTTGACCATCACGATCTTGTAAGTGCATAAAGCCAAGCTTACCCATACGACGTTTTGTCATAATACGACCTGCAATACGCACAGTTACACCCAATGCCTCTAATTCTTCTTTTGTTTTCTCTTGATATTCTTTGCGAATATCACTTGAACGATGGCTGCGTTCAAAGGCTTGACCAAATGGATCAATCCCCTTATCAATTAAATCCTGCATCTTACCACGACGCACTACCTCTTGTTCACTTAATTTAACTTCCATGTTTCCTCCTTCATAAAAAAAACTCCTATCCCAAGGGACAAGAGTTATCTTGTGGTACCACCCTACTTCTTGTATTAATCACTTAATACAACTTAATGACTACACAGTCTTCCATTAACGCTGGTACACGTATAGCTCCAAGACCTTTCATTATTAATCTTGATTATCCTATTTCCACCATCAAGGACTCTCTTAAGATCGCTGATTAATAACCCTTCTCTTCAACGCTATTCTATTTGCTACAAACGTAGCCATGTGATTCATGAGCCTGAATCGTCTTTTTTAGATTAACGGTGTTATCTTCATCAATATACACGATATCCGTCTGTTTGAACGTTTCAACTGTATCTTTGTTGATTGGCATGGAAACTACAATCGTAAAATATTCTTCACTCTCTGTATGTGTGATATAAGATTCTCCATATATAGATCCAAACGCTGAAATAAGCGATTCAAAGAACAACGACTTTTCTTCTACATCCGTATTTTCTATTCCATAAGCTTCAAACGACAATGAAAGAGAATATTCCACTTCGCTTATACGATTATCATTGTAACCATAAACCACCTTATGTACATTTTCCGGTAGCTCTAAGGTACAAGTAATCTTTTTAGACTTAGTGTTACAACCACTCAAGCCCAATGCAAACAACACAATCACAATTAACGTTTTCATTTGTTTTCCTTATTCTATTAAATCCATTTATCAAGATGACTTATTTGTGACAAACATAACCGGCATTTTCAAGATGTTGGATGGATTGTTCTAAACTGATATAAGCCGCATTCCCTGCATCAACAACACCTGTTTTTTGTAACTCTTCAATCGTTTTTTTATTATAAACAACAGAAAGTACAACCGTAAATGTATCTTTCCCTTCCTTATACGATGTATTGGAAGTTCCATATAAAGAATCATACGTTTCTTTTACTTGTTTTTGAAAATCTTTTTTACCATCTTCTGCAATACCAAGGTCTGCATAAGTAAACACTAATGTTTCCTTCGTACTTTTAATCACATCACCTGAATGTTTATGTACTAACTTAGACGTTATACCTGACTGTTCATAGGTACATACCTGTTGTTTCCCACCATCACAAGCACTTAAGCCTAAAGCTAATAACACTATCAATACTAATTTCTTCATTTTTACCCTCTTTTACCAGCAATAGTTACTATTGTTATTTACCACAATTGTAACCATTCGCCTCTAATTCTTTAATCGATTCTTTAAGGCTGATATGTGATATATTGCCCGCTGTTACCACACCACTTTCTTGTAGTTTCTTAATTGTTTCTTTATCGTAGACAATCGAAACGATAACAGTAAGTGTATCCTTTTCATCCTGATATGTTACATTTGTTTCTCCATAAAGTGGATTAAACGTTTCCTTAATTTGTTGTTGAAATGCTTCTTTATGTTCTTCTGAAATGCCATATTGCTCATAAGAAAACACAATTGTTTCTTTAAAACCTTTTACAACATCTCCTGAATGGGTATGTACTAATTTTGATTTAAGACCTCTACTTTGATCTTCAAACGTACATACATGTTCTTTGCTACCAGCATTACAAGCACTTAAACTTAACGCTAATACTACAATCGCAACAAGTTTCTTCATGTTTTCACCAAAAACTACTTACAAGTAAAGCCTGATGATTCCAATTCATTTTTAATTGTATCGATATCTAATTGTTCATCAGTAAGACTAAGACCTGTAAAGCCCCCTAAGCTACTTAATTGTTCTATTTGTTTTTGATCCTTTAAATCGATTGAAAATTCAATCACAATCTTATTTCCTTGTTGTTCTACTTTAGAACCTTTAATACCTTCAAAATAACCCTTTAACATACCTACTGCAAAAGCAATACTTTCTTTTTCTTCCTCAGGAATGTCGATAGAACCTTTAAAGCTAATCTTTGTAGCCTTGTTATCTTTGTGATTAACAATAACATTAGCCGTTGACCCTTCTTCCTTCAATGTACAAGCTAGTTTTTGTCCAGAACCACCAGCACATCCTGCTAGCATTGTAAGAGATAAAACTAAAATGATAAGTAATTTTTTCATATTGGTTTCCTTTCCTAAATTACTGTAAGTGAATACTTTCAACTTATTATACATTTATTGTAACAAATATTTATAATTTTACTATCTTATTTGTTATATTTTTCATATTTTTCATTTAAAAATAATTCATATTCATCCAATATCAATTTTAAGTCATCCAAAGAATTGATTTTAGTTAATAAATTTTTTACTTTTGTACTATAAGGTAATCCTTGAATATACCAAGGCGCTAATCCACGCATTTGTTTCATTGCGATACGTTCTCCCTTTAACGTTGTTAAACGCTTCGCATGATCCATACACATTGCAAGGCGTTCTTTATCTCTAGGCATTTCTACACTATCTTTTTCAAAGATACTGCTTAACTCTTTGATCAAAAAGGGATTACCAATAGCGCCACGTCCAATCATAATACCATCGCACCCTGTTTCTTTTAAACGCATGATGGCTTCCTGAGCACTTTTTACATCACCATTACCAATGACCGGAATAGATACATTTTCTTTTAGCTTCTTAACCATATCCCAGTTGGCTTTGCCTTGGTATAACTGACTACGAGTACGCCCATGTAACGCAATGGCTTTTACTCCTACCGCTTCTAAACGTTTACCAAGTTCAATACAGTTGATAGAATCTTCACTCCACCCTAAACGCATCTTAACCGTTACGGGCTTTTTTACACTATCTACAACTGCCTTAACTAAGTTTACGGTAGAATCCATATCTTTTAATAAATAACTACCCGCTTTTCCTTTTACAATCTTAGTTACCGGACAGCCTAAGTTAATATCAATAATATCGCAATCACTATGGGTATCCAAATACTTGGCAGCTTGAACCATCGTATCTACATCACCACCAAACAACTGCATGGCAATGGGATGTTCTACCTGAGAAGTGTAAGTCATTTCCAAAGACTTTTCATTTTCATACACAATTGCCTTATCACTTACCATTTCTGCATAGACAAGCCCTGCTCCAAACTTATAACAAATTTCGCGAAAGGCATTGTTACTAATACCTGCCATAGGTGCAATAACAATGGGATTTTTAATCTCAATATCACCTATTTTAAACATGAACGCTTAAATCCTAAAATAAATTTTAATTCTTCTTCACTGATGATATATTTGGTATTGCAATATTCACATTTTACTTCCGCTTGATGATCTTCCTCAATCATTTGAATTAAATCTTCTTCTTTTAACGTAGATAAAGCCCCTTTGAAACGATCTTTACTACAATCACAATGCCATCCCACTTGTTTGCTTTCTAATATTTCCGCATCGTTAAACAATGAAGTAACAATATCTTCTAACGACTTTCCTTCTTCAATTAAACTACTAATGGGCTGTAAATGTTTTACAACTTCTTCCACCGCCACTATATCTTCCTCTAATGCATTTGGCATTAATTGAATCAATAAACCGCCACTTGCTTTACAAGAATAATCCGTATCCACTAAGACACCTAAAGATACTACCGAAGGCGTTTGTTCACTTACCGCAAAGTAATAAGCAAAATCATCTCCGATTTCACCGGTCTGTAAAGCGACCTGTCCGGTAAACTTATCTTTCATCTTCATATCTTTGGTAACTTGAAGATAACCTTGATTCCCAACCGCTAAACCAACAGCCAGTTTATTCGATTCATTGTACTTTAAATAAATTTCATTATCTCCAACAAATCCCTTTACTTGTCCATTTCCATACGCTTGTACCATACAAGTACCAATAGGACCACCACCATTGAGTTGTACAATAATACTGTGATCTTCTTCCTTAAGCATTGATGCCATCATAACCGTAACACTTAATAAGCGCCCCATAGCCGCCAGTGAGGTTGGCCATAAATCATGCTGTAAACGAGCTTTCTCTACTAAATTTGTACTTCTTAAAGCATAAATACGCACATTTCCATTACGTGCAACCGCCTTGATTAATTTATCTTGCATACTTCACCTTTATAAAACACTAGACCTTAGCCTAGTGTTTCATCCTTTTCCTTTACTTCTACATCAATTACATCCCCATCCACTGTTTTACCAGCCAATAGGTTTTCAATTTGTTCCGATGTAATTGTTTCATTTTCAATTAACGCATTAGCAATCAATTCTATCTCTTTACTATGACTTAAAATTAACTCTTTTGCTTTATTGTAACACTCATCAATAATCTTACGAACTTCTTTATCAATTTCATAGGCAACATTACCAGATACATTACTTGGACTATTATAATCACGACCTAAGAATACCGAATGATTCGCCTGATCATATTGAATAGGACCTAAATCACTCATCCCATAGATGGTAACCATATCACGTGCAATCTTTGTCGCGCTTTCGATATCACCATAAGCACCTGTTGTAATATCATCAAAATAGATTTCTTCAGCTACACGACCACCCATATACGAAGTAATCGAAGCCATTAAGTCTTTGCGCGTACGCATAAATTTCTCTTCTTTTGGTGTCATTAAGTTATACCCACCTGCACTACCACGTGGAATAATGGTAACTTTTTGCACCATAATCGCATTGTCTAAAAACAAACCAATAATCGCATGTCCCGCTTCATGATAAGCAACCATCTTCTTACTTGCTTCATCATGTGTACGACTCTTTTTCGCAGGACCCATCATTGTACGGTCAATCGCTTCATCCAAGTGAGGCATTTTAATCACTTCACTATGTTCACGAACCGCCAAAATGGCAGCTTCATTCAAGACATTTTCTAAATCAGCACCAGAAAACCCCGGTGTACGTTTTGCTAAAGCTCCTAAATCAATTTCATCTGCCAACTTCTTATTACGTGCATGAACCTTTAAGATAGCTTCACGTCCTTTACGATCCGGTAAAGACACCGTAATTTGACGATCAAATCTTCCAGGACGAAGAAGTGCAGGATCTAAGACATCCGGACGGTTAGTACAAGCGATAATGACAACCCCGCTATTATCATTAATACCATCCATTTCAACTAGGATTTGATTTAATGTTTGCTCACGCTCATCGTGACCGCCACCCATACCGGCACCACGTTGACGCCCTACCGCATCAATTTCATCGATAAAAATAATACAAGGCATCGTTTGTTTAGCACGTTTGAACATATCACGAACACGACTTGCCCCAACTCCGACAAACATTTCTACAAAGTCCGAACCGGAAATGGAATAAAACGGCGCATTGGCTTCTCCGGCTACCGCTTTTGCCAATAATGTTTTCCCCGTTCCCGGAGGACCAACTAATAAAATCCCTTTTGGAATACGAGCCCCCATTTTCGCAAACTTACGTGGCGAACGTAAATACTCAATAATTTCCGCCATCTCTTCTTTTTCTTCTTCACAACCCGCTACATCATTAAAACGAATCTTAATATCCGACTCTAAACGAGCACGTGATTTTGAAAACTCAAAAGCTTTATTTTGTCCACCGCTATTCAAACGTGTCAAAATAAACACTGCAAATGCCCCAAAGATAATAAATGGAACAATGTTACCAATCATCTCCATCCAAATATTACGAGCCTGTGCATCCACAATCGACACTTTGCTTTTTTCAAGCATCGAAATTAACGCATCACTTTGTCCTTCTGTATTTGGAATTGTGGATTTAAAATAAACATTACGATTATTATCCTTATAGCTTCCCTTTACATCAATAACGTTACTACCAACAGTAACCGTTACTTCTTCTACCTCAACCGTCTTTAATAAACTTCTTAATTCATTATAATTTAATACTTTACTTGTCCCATTTGGATTCAATAAAAATAATGCCATTAAAGAAGATAGAACGATTAAAAAAGGTAAATAATTAAAAATTTTGTTACGATTATTCATTCATGAACTCCTTATTTATAACACTCATCTTTTAAAACGCCAATATAAGGTAAATTACGATATTTTTGATTGTAGTCTAACCCAAAACCTACAACAAAGGCATCCGGTATTTCAAAGCCGATATACTCCGCATGAATATCTTCTACCACACGTCTTGACGGCTTATCCAATAATGCTACCACCTTAACACTCGCTGCTCCCTTATTAAAAAGCATTTCTTTTACATTTTTTAACGTACGACCGGTATCAACGATATCTTCTACCAACAAAATATCAACACCTTTAATCGAACGATCTAAATCTTTATTAATACGAATATCACCAATCGATTCTGTTCCCTCATAGCTTGAAACATCCATAAAGTCAAACTCCACATCCATCTTGATATGTTTAATCAACTCAGATAAAAATGGAACCGATCCTTTTAATAATGCCACAAGTAATGGCGGTTGGCTACTTTGATACTCTTGATCAATTTTTTGCCCTAATTCCTTGCATTTCTCTACAATTTCATTTTCTGATATTAAAATTTCTTTAATCATTGGATGCATACACAAAACCTCCATAATATCTACAATTCTAACACAAATAAATTCATATTGTTAGAACTATGCGTTTTTTTACAGGCAATTTTAGGCACTAATAGAATTTCATTCTTACAATTTAAAACAATTGGCCACTTTTTACGCTTATCCATCGGAATTTTTGCATCAATAAACAAACGAGATACCTTTTTATGACCAAAAGATAATTCAATCTTATCACTTGGTAAAGGAGTACGAATCGTTAATGGAAAATCCTCTTTCACTACCATGACCCCACACTTTTTTGGTCCTGTTAAACTAAGCTTAAACTGTGGAAAGCTCATTTCTTTTAATTCTAAAATCTGATAAGAAAACTCTTCTTTATTACTTATATAAAAACTCCCTTGATGTACCACCAGATAAAAGTCATCAAACTCTAAACATAAGCGTGGACACTGTAAGATTTGTTTGATTAACTCTTGATAATATGCACTGCTCTTAGTAACCTTCAACAAAGAACGTAAACATAATTCTTGATAAGGAAACTCCTTAAACTCATGAATCGCATACTTATCCCCTTGTGATAAAAAACAATGAACTTCCTTATGCATAGCCTCAAGATCAACATTCGCCTGTTGTATCTCCTTTAAAAGATGCATCTTCCCTTCATAAGACATGCGCTTAAGAATTTGATTGCGAATTTTATTACGCAAATACGTATCACTTTGATTAGAAACATCTAAACTATAAGGAATTTCATTTTTTATTACAAAATCCAATAACTCTTGTTTTGTATACGACAACAAAGGACGAATCACTTTATAACGTCCGTGATATACACATTCTTTTAGTCCATAGACCGATGGTATAATCTTACGCTTACGTTGTAATAAATACGTTTCCAATAAATCATCTAAATGATGCCCCACCAAGATCCCATCACATTGATATTGATCACATAACCTTTTAAAAAACGTATAACGGACATCACGCGCCCACTGTTCAAAATTACCTTGTTGATTATAGTAAGCATGATGCACATCATAAGGAATATGGTACTTTTTACAAAATTCGATGACTATCTGCATTTCTGCATCACTTTCTTTGCGAGTATGATAATTCACCATCGCAACAATAATATTCATTTTTAGATAGGCACTCATTGCCAAAAGAGCCATAGAATCCGGTCCGGCAGAACATGCTAAAACATAATTACCTTTATATTTTTTCATCATACGAAAAATTCCTAATGATTTCTAAACATTAAAACGAAACTCTATGACATCGCCATCTTTTACAATATACTCTTTTCCTTCACTGCGTAATTTACCCGCTTCTTTTAAAGCCGCTACGGATTTATACGTCATTAAATCTTCATAACTATACGTTTCCGCACGAATAAAACCACGTTGGAAATCACTGTGAATAATCCCTGCACACTCCGGAGCTTTCATTCCTTTACGAAATGTCCAAGCACGAACTTCACTTACACCGGCAGTAAAATAGGTTTGTAAATCTAACATATGATAGGCAGCCTTAATCACTTGATCTAACCCGGATTCCTTCATACCTAACTCTTCTAAAAACAACGCTTTTTCTTCATCCTCTAACATCGATAATTCTTCTTCAATCTTAGCGGAAATCGCAACTACATCATTTTGTTGTTGTGCAGCATATTCTTTTAAGGCAACATAATGAGAGTTACTTTCCGGATGACTAATTTCTTCCTCTGCGATATTGGCAATATAAATCATCGGCTTACTTGTAAGTAATTGATACCCTTTTACAATAACCTCTTCTTCCTTACTAAGCGAAACACTACGAGCCGGTTGTCCTTGCTTTAATACTTCATGTAATTTATTCAGCACTTCCACTTCCACCATCGCATCGGCATCCTTTGCTTGTGCCTTACGAGCTACTTTACTTAAACGATTTTCAATCGTATTATAATCTGCAATCGCTAATTCCAAGTTAATGATTTCTGCATCACGAATGGGATCTACACTCCCTTCCACATGCGTAATATCACCATCTTCAAAACAACGCACCACATGACAAATCGCATCTGTTTGTCGAATATGACTTAAAAATTGGTTTCCTAATCCTTCTCCTTTACTTGCTCCTTTTACAAGACCTGCAATATCCGTAAATTCAAACGTAGTATATACCACCTTCTTTGGAACAATGTATTGACATATATGTTTGATTCGTTCATCCGGCACTTCCACTACCCCTACGTTTGGATTGATTGTCGCAAATGGATAGTTTGCAGCTTCTACATTTGATTTTGTAATCGCATTAAATAACGTTGACTTTCCAACATTTGGTAAACCAACAATTCCAGCAGTTAATGACATAACCTTCTCCTTTGATTCCTTTTTGCAAATAACAATAGTATACCATTAATTATTATAATACGTAAGTAATACAAGTAAAAGCGTGAATTATGTTAAAATAAACGAAAAGGAAGAAAGTATGAAAAACTATACCGGATTAAATAATCAAGAAGTAAAACAACGCATCGACAAACAACAAACCAATCACTTTTATGATCAAACACATACTACTAACAAAGACATCATTCTACGTCATGTGTTTACATTGTTTAACTTTTTAAATGTCGTTCTAGCTTTGTTTGTCTTATTTACTAAAAAATATCAAAATATGTTGTTTATGCAAGTAGTCATCATTAATACTGTGATTGTAATTGTGCAAGAACTACGCAGCAAACATAAACTTGATAAACTAAAAGTCCTACACCAAAGTAAATCACACGTACTACGCCGAGGACAAGAAGTAACCATACAAAAAGAAGATATTGTCTTAGATGATATTCTTCTATTAAAACTTGGTGATGAAGTCGTTGCGGATTGTAAGATACTAGAAGGTCATCTTGAAGTCAATGAATCCATGCTTACCGGAGAATCCAATTCCATCTCTAAAACCGTAGAGGAAGAAGTCTTATCCGGAAGTAGTATTTTAAGCGGCAACGCTTACTGCAAAGTCATTCGTGTAGGAAAAGACACCTATATCAACGGTGTATTATCTCACTTAAAACAAAGCAAAAAGCAAAAAGCCATTTTAAAAGATACCATTTCCAATATCATTAAAATCATTACCTACATCATAGTACCTTTATCTTTATTCTTATTCTTAAAACAATTCTACCTAACACGACTATCTTTGAATGAAAGCATCTTAAAAACGGTAGCCTCTAGTGTAGGCATGATTCCGGAAGGACTTATTCTGTTGATTTCTATTTCTTTAGCCATAGGATCTATCTATCTCGCTAATCACGATACCCTAATTCAAGAAATCCATGCGATTGATACCCTAGCACGCATCGATGATTTATGTGTTGATAAAACCGGAACCTTAACAACAGGAAATATGGAAGTAAAAGAAATCATTTCAATAGACCCTTCTTTTGATGCCAGTAACATTCTTGCAAATCTAACGAATTATTTAAAAGATCAAAACCCAACCACTGATGCCATCAGTAAATACTGTTTGATCAGCCAAGTTCTTCCTATTATCAATGGAATTCACTTTAACTCTACCAACAAATATTCCTTAATCTCAACCCAAAGAGATACCTATACACTAGGTGCCTATAACTTTATACAGGCAAGGATAGAAAAATCCCTAGAAAAAACAATCACAAATTATACAAGTCAAGGACATCGTATATTAGCCTTGGCACATGCTTCAAACCAACAAGAAGGCTTGCCAAATGAAAATACCATCATTGCCCTTATCGTATTAACAGATGAATTGAAACAAGAAGCCAAAGGTGTTTTACAACACTTTAAAGAACAAGAAGTAACTGTACGTATTTTAAGTGGTGATGATTACCATACCGTAAAAGCCATTTCCAAGGCATTAGACTTGGATCTTTCAATTATGGATTGTAGCAATGTTTTAGATGAAGAACTCATACAGACTTGTAACGATTATCAAATCTTTACCCGTGTCAAACCGCTTCAAAAGAAACTCATTTTACATACTTTAAAACAACAAGGTCGTATTACCGCCATGGTAGGAGATGGCATTAACGATGCCTTTGCCTTAAAAGAAGCAGACATCAGTATCGCTATGGCAAATGGCTACGATGCAATTAAAAGTATCAGTCACATCATCCTTTTAGATAATAACTTTAATCACTTAGTAGAAATCCTAAATCAAGGTCGTCGAGTTATAAACAACATCACATTATCATCCACACTCTTTTTAACCAAAACAACCTTTTCTATCCTATTAACCTTGTTTACTATTCTCTTTCTTCCAGCCTATCCATTTATTCCTATCCAATTAACACTACTATCTTCTTTATTCATTGGTATTCCATCTTTTATCTTAACCATGGAATCCAACTTCAACCCCATCCCTAAACAATTCATGAAACTTATTTTATCAAAGGCAATTCCTTGTGGAATTAGTGTTGTTTTCGCAGTCATACTGCTATATGGTATACATCACTTCTATCCCATTCCAGATAGCCTAACAACCATGATTTTTTACGTAACCGCAGCAATTATGTACTACATCTTAGTATACACAAGTTATCCATTTACACCTATGCGCAAGTATTTACTCATTGGAATTTTCTTTACTTTTTTGATATGTGTTTCTTTCTTCCATCATTTTTTTGAAATTACTTATTTAACTCTTACTCAATGGTTCATTGTAGCCATAGCAACTATCTTATCCATCTTACTTTTAAACTTTATTCGTAACATCTTCTTTAAACAAACAAAAACACTGTAACCAGTGTTTTTTAATGTGCTAATAAATCTAATAATTCTACTAAACCATTAATGGTATAAGTACTTTTAATCGCACTATCATTGATACGATTATTTGCCATCCAACAAGAGTCGATTCCATAATCATTCGCCCCTTTAATGTCATTGTTCAGCGAATCTCCGATGACAAGTGCCTCCTTAGGATTAAACCCGTCAATATTTTGACTTACATAATCAAAAAATTCTTTATGCGGTTTTGGATAACCAATATCTTTTGATGTAAAGATAGCTTTAAAATAAGGAGTTAATTTGCATAAATTCAAACGATTTCGTTGTGTTTCACTTACCCCATTGGTCACTACATACAAATCATAATGTTTACTTAATGTTTCAATCACCTCAAAGGCATGATCCATCAACTGACCACCTTGACTTAAATATTGACGATACTCTTGATCAAACACATAACCATCTACTGCATAATCAAACTTACGTAACACAATTTCAAAACGTTTAGATACGACCTCTTCAATCTTTAACTGACCTAATTCGTATTGATTCCATAAATCATGATTTACTTCTAAATAATATTTAATCACTTCATTGATATTATCAATTTTATGATTTTTAAATAACTTACGTAAACTTACTAATTCATTTGTTTTAAAATCTAAGATGGTATCATCCAAATCAAACAATAAATACTTATACATCTGCCTTCATCCTTAATGCATCTTCATAATGATGTTTATCAACATCCTTAAAAATGTCAAACATCGTATAACGTGAATCACTTACAAAGGTACTGTTTGATAAATTTGAAAACATATACTCAGCACAAGTCTTTTCATTTAAATGATATGGTAGTTCACTTGTTTCATCATAAATTTGAAAACTACTATACAATGCACCTAATACATAGCTTAACGCTTCTAAGATGACTTCATGTTCAAACTCAATTAAAGAATCTACTAAATCAATCTTAAAACTATTACTAACAATGACATCTTTTAGTTTTACTTTTTGATCTTCTAACAACAAATGAGCTTCTAACTTTTTATCCTTCATTTGATACACTAACTTAAATTCATTTAACAACTTAACAAATACCGTATTGATATCCTCGTTACGATATTCTTCAATAATACTTACCGGATTTTTCATACTATCCCCCTAACTTTACAATCAACATACGATCTTTACCATTAATATCTTTTAACACTTCAAATGTGCTTTGTGGAAATGTTACCTCTACAAGCTTTGATAAAGCCTCTTTTTGATCCCAACCAATTTCAAAAGCTAAAAAGGCTTTGTCTTTAAGAATGAGATGTGCTTTTTCAAAGACTTCACGATAATACTTTAACCCATCACTTCCACCAAATAAAGCAACATGCGGTTCAAACTCTTTTACAGACGTTTCTAAGACTTCATCTTGTTTGATATAAGGTGGATTACAAATTAAAACATCTACTTTACAACCATTTTCAATCAGTGGATCCAACATATTTCCTAGGTAATATTCTAACTCAACATGGTTTAAGGTTGCATTTTGCTTTGTCACTTCTAAAGCCTCAGCACTAATATCACTTGCTAACATCTTAACCTTCGGCTCTTCAGCCGCGACACTAATGGCAATGGCTCCTGAACCACATCCAATATCACAAGCTACTATTTCGTTATAATCCTTAAACATATCATCCATGGTCATTAAGATATTAGCAACCAATTCTTCGGTTTCATAGCGAGGAATTAACACATCGCGATTCACTTTAAATTGATAGCCATAAAACCAAGCATAGCCTAAAACATAATTCATTGGCTCATGGTTTAAAATACGTTTGATCCCGTTTCGAAAAGCATCAAGAATTTCTTGAGGCACTTCTTTGTCTATGTTGAGATATAAATCATATTGATGTTCATTACAAAGCTCTAAGAGAAATAATTTACACGTTTCCATTGGAATATCACTATCTCTTAGTTTTTGTTTATACTCTTTGAGTAAATGATTAAAGGTAAGCATTATTGCTCACCTAATAAAATCTCTTTCTGTTCATTTTGTAGTAAAGCTTCAATTACATCATCCAGTTTTCCTTCTACAATACGATCTAACTGATTAAGTGTTAAACCAATGCGATGATCGGTTACACGGTTTTGTGGATAGTTATAGGTTCTAATCTTTTCAGAACGATCTCCGGTACCCATCTTTTCACGACGAGCCTTACCTTCTGCTTCCGCTTTTTGACGTTGATATTCTTCATATACACGAGCCTTGATTAACTTTAACGCTGTTTCACGGTTAGCAATTTGAGAACGACCATCTTGACAGTTTACCGTAATCCCCGTTGGAACATGGACAATACGTACCGCACTATCTGTCTTATTGATGTGTTGCCCTCCGGCACCGGAAGCACGATGCGTTTCAATTGTTAATTCCGATTCCGGAATTTCAATATCCGTTTCTTCAACATCCGGAAGAACAAAAACAACAGCCGTTGATGTATGTACACGTCCTTGTGTTTCCGTCTTTGGTACACGTTGCACACGATGAGCTCCACTTTCAAATTTAAAGTTACGATAAGCATCTTCACCCTTTACAATAAAACTAATTAAGGTATATCCTCCAGCTTCTGCTTCACTGGATTCCAACACTTGAACTTTAAACCCTTTATTTTCTGCATAATAACTATACATACGGAATAAATCACCCGCAAAGATATTTCCTTCATCACCACCGGCAGCCCCTCGAATTTCCACAATGGCATCGTGGTCATCCACCGGATCTCTTGGAATTAATAACACTTCAAGTTTTTCCATCAGCACTTCTTTTTGTGGAAGCAATTCATCCAACTCCATTTGTGCCATTTCTTTTAACTCTATATCTTGTTCCTGCAACATCGCTTCTGCTTGTTGAATATGACTATCTAAGGCTTTTAACTGTTGAAAAGCTTCATATACTTTACGAAGGGAAGCCTGTTCCTTAGCAAGTTTTGCCATTAACTTTGGCTGATGAATCACTTCATCACTAATTAATTGATCGTTAATTTCCAAGTAACGATCTTCTACTTTCTGTAAACGAACATGTATTGCGTCCATATATTCCTCCTATTTCTGAAATAAACTAGGTTTATTTGGTACCTTATGACAATGGCGACAACTAGCTTCATACGATTCACTGGCACCCACTAAAATAATAGGCTCATCAAAACTAGCCGGTAAGCCATTTACAATTCTTTGACTTCTTGTAGCCGGTGCTCCACATGTATTACATACCGCAGTAAGCTTTGTTACAAATTCCGCTTGAGTCATTAACAAAGGCATAATACCAAATGGCTCCCCACGAAAATCCTGATCAAGACCTGCAGCCATTACACGAATCCCTTTGCGTGCCAAGTAGTCGCATACTTCGACAATTCCTTCATCAAAAAACTGCACTTCATCAATCGCAACCACATCTAAATCTTCATCAATGTAATCTAAAATTTTTATAGAATTTTCTACTACTATACTTTCTACACTACTACCTGCATGACTTACAACCAAGGTGTTACTATAACGATTGTCAGTCAAAGGTTTAAACACTTTAATACGTTTTTTTGCAAATTCTAATACTTTTATACGTCGAATCAACTCTTCTGTCTTACCGGCAAACATACATCCGGTTATGACTTCAACCCATCCTTGTCGATATGTTTGATACATGATTTCACCCCTATTTTTCCTATTTATTCTATCAATTTTCAGTTGTTTTAACAATAACCTTTATAAATCAAGCAATTCCTTAATGGCATAACTAATGCCTTCTTCATCATTAGATCTTGTAACGATATTGGCAACTTGCTTAACTTCTTCTTTCGCATTTGCCATTGCTACTCCAACACCGGCATATTCAATCATCGTTAAATCATTATAACCATCACCAAAGGCAACCACATCTTCTTGTTTTAACCCTAAGATTTTAATCAAACAATCCAAAGAGCTCGCCTTATCAACATGTAGCGGCATCACTTCAATAAAAAATGCCTCCGAACGATAAATACTTAAAACTTTATGAAATTGCATCTGCAACTCTTTTTCCACCACCGCAGCTTTTTCAGGTGGTGCAGTCAATAATAATTTATTTATTGGCTGATGATCTAAATACGATGAAAAATCCTCTACAACACGTAACTCCATAAAATTTAAACGTTGTTCCAATTCAATATACTCATCAATTCGACGACCGCTTACAATGGTTTGATCCATGTAACTGATAATACCCACATCATTCTTTTGACAATAATCATAAATATCTTGGATGTATGCACTTGGAAATAGTGTTTGATTTACTACTTCATTGGTTTTACAATCTACTACCTTAGCTCCATTAAAAGCTAAAAGATAACCACCGATTTCATCAAACTTCAATTCTTTTGCAAAAGCTTGTAATCCATTTACCGTACGACCACTAGCCAAAGCTAAATAATTCCTTTTTTTGGCTAAAGACATCAAAACTTCTTTTGTTTTTTGCGTGATTTGTTTTTGACTTGTTGTCAATGTTCCATCTATATCGAATACAAATAATTTCTTCATACATTCTCCTTAAAATAATAAATATCCACCCGCCTAGCGGGTGGTTTTTCATTTTCGGGCTTAGCCCTACTATCACTGGCTGCACACACGTGTGCTTTTATCGCCTGCCAG
>RQZE01000012.1 GCA_003858585.1 Erysipelotrichaceae bacterium OH741_COT-311
TTTAAAGGGTAGCAAGTAAAGGATATGCAAGCTGGCAGGCGATAAAAGCACACGTGTGTGCAGCCAGTGATAGTAGGGCTAAGCCCGAAAATGAAAAATCACCCGCTAGGCGGGTGGATATTTATTCATGGACAAAAGAAGAATGAATAGGGAAGGCAATATAAAAATATAAAGAAGTAAAAACGTTATATCGATGTTAGATATAACGTTATATGAAATTATAGTTTGAGATATGCTTTAAATGGATGTCTTTTTATTACGGTGAAAAAATTTTCTCAGTTTGTGGAAACAAAAGAAATAAGATAATTGTCAATACATTAGATAAAATTGATGTTATTGAAAACTATGCATCAGGGGTTAGAAGAATATTTGAAGATTATACTGATTTTACAAAACAACCTGAATATTATATTTCTAACAATGGTGTTATAGTAACTCTATTTAATAGAAACTATGAAGCCCAAAATGAAGCTCAAAATGAAGCCCAAAATTTGAAATTGGATAATCAAAAACGAATAGAGAAAATTTTAGAGTTAATCAAAGAAAATAAAAACATAACAAGAAGTAATCTTAAAGATATTCTAGGTGTATCAAAATCAACGATTGAGAGAGATATTTTGAAGTTAAAAGAAGAAGATAAACTAGAATATGTAGGAAGTTCAAAGAATGGTTATTGGAAGGTAAAGAATAATTAAACTAACAAAATATAAATTAATGAAAGACAAGTAGAGACAAACTGCTTGTCTTTTTCTTTGTAAAGAGGAGGTAAACAATGAGTATGTATTTATTTGATGAACATCCAATTATCGCAAATAAAACACTTGCTAGAGAAATTGGCTTAAATGAAGCATTAATATTACAACAAATAAATTATTGGATAGAGATAAAAAAACTGGTAAGAATTTTTATGAGGGAAGATATTGGACATATAATTCAATTAGAAGTTGGAGGGAGAATGACTTTGATTATATGAGTCTTGATACAGTAAAAAGAACATTTGCAAAACTGGAAAAACAAGGCTATTTGATTAGTGGTAATTTTAATAAAGACCCAAGAGATAAAACTAAATGGTACACGATAGACGAGGAAAAATTATTTGAGTTGTATAAAAAATAGAGACTAAAAAGCAAGAAATAGAAAAACAAGCACTAGATAAAAATGTGGATAACTTTGAAATAAATAATGTTATGCCCAATGCAAGAGTGCAAAATTATTTGAGAAGACAGGACGCAAAATTTGGATTATTACTTTCTTCATCATTTGATGAAGATGGACATTTTGTAGAAAACATACCAGATGAAAGTGTTGATGTAGAAAAAGTAGTCCAAACAGAAATGATGATTGATGCCTTAAATAGTGCATTAGAAAAACTTACAAAAAAAGAACGAGATCTTATTGAAAGGATTTGTTACCGTGATGAATCTTTAAGATATCTTGCTAAACTTAAAAACATTTCTCATCAAGCAATGGTGAAAAGAAAAAATAAAATACTAGAAAAGTTAAGAGAATTTTTATCTGACTTTTAAGTAATTCCAAAAGTGCAAGTTGGTGTTTATACATCAACTTGTTTCTTTGATTATGAATTATTTCGCTTTATAGGGGTATATGCAAAATGATATAATTATTTGTGTATAAATAATCAATAAACAATTAATAATAAATAAAATTTAAAGTTTTATAGGAGACAATTATGGGAGCTTGGAATGCAACAATTTTTGGGAATGACACATCACTAGATATCAAAGAAGAATTTTTTAGACGATATAATCTTGGAGAAGAAGTAGAAGATATCAAAAATTCTTTATTTCTAGAAGAAGATGATGAAGATAGATTTAATGTTATTTTTGCACTTGCTTACTGTATGTGGGAAGTTGGACAGCTAGATGATGAATTTTTAAATGAAGTAAAATATATCATTGAGAGAGAAGAAGATTTAAAAGTAAATGAAGAATTAGGGGCGGATGCTAAATTTATCAAACAAAGAATTAAAAATTTAGAAAAGTTTTTAGAAAAAATTAGCATCAAAAAAGAAAAACCTAAAAAAAGAGTAGCTCCACCTGTAGAAGTAGAAAGTAAATACAGAAATGGTGCTGTGATGTTATTTAATTATGTAGATGGTATGTGGGGAGTGGTTATCGCTGTTGAAGGTAAATTTTATGATAAAGAAACTTTTTACCACTATATTCAAACAGACATTAAAATAGCAGAAAAACCAACGATGGAAGATGTGTTAAAAGCACATATCATTGATCCTAGTTTTCATAGTAAAGAATATAACTCATTTAGAGACCCAATCTACTATCACTACTTTGTAAATTTAGTTTCCGGATATTTAAAAAGTAGTGGAACAAAACGATTTGAAAAATATAACGACCATGCTTTTGAGATTATTGGCTATTTAGCTGACTGGGGAAGATGCTCGAGTGGTGCTTTTCATTATTTTGATTATTATAGGCAAAAAACAGCAGAAGAATTTAAAGAGTGTGTAACGAAAGTTCTTACAGAAAATTATGAAGAAAATTCTGATGTGAGAACAAAAATGACAGTTGCAGAAATAGAAAAAGAGTTTCTGACTCGTGTATTAACAAGGTAGTTTAATGTTTTAAAAGAGGGAAAAATATGAATGAATTTACACTCTTCTGTACATTAAAATTCTATAAGAATAAAAGAAAATCTTTACCAGATCTAATGTTAGGCAATTATAGAGCCCATATATTAATAAAAGGGGATACACAGTATTTGGGGTTTTACTTTGAACAAGGAGAAATTAAAAATTTCGATGAAGAAACTAATTGTTGTCTAATACCGATCTATGATAGTGTTGACTATTCAAATTTAAAAGAAGGAACAAGTTTTTTTATTATGGAAGGCTGCAATAAGGTAGGGGAAGGAATTGTAAATGAAATTTTTGATTGGCTTAAAATAAGATAGATAAATAAGAAGTTTCTAGTAAATATAAAAGAATTTTTAAACGAGGTGATAGTATGAAAAAAGAATTTTTAGAAAATATTTTACTAAAAGCAGAAATTGCTGGTGACAAGTATTACTTTAATATGGAAAAAGAAGACTTTGATAAAGCGATGAAAGGCAATGAAGAGGAAGATTTTTATAAAGAATATATAAGGCAAAGAGAAATAGGATTTGAAGCTTATCAAACAGAGCTGAAAGAAGAAATTAGGCAAATTTCATCATCTGATGAACTTCATCTTTTGACTGCTGAATACAATTTTGATGCTGGGAATTTTTTATCAGTGCAAATCATAAACCATCCATTATGTGATCTAGAAACAGCAAAACTGATTTATTGGCTTTCATCACCTACTTATATTTATGAACAATATGGTAGTTTAGAAAATTGCCCAAAAGAAGATTATATTTGTTATGATGATACAAAACTTTTAATGACAATTGAAGAAAAAGTAAAAAACAATGCTTTTAAAACAGGACTTTTTGTTGAAAAAAATGCTGTTATGATAGCAGAGATAGAGGAGGTAGATTTTTCAATCTCCCCATATAGTAATATACCTGAAAGTTTGAGAGAAAAATAAATTTTTAAAGGAGTGAAAGTATGAAAAAATATCTTTGGAACGAACACCCATATTATAAAGAAAATTGTACGGACAAGTCACTGACTGATGAAATGGTTGTCGAAGCAGAAAAGAAACTTGGCTATAAATTGCCACAGTCTTATGTTGATTTGATGAAAAGCAGAAATGGTGGGAAACTTATTAAAAATTATTGGATGAATGAAAATGCAAAAAGTAATGAAGTAGATGTCATTGGGCTTGAATGTTTTTATAGTATTGGAAGTGAAAAAGATAACTCGCTTTTTGGGAAATTTGGTAATGAATTTTGGTTTAATGAGTGGGAGTATCCGAGAGATGTGGGAGTAATTATTGCTAAAACAGAATCTGGCGGACACCATATGATTTATTTGGACTATCGTGAATGTGGAAAAGATCGAGAACCGAAAGTTTCCATTTGTTTTCAAGAAAGTGATTATAAATTTCAAATACTTGCAAATAGTTTTGAGGAATTTCTTTTAATGCTCGTAACAGACGAAGAGCTAGAAGAGGTTTAGTTAAATGAGTTTTAATTTTTAAAGGATAATATATTATGGATACAACAAGAGAATGGCTAGAAAAATATGAAACAGTAAAACATTTATTAGTTGCACCTGTAAACTATGCAGAAGTTTTTGAAAAAAATGAAATTCATGGAAAAAAATTATTTGTTTTAGAAATGGGAGAAATCACATTTCCTACGGGAGAACTTTTAGTAAGAGATCCTTTGGTTTGGCTAAGTAGAAAAGAAAAACCTTACTTAACAAAAGTACCAATAGGAAAGTATAAAATTGAAACTTTGGTAGCGGAAATCGAAGAAGAACACTATCGTTATGTGCTTACAAGAGTAAAATTTAATGAAAATAAGCCTGTGATTTATTACGAAGCTTTAAAAGGTGATGAAAACCTAAAAGGCATAGATAATGAAAGTATTTTTGGATTTATGGTTGATGCAGGACTGGCAACTATAGTTGATGTAAAGACAAGAGATAAATATTGTGATTTTGTAGATACTTGGTATCAAGAAAATCCTGAAAAAAATATTTATGATGATTTTTTCGCAAAAGAATTTAAAGAAAATGCCATGAAAAATCCAAAATTTCAAAGAGAAGATGGAGATTGGATAAACTTCAAAATACCAAATACAGATTTATCAATTCCAATGATTCAGTCTGGTTTTGGAGATGGGCAGTATCCTGTATATTTTGGGTATGATGAAAATGGAAATCTTAGTGATATTGTTTTGGAATATATTCCGATAAATTAATTTCAAAGGGAGATATATGAACTATTTATTAAATAAAGATGATTTTGTTTTAAATGAATCAAAGTATGTTTCGGATTATGAATTTGAAGATGAAAATATTAAAGTAACCATTTATAAAGAAGATTTTACACAAAAAGAAATTGATTTTACGAATAAGTTAATTAATCTTTATGGAGAGACTTTACCTAAAATTGCACTAGCTTGTGTAGAATCAGATACTTTTAAATATTGTTTCCCTGATGAAAATATTGAAAGCATTATCTCAAAATTGGGTAAGCCGATATTTAGAAGAATGGGAAATACAACTCTTTTAACGTATACAGAGCATAGTATTGACTATGACCATATTTTAGATATTGAATTTGAAGGTCTATATGATGATATATTTTCTGTTGGAATTGATGGGTAGATTATGAAAGAGTATATAAAAGAAATCTGAAACATATTAGCTGAGTTTAGTATTAAAAGTGAAAAAGATTATTTAGATAAAGAACCAGAAGAACTTGCTGTAATTTATGAAAATATGAAAATAGTACAGGAAGAGCATAATTTGTCCGATGAAGATATCGAAGAAGTGCTTGATTGTATATTTTCTAGATAAACTGGCGTGAGAATTAAAATGAAAAATCAAGAACTTCAAAATTTAGTACAATTAGAAATTAAAAAAAGAGAAAGTGTATCAGATATAATTGGAATGAATATGATGAAACGAGTTCTATTTGAACTCCAACAACTTGAGAAAAAACCACAATTTCAGCTAACTTATTCGAGAATATTAGTTGATAGTTGTGATTTTAATAATGACTTAGTCCATAAACTTCTTGAATATGCTTATTTTATTGATAAGAGAAAATAATTTTAATATATCAGGAGAATTTTATGAAGAATAAGACAATTAATATTTGTGATGAATGTGAAAGTGAATATTTTGCAGATAGTTCTAAAATGGCTAATTTATGCCCGAATTGTTCTCACTATCTCTATGGTTATAAAAATTGCCAACATAAATTTGAAAATGGTAGATGTGTAAATTGCTATTTAGAGGAAAAAATTTATAAAAAAATAATGAAGATAAAACTTTAATATAATTTTTAAAAGAAAAGTAGAGAAAATAATGAAGACTTTAAATAAAAATTTTAAATTTGATAAAAATAGAAATATTCCTTACAGTCTACATGATAGTAGAGTACAGGAAATTAAATTTCATAATAATACATTAACATTAAAAATTGATTCAATATTTCAATATATTAATTATGAAGAAAAAACATACAAAGGAAGAATTTGTTTTAAAGACTGTGATATTGATTTATGTGAAGTGCTGATTTTTAATAAAACCTTAGGGGAAGGTTATTTTAAGGGGAAATCCTTTTATTTAGAGGAATTCATTGAAAAATACAACGATGTAGAATTTGAAATAATTACAGAAGGATATTTTGGAAATAGCACGACTTATATGGGCTGGCTTTGGGAAGATGGAAAAGAGCCTGTATCAGCTATTATGTACATTTGGAATAGTGGGGATATGGAATATATAATTGAAGAAGAAAATATTTAAAGGGTAATATATGAAACCAACGAAAGAAGAATTTAGAAAATTAAGTAATGAAGAGAAGTTGAAATGTATTCAAAATTTGCATACTTACTACGACCGTGAATTGATTTTGGATTTATTATTATCTGAAAGTTTAGAGAATTTAGATTCAAAATTACTCTCAGAACTAGGAAGAGCATACAATAATAATGGGAAATACGAAGAGGCAATGGCTATCTTGGATATGGTAGTAGAAGAAGATAGAGATGCAATGTGGTACTATCGTTATGCCTATTCACATAGTGAGTTAGCAAAAAATCTTAATTATGATTTTGAAACACAAGCAAGGAATACTTTTGAAAAAATAGAAAATGCAGTAAAACTTACCGATGATGAAGAAATAAGAAGATGTTGTTTTGAATTGATTGCTATGAGTCGCTTTGAGAAAACATTGCAAAATAAAAAGGAGAATTATCCGTTTTTATCTGAACACTATTTTGAATATGTGAGCCAAAAGAATAAAAAAATAGAAGATACCATTGCCTTGGCAAAGGCACAAAAGAAAAAAATCTACAAAAAAATTACCATAGAGGATATTCAAAATCTTGAGGATTATTGGGATATTATAGATCCAATGTTGCAGATTATCAATATTTATGATAGTTATGAAGATTATATAAGATCTGCAGAAAGTTTCACTTTAGAACAAAGATATTTATTGGCTCTTCATTGGTATTTTGCAGAGGTAAATAACGGCGGGCATCATCAATTTTTCTACAACTCTACAGGAATTGTTTGGGAAGATGTGTTAAATGGTTTTAAACATTTTAAAATGCCAGAGTTTGCAGCTAATTTCCAAAAAGTAATTGATTATTGTGGTGGAAGTATTTCCTTGGATAGAGAAGAAAGATGGAATATGCTTGAATCATTGGAAAACAAAAATGAAGAAGAATTTTTTAAAATTTTAGATGAAGCAGATGACTTTATTTATAAATATGAAGGCGAAGAAAACGAACTAAACTACATCAAAGCAAACCCTGAAAAATTTGTATTTGAGGGAGAATACGAGAGATTTTAAAATTAAATAAAGAAATAAAATAAAAAATTTTTAAAATTTGGTTGTCACGAAGAATTAATTATACAATGTACGCAACTATGGGTATATGTAACAAGTGAATTTGAAAATCAGGAAGATATCATAGATGTTATTGATAATGTACTGGAAGATTTTGAAAATAACAAAGAAAAAATAAAGGGAGGAAATAATATGGAAAAGATGAATCACAAATTTTTTGGACAGTTAGATTTAGTAAATGGATTAAAAGATCAAATTGATTTTGGAGATAATACTATTGTTTTATGGGAAGAAGATATCAATGGGATAAATACAACACTTTGGTATGGTAAACCAGCTGAAATTAGGTCAGAAATATTAGATGCTTTCTCCAAATTTTTAACTGATTTTAAACAAAATGATGAAAAAGCTAGGAAAGCACTAGAAAAATATTTATTAGAAGATAATGAATATATTGTTTTTCATAAGGAAGAAATAGAACTTGATGTCCCTAAAGATGCTAAAGAATTTGTAGGGTATATGAAAGTTACTAATATAGGATTTTGGATAGATGGAGAAAATTCAATTATTGTTGACTATATGATAGAACCGGAAGAAAGTGATGAGATATTAGCAGTTAAATTTGATAGTAATTTTGAAATTAAGGATATTGCATGGGAAAGTTAGTTTTAATTTTTAAAAGGAGTAGGTATGGAAAACATATTTGAATATTTAAAAGCACATTTTGAGTTTGTATTAATTGGATTTGGATTACTTGAAATTATAGGTTCAATTTTAAGATGGAGCTGGATACTTGAGCCATCAGGAAAAATGAAAAACTCTTTTATATGTTCAGCAATTATGGATAAATGGGGAGAAAATGGTTTAAGAGCTATAAATATTTTCTTTGGTATTATACTTATAATATGTGGTGTTTTATTTTTGATACTTGGTAATAGAGGATAAAATATAAAATTGCATATTTGTTAAGTATGATTTCCTATAAAGTCACAGGAGATTATCCTGCTTTAGAAAGTAATCACGAGAAGTTAACGGAAGATATTACGGAATATATAGAGATTATAAAATTGAATGGATAAAAGTTGTTAACGATGAAGAAATTAACACAGAAAAATGGGTATATGTAACAAGTGAATTTGAATAATACTCTAAAGGAGGATTAATGTGAAAAAATATATTTGGAGCGAGCATGATTATTATAAAAAAAATTGTACAGGAGAGCCACTTACAAATGAAATGATTCGGGATGCAGAAAGTAAACTTGGATATAAATTACCACAAGCATATATCGATATGATGAAAAGTAGAAATGGTGGAAAATTAATTCATAATTATTGGGTAAATAAAAATGCAAAAAGCAATGAAGTGAATGTCGTTGGGATTGAATGTTTTTATAGTATTGGAAGTGAAAAAGATAATTCACTTTTTGGGAAATTTGGTAATGAATTTTGGTTTAGTGAGTGGGAATATCCAAGAGATGTGGGAATAATTATTGCTGAAACAGAATCTGGAGGACATGAGATGATATATTTAGACTATCGTGAATCTGGAAAAGATGGAGAACCAAAAGTATCCGTTTGTTTTGCAGAATATGATTACGAGATACAAGTACTATCAAATAGTTTTGAAGAATTTATTGATATGTTAGTATCAGAAGATGATCTTGAACTTTAAAAGGTATAATAAAGTAATAAAATAAAAAATTTAAAAATTTGGTTGCCACTAGGGCGGAATTTTCACTATTAAAGTATAGGGGAAATTTCGCTCTTTTGTTTTGCGTACAGATAGAACCTATAACCGCTCTTTGACAACTGAATAGACCAAAGTAGGACGTTATCTATTTATGGAGAATTAGAACTTACGCAAAGACCTTTCTGCTTAAAGGTTTAAATGAATACTTGTATCAGTCTTATACAAAGGATAAAAGAAAGTGAGCGGTAAATAGGAATACCTAAACATATAGCGTGGCAACTATGTGCGATGAAATAAATAGTGATAATGATACTTCAATACGTTGAGCTTCCCATCGAGAAAAGGGGAGTAGTGAGATGCCAATGTAGCAGCCAATGCACCTACTAATGTCAAAAAACTTAAATCATAAATAAAGGAGATTTATTATGAAAACTAAAAACAAATTATCAAAACAAAAAGATGAAAAAACTAAGGAAAAAAAATGAAAAATAAAGTAAAAATAAGTTTTTCCAATGGTAATAAATTAAGTCTAGAGGTTCTCATCTTTTTTATAATAACTATATTGTAATACTATATAGCTAGTGATATAATATATTCAAGGAGGTAGCCTATGAATGCACAATTTAAAAAGGGAGTCCTAGAAATGTGTGTCCTTTCTTTACTGTCTAAAAAAGATATGTATGGTTATGAGTTAACCGAGCAGATTGGTAAAGAAATGGCGGTTACAACAGGAACATTGTATATCATTTTAAAGCGTTTAACCGATGAAGGATATTTTACAACTTATTTAAAGGAAAGCAGTGATGGTCCTGCTAGAAAGTATTATACCTTAACGGAAAAGGGGCATCATAAACAAGAGGAATTGAAAAAGAACTGGCATCAATTTGTAGTGAGTGTCAATCGTTTAATGGAGGAAGTTTTATGAATAAACAAGAGTATTTAGCACAATTAGAAACGTTATTACAAGATAAAAATCCACAAGTAGCTAAGGAAATCATGGATAGTTTTCATCAGCATTTTCAAGATGGTTTGGCAAGTGGTTATCAGGAAGAAGAAATCATTGAGGGTTTAGGTAGTGTAGAAGAGTTGCTTCAAGAGCTTCAAGCATTGCCGTCTTATGAAGAAGAGATTACATCGATGGTCTTAGAGGTGGAAGATATTAACTTAAACATTGCTCATCATGCCGGAGCAAATATCATTGATTTTGAAGATGAGGTAAGCGATTTAGATATTTATAACTATGATTTTGAAAAAGAAGTAGTAGATGGGGTATTATCAATCAAGATTAAACGTAAAAAGAAAGGCATTTTTTTAGCTAGAAAGCGTGCAACGTTATCCTTATTCCTTCCTTCTTCTATGCAATACATTAAAATTCACTCAGAAAGCGGTGATGTAGAGATTTCCGATGTATCCTTACATGGCTTGGTGGTGGATATGGGTTTCGGTGATCTTGCGTTAAAAGAACTTGAGGTGGAAAAGATTAAGATTCATAATCAAGTGGGTGATAGTGCTTTAATGAATAGTAAGGGTAATGTTATTTTAGAGAGTAAGTCCGGGGATGTTTATGTTAAGGATATACAAGGGGATACGATGCAGCTTACTGTTACCTCAGGAGATGTAGAGATCGAGCATAGTCAGCTTCAACATGTGATTGTAAAGAGTACATCGGGTGATATTGAATTGAACAATGTCACAGCAGTAAGTCTTGATGGACAGGCAACAAGTGGAGATGTTGAAATCAAGCATGGCAATATGAAGGAAGTGGCTTTACAAGTAAAAAGCGGAGATATTCAAGTGGAAAAGAGTGTAGTTATCAATGCCGAATTAAAAAGTACATGTGGAGATATTGAGTTTGATGGAAGTTGTACGTCTATAAAAGCAAGTGGAGCTTCCGGTGATATTTGTTTGGATGTCAAAGAAGTGAAGCGTATTGAAGCGGATACTAAGATGGGGGATGTTGAGATTTCTTTACATGGGAAAGGATATGTTGCTGATCTTGAAACGGTGGCTGGAGATATTGAGGTATATGGAGATAAGGAAGAAGATGGTTCTTATTATTATGGTAGTCAAGAGGTTTCTATTAGCGTTGCTACAACGATGGGGGATATTTGTATTGACTAAATAGACTCATCCTTGACTTCTTGTGAAAGAGGGGCTATAATGATACTCGCTACCATTGTGTAGTGAGTTTTTTATTGCGTGGAAGGATTGGCAATTAATCCGTTATAACCACTGCATGACATTTTGATTAGGAGGAATTGTCTATGAGTAAGAAAATTGCAAAAATCGCCAAGCTACAATTTCCGGCTGGTGGTGCTAGACCCGGACCGGCATTAGCGTCTGCCGGTATCAACATGCCTCAATTCTGTACGGCTTTTAATGATGCGACGAAGGATCGTGCAGGAAGTATTGTGCCTGTAATTATTACAGCGTATGAAGATAAGTCTTTTGATTTTGTATTAAAGACGACTCCGGCTTCAAATTTATTAAAAGAAGCTGCTAAGATTAAGTCTGGGAGTGCAAATGCAAAGACAACAAAAGCTGGTAAAATTACAGTGGAACAATTAAGAGAAATCGCAGAATACAAAATGCCGGATTTAAATGCAAATGATGTTGAAGCTGCAATGCGTATTGTTGCCGGTACTGCTCGTAATATGGGTATTACTATTGAAGGTATGGAGGGTTAATTCGATGGCTAAAAGATGCAAAAGATATGTAGAAGCTACTAAATTAGTAGAAGAGAATAAGCAATATACAGCCCTTGAAGCTGTTGAGTTAGCAAAGAAAACAAGCACAGTTAAATTTGATGCTTCTGTTGAAGTTTCATTTAACTTGAATGTCGATCCACGTCATGCTGATCAACAAATCCGTGGTGCGATGGTACTTCCAAATGGTACCGGTCGTAGCCAAAAAGTATTAGTTATCACACAAGGTGCAAAAGAGCAAGAAGCAAAAGATGCCGGAGCTGATTTTGTTGGTGGTAAGGAAATGCTTGAAGACATCAAAAAAGGTTGGTTTGATTTTGATGTTATCGTTGCAACACCGGACATGATGGGTGAACTTGGTAAATTAGGGAAAGTATTAGGTCCTAAAGGATTGATGCCTAACCCTAAAACAGGTACAGTTACTGTAAATGTTGCAAATGCTGTAAATGAAATCAAAAAGGGTAAAATTGAATACCGTGTTGATAAAGAAGGTAATATTAACTGCTTAATTGGTAAAACATCATTTAGTGTAGAAGCGTTAGCAGATAACTATAAGGCGTTATATAACCAATTATTAAAGGCTCGTCCTGCTGCAGTAAAAGGTAATTACATGAAGTCAATTACAATTTCTACTACAATGGGTCCTGGTATTAAAGTAGCTGCTGAATAATTTACTCCACTTATGTGGAGTTTTTTTATGGTAAAATAGAGCAAGGTGATAGTATGAAAGAAATTTTAAGTTATGGTAATCAAATCTTTGCACAGGGGTTGGTTTTATTTATAGTGTATACGGTCTTTGTGGTGATCGTAGCCTATGTTGTGCGAAAGCTGTTGACAAAGTATTTAGTAAAAACACTTGAAAAAAAGGATAGTAAAGGGAAAACAACAACAAATTTTTATATTAATATTTTAAAAACATTTATTTATGGAATTGCGGTATTCATCATTTTATCAGATGTAAAACCGTTAAGTTCCTTAGGTAAGGCAATTCTTGGTGCTTCTTCACTTTTAGCGGTTATTGTCGGGCTAGCGGCACAAGAGACATTAGGTAATTTTATTGCAGGGTTTATGCTTTCAATTTATCAACCGTTTCGTGTGGGGGATTTAATTGTCTTAAAAGAGAAAGATGTAACAGGTTTTATTACTTCTATTGGGTTTCGTGATACACGTATTCGTACCTTTGATAACACCTTAGTTATTGTTCCAAATAGTGTAATGAGTTCTACCATTATTGAAAACATAGAAGCAAGTAGCAAGAGGTTTCGTAACTCTGTTTATTTTTCAATTAGTTATGATAGTGACATTGATCTTGCAGAGCGTTTAATTAAAGAACAATGTTCTTTGTTGTCGCAGATTATTGATGCTCGTGATCATGCGGAAAAGGCCCGCAAAGAAGAAATTGTTAAAGTCTTTTGTACAGGGTTAAAAGATTATTTTGTAGAATTACGTGTCATATTTTTTACCAAGAGTATGCGTGAAGGTTTTGAAACATCTAGTGTTTTACGTAAAAAAGTGAAAAAAGCATTTGAGGAACATGGAATTAAAATACCATTTCCAACACGTGTTACATACAATAAGGAGTAGTTATGGTATTTGGGATATTGCTAATCATTGTAGCCATTTGTTTTATACGCTTAGGCTACATTATAAAAAAAGATAAACGTTCATTGGCTTTGGGAGTATGGACATTTAATAGTGTGGTTGCTTTAGGGATATTTGTTTTGGCGCTTTTTGTTGCCAATACACATTTACTACCGGAGTGGCTTATGACTTTGATTATGGGTGGCATTCTTTTTGTTCTCTTTTTACTGTTAATCTTGCCATTTTTTATCTTGTTGTTATTTTTAATTAACGGTATTTTAATCTTATGGAAAGAAGGTATTAAATTACGAAATGTCTTAACTTTATTGATGACCTTCTTAATCCTCTTTTATTTAGTGTTTTGGCCAAGTGTCGGTTCGATTATTCCGGATGGACCTGCCGGTTATCTCTATTTGTATGTCGGATTTATCTTTGGCTTTACGATTGTCTGGATTAGTGTTTATGGCTTATCAAACTATTTAAATCAAATACACTTCTTTGTCAAACACATTGATTACATTGTAGTTTTAGGATGTGCTTTAAATAAAGATCAAGTAACACCGTTGCTTGCTTCAAGGGTAGATAAGGCATTGAAACTAGCAAGAAAGCATCCTGAGGCAACCGTAATTTTTTCAGGTGGAAAAGGAAGTGATGAACTGATTAGTGAAGCTATGGCAATGGCAAATTATGCAAGTAGTCAAGGTTTTGAGGTAGGGCGTATGTTACTGGAAGAACATTCAAGCAATACCAAAGAGAATATCGAAAACTCCTACACCATGATGAAAGAAACCAAACAAGTCGCTCTGGTTACGAGTAATTATCATGTCTTGCGTGCATTGATGATTGCCAAAACATTAGGAGTATCGTGTATTGGGTATGGTGCAAAAACAAAGTTATATTTTGCTTTAAATGCCTTCTTACGTGAATTTGTAGGGTATCTTTATTTGTATAAGAAACAATTACTTCGATTGTTGGCATACTATACCTTTGGATATTTGGTGTTAATTGCAATAAAAGAACTTTTAGAATTATATTTTTTAAAAATGACTAGATAAACGTTTTATCTAGTTTTTATTTTCGTTGGATTAAGTATCATGTTTTTGAATAATAAAAAGGACGTTTCGTCCTTGTGTAGTGATTATTTCTCTTTGTCTTTATTTTTTTTAGCGCGTCTATCGGTAAGTATTACATTTATGATTAGCAAAATAGTTATTGTAATTATTACAAATCCAAAGTACGGCCACTCAGTGTTACCTGCATTATAAACTTTGAATGGATAAGATAAACTAACACCTGTCCATATAAAAGAAAGTAAAATAAATGGTATTGTTAATTGTTCAAATAGTTTTTTCATATAAGTATAATCTCCTTTGGCTTCATTTTATCTTGTATTGGATGAATATTCAATATGAGTATAATGGATATACTTTTTAAGCATAGAAAAGGTATTAATGATTGACAAAATTATATGTTTGTTATAGTGCGAATAAAAAGTGATAATTTGTTTCAAGGTTTATTTAGATAATAAAAAGAATATTTTTTTAACTAATGATTATTTTCCTTTGTCTTAGTTTTGTTAGAGTGCACTATACTTATAGCCAATAAAATAGATATTGTTATGATAACAAAGCCCAAAAATTTCCAAGCATAATAGGCATTTCCTAATCGAGAAGGTTCCTTAATGCTAATGATTGTCCATAAAAGAGAAGCTAAAGTAAATGGTTGAAATGATTGTTCAAGTAGTTTTTTCATATAAGTATAATCTCCTTTGGCTTCATTCTATCTTGTATTGGATGAATATTCAATATGAGTATAGAGGTATGATGTTAAAGAATATTAAAATAAGAGTAATTTAATATAAATGCATTGACATTTTAGTTTCTTACCTATATAATACAGAGGTCAATATACCATAGACAGCAACGGCTTAAAGCTTAATCATGTTGCCGAGGTTAACGTTTGTATAAACTTTTTAAACCCATGCTGTCTTTGTCGTGGGTTTTTTATTTACTATTGTATATTGCCATAGAAGAAAATGGAGGTATCGATGATGAAACAAGCGGTGTTAGATTCAAAGGTAGCACTTGTCAATGAGATTAAAGAAAAATTTACGAATTCTCAATCAAGTGTTGTTGTTGAATATCGCGGATTAACTGTTGCCGAAGTTACTGAACTTAGACGTGCGTTAAGAGCTGAGGGTGTTGAGTTTAAAGTATATAAGAACTCAATGAGCCAAAGAGCTGCAGAGGCTGCTGGGTTTAATGGCTTAGTTGATCAACTAACTGGACCAAATGCGATCGCATTTAGTGATGATGCAGTTGCTCCAAGTAGAGTGTTAGCAAAGTTTGCGAAAACACATGAAAAACTGGTGTTAAAAGCTGGTATTGTTGAGGGGAAAGAAGTTAGCCTTGATACAATTAAAGAATTAGCTAGCTTACCTGGTCGTGAAGGTTTACTATCTATGTTACTTTCTTGCTTAAAGGCTCCAATCCGCAAGGTTGCTTGTGTAACTAAGGCGGTTGCTGAAGCAAAAGAAAGTGGCGCTAGTGCACCGGAAACAAAAGAAGTTGTTGAAGAAGCAGCGGTTGCTGCTGAGTAATTGCTAAAGGAGGAAAATTATAATGGCAAAATTAACACATGAAGAAATCTTAGCTTATTTAGAAGAAGCTACAATTTTAGAACTAAACGAATTAGTAAAAGCAATCGAAGAAAAATTTGATGTAACGGCTGCTGCACCTGTTGCTGTTGCTGCTGTAGCGGAAGCTGCACCAAGTGGACCTACTGAAGTTTCTGTAATCTTAAAAGATGCTGGAGCAAGTAAAGTTGGTGTAATTAAAGTTGTTCGTGAAATTACAGGCTTAGGCTTAGTTGAAGCGAAGGGCTTAGTTGATAAAGCACCAAGTCCAATTAAGGAAAACATCAAACCGGAAGAAGCAGAAGAAATTAAGAAAAAATTAATGGATGCTGGTGCTTCTGTTGAAATTAAGTAAGTAACTTTTTAATCCGTATTTGAAAGCCGAATGACCTTCGGCTTTTCGTTCATTATAGAAAGGGATAGCAATGAGTCATTATTTTATAAATAATAGCGATTTACAACATGATGAAAAAGTATTGACTTGTTATATCAATGATGTGGCTTTTTCCTTTATCAGTGATCGAGGAACGTTTTCAAAAGATCAAATTGACTATGGTAGTTTTGTGTTTTTGAAGGCGTTGCTTAAGGAAGAGTTGGGTAAGTCCATTTTAGATGTGGGTTGTGGTTATGGAACGTTGGGCATCGTTTTAAAGAAATTGACGGAAGCCAGTGTCGATATGGTGGATGTAAATCTTAGGGCTTTAAAGTTGGCAAAGCGTAATGCTTTGTTAAATAAAGTGGATGTGAGTGTGTATGAGTCGGATTGTTTTAGTAAGGTTAGCAAGTCGTTTGATGCGATTGTGATCAATCCGCCGATTCGTGCCGGCAAGGAAGTAATCTATCGTATGTTTGAAGAGGCTTATCAACATTTAAATCAAAGTGGATCCCTTTTTATCGTGATACGTAAGAATCATGGTGCAAAAAGTGCAATAGCGAAAATTTCTAGTATATTTGGGGATTGTAAAGTGCTTGATAAAGAGGCTGGTTATTTTATTTTAAAAGCCGGCAAACATTGACTTATTGCCATAAATTGTGTAATATAATATATTGCAATAATATCAAAAAATTATTTTGGGGTATTATGCCTTTTTGGTGTTTATGCCCAAGAAAGGATGGCGTACATGAAGGAAAAACAAACATTTCGCATTATCGAATTAGGGAAAAAAGCGACTCGTCGTGATTATTCAAAGGTAAGTGGTTCTTTGGAGCTTCCAGATCTTGTTGAAATTCAAACAGCTTCTTTTGACTGGTTAGTCAAAGAAGGGATTAGGGAAGTTTTTGAGGATATTTATCCGATTCGAAACTATGGCGGTAACATTCGTCTTAAATTCGTTGATTATGAATTTGGTACACCTAAGTATAGCGTAAGTGAATGCAAATATCGTGAAACAAACTATGCAGCTCCACTAAAGTCTAAAATGGAGTTAGAGATTACAGATCCTGAAACAGGGGAAGTATTAACAAAGTGGGAAGATGTCTTTTTAGGTGACTTTCCGTTAATGACGGATACAGGTACGTTTATCATTAATGGTGCTGAGCGTGTTATCGTATCTCAAATTGTGCGTTCTCCGGGGGCATATTTTGATATTGCTTCGGAAGAAAAGACAGGCAAGGATACATTTAATGCGGAATTAATACCAAGTCGTGGAACATGGTTAGAGTTTATGACGGATGGTAAAAAGACAGCACTTGGTCGTCTTTTAAATATGTCAATTGATCGTAAGCGTAAGATTTTATCTACAATCTTATTTAAAGCGATTGGTTTTTCTTTAAATGTGGAAACAGGGGATGATGTTTTTGAGACTGTTTCAATTAAGAAGTTTTTAAAGGCTTTGAATTTTCCGGTGTATGAAGAGGTTGCGGTTGATGGTGAACAACGTGAGCTATTAGGGCAATACTTACATTTATATACATCAATGTTTGGTAATTATGAAGAGATTATTAATACCTTACAGGCGGATAAAGTAAAAACAACGCAAGAAGCGTTATTGAATATTTATGAGAACCAAAGATCGGATGAGGTTCCTACGATCGATGGGTCGATTACATTAATGAATGCGAAGTTCTTTGATCATAAGCGTTATGATTTAACAAAGGCTGGTCGTTATAAATTAAATAAGAAGTTAAATGTAATTGAGCGTATGGAAAAAAATATTCTAAAAGAGAATATTTATGATGCAACCGGTAAGTTGTTGGTTAAGAAGAATACCTTAATTACAAAGAAAGAGCGTGAAGTATTAAAAGAAGGTTTGGTACATGGTGGACACATGGAGGTCTTTCCATTTAATTATACGTTTTCACATCCGGATGTTGCTGTTGTTGAGACAAAGTATAAATTGGGTTTACTTGGTCGTATCCTAGCTACAGATGTTGAATTAAAGAAAACCTTCTTAGAAAAGGGGACTGTATTAACGGAAAAAGATGTAGATCTTTTAGCGAAAGAAGTGACATCAGTTTCAGTATATGCAGGAATTCTTGCGAAAGAAGTTGTTTTAACAAAAGACATTGTTTCTAGTGTTTTAAATTTCGGTCAAAGATTTTATGTGTTAGGTCGTGTTGTGGATGAAAACAATGAAGATCTATATATTAATAATGAATTAGCGGTGCAACGTTATATTCCGGATACAAAGATAGATCGTTTAAGCAGTGAACATGAAAGTTTTATTAAATCATTAGTAACAAGTGGTAATAAAGTAAAAGTGTATTTGGTTGGGGCGGCTTGCCAAGTGGTGAGTGTTGCCTCTGTGGATAGTTTTGATTTTGAAGTACGTGTGATTGGGATTGACCCACTTATGAAGAAGCGTACGATTACTATGTCAGATATGATTGCGTTTTATTCGTATGAATTAAATATGTTAGATGGCATTGGTAATGATGATGACATTGACCAATTGGGAAATCGTCGTATTCGTACGGTTGGTGAGTTAATTCAAAACCAATTCCGTGTAGGTTTAGCTCGTATGGAGCGTGTGGTAAAAGAGCGTATGTCAATTACAGATATTGCTAGTTTAACACCAAAGTCATTGACAAATATTCGTCCATTAACTGCGGCAATTAAAGAGTTTTTCTCGTCTTCACAATTGTCTCAATTCATGGACCAATTAAATCCTTTAGCAGAATTAACAAATAAACGTCGTATTTCGGCGTTGGGTCCGGGTGGATTAACGCGTGAGCGTGCCGGTTTTGAAGTGCGTGACGTTCATAATTCACATTATGGTCGTATTTGTCCAATTGAAACGCCGGAAGGTCCAAATATCGGTTTGATTTCAAACTTAACAACGTATGCTCGTATTAATGAGTATGGATTTATTCAAACACCATATCGTGTGGTTAAGAAAAATGGTGTGGTAAGTGAAGAGTATAAGTATTTATCTGCGGATGAAGAGGCGGATTATGTTATTGCCCAAGCCAACGAATGTGTGGATGGGAAATTAATCAATGATCAAGTTGTCGTTCGTGTAGCAGGAGAAACGGTACAAGTGCCTCGTGAAGAAGTGGAGTTGGCGGACGTTTCACCAAAACAAATTGTTTCAGTTGCGGCAGCTTGTATTCCATTCTTAGAAAATGACGATGCTTCTCGTGCCTTAATGGGTGCAAACATGCAACGTCAAGCGGTTCCTTTATTAAAACCAAGTTCACCTTATGTTGGTACAGGGATTGAGCATCGCATTG
Source organism: Erysipelotrichaceae bacterium OH741_COT-311 (assembly GCA_003858585.1). Lineage (GTDB taxonomy): Bacteria > Bacillota_I > Bacilli_A > Erysipelotrichales > Erysipelotrichaceae > RQZE01. The sequence goes on from RQZE01000012.1 coordinate 19,725, forward strand.
CTCGTGATGCTGGTAGTGGCTTGGTTGCTACTGGTAGTGGAGTAGTAAGTTATGTCGATGCGAATAAAATTATCGTCAGTGAAGAAACCGGGGATAAGGAATATGAATTAACAAAATTTAGACGTTCAAACTCTGGTACGTGTTTAAATCAACGACCAATCGTAAAGCGTGGAGAACGTGTGGAACGTGGTGATATCTTAGCGGATGGTCCTTCAATGGAAAATGGAGAGTTGGCGCTAGGACAAAACGTTACGATTGCCTTTATGACATGGCATGGGTATAACTATGAAGATGCGATTATCTTATCAGAGCGTCTTGTAAAAGAGGATATGTATACGTCAATTCATATTGAAGAATATGACATTGAATGTCGTGATACAAAGCTTGGTCCTGAAGAAATTACTCGTGATATTCCAAACGTAAGTGAAAATGCATGTCGTCATTTAGATGGTCGTGGTATCGTTATGGTTGGTGCGGAAGTAAAAGAGGGCGACATCTTAGTTGGTAAGGTTACACCAAAGGGTCAATCAGAAGTATCGCCGGAAGAAAAACTATTATTAGCAATCTTTGGTGAAAAATCACGTGAAGTGCGTGATAATTCCTTAAAGGTGCCTCATGGTGGGGCTGGTATTGTTCAATCGATTCGTATCTTTAAGCGTAGCGAAGGGCATGAACTTCCTCCTGGGGTAAATGAAGTTGTAAAAGTTTATATTGTTCAAAAACGTAAAATCTCGGAAGGAGATAAGATGGCAGGTCGTCATGGTAATAAGGGGGTTATCTCTAAAATTTTACCGGTAGAAGATATGCCGTTTATGGCGGATGGTACGCCGGTGGATATCATGTTAAATCCATTTGGGGTTCCTTCACGTATGAACATCGGACAAGTCTTAGAAATTCATTTAGGGATGGCTGCTAAGAAGTTAGGTGTTAAGTTTGCAACACCGGTATTTGATGGTATTTCTAATGAAGAATTAAAGGCAATTATGGAAGAGGCACAAGTATCTGCTGATGGTAAGATTGTCTTACATGATGGTCAAACAGGAGAAGCTTATGATGAGCGTATCTCGGTAGGGGTTATGTATTACATTAAGTTGGCTCACATGGTTGATGATAAACTACATGCTCGTGCGACTGGTCCTTATTCGTTAGTAACACAACAACCGTTGGGTGGTAAGGCTCAAAATGGTGGTCAACGTTTTGGGGAAATGGAAGTTTGGGCTCTGGAGGCTTATGGGGCTGCGCATACGCTTGCTGAAATCTTGACGGTTAAGTCAGATGATATTAATGGTCGTACAAAGACGTATGAAGCAATTATCAAGGGTAAAAATATTCCTGCTCCAGGCATTCCGGAATCATTTAGAGTGTTAAAACATGAACTTCAAGCTTTAGCGATTGATGTAAAGATGTTAAATGAAGATGGAAGTGAAGTAAGCATTGAAAAGATTGAAGAGGGCGATGGTACTAGTGAAAAAGTAGTTGCGCCAATGGATTTCAATGAAGATGGATTATCAATCCAAACGGAAGAAGAGTTACAAGAAGCCGCAATTGTCGGTATCGATGAAGAAATGTAGGAGGTAGCGTGATGAGTGTTAATAATTTTGCAGCCTTACAAGTAGGTATTGCATCACCAGAACGTATTAAAGAATGGTCTTATGGTGAAGTTAAAAAACCGGAAACAATCAACTACCGTTCACAAAAACCGGAACGTGACGGTTTATTTTGTGAAAGAATTTTTGGTCCATCGAAAGACTGGGAATGTTACTGCGGTAAATATAAGAAAGTAAGATATAAAGGGGTTATTTGTGATCGTTGTGGAGTTGAAATCACAAAGTCAAATGTGCGTCGTGAACGTATGGGGCATATTGAACTTGCAGCTCCGGTGGCTCACATTTGGTATTTGCGTGGAATCCCTTCACGTATGTCATTGTTGTTAAATATTACGCCAAAGGCGTTAGAAGAAGTTGTATATTTCGTATCTTGGGTGGTTACCGATCCCGGGGAAACAAAATTACAATTTAAACAAATCTTATCGGAACGTGAGTATCGTGAAAATGTAGCGATTTATGGTACCGGTAAGTTTGTTGCACAAACGGGAGCGGAAGCGGTTCGTACATTGCTTGAAAAGTGTGATGTTAAGGCGGAACAAGCGGAAGTGGTAAAAGAGTTGGAAGGTGCACAAGGTGATAAGCGTAAGAAGTTAATTAAGCGTTTAGAGACAATCAATGCGTTTGTAAACTCTGAAAATCAACCGGAGTGGATGGTACTTACTATGCTTCCGGTAATTCCGCCGGATTTAAGACCGATGTTGCAGTTGGATGGTGGTCGTTTTGCTACAAGTGATTTGAATGATTTATATCGTCGTGTGATTACACGTAACAATCGTTTAAAGAAATTATTAGAGCTTGGTACTCCGGCTATCATTGTGCAAAATGAAAAGCGTATGTTACAAGAAGCAGTGGATGCTTTAATTGATAATGGTCGTCGTTCTAAGCCGGTTACCGGTGCTGGGGGACGTGCATTAAAGTCATTGTCGCATAGTTTAAAGGGGAAACAAGGTCGTTTCCGTCAAAACTTATTAGGGAAACGTGTTGACTTTTCAGGGCGTTCCGTTATTGCGGTTGGACCGGATTTAAAGATGTATCAATGTGGTATTCCACGTGAAATGGCAATTCAATTGTATAAACCTTTTATTATCAATGAAATTGTAAATGCAGGGATTGCATCCAATCCGAAAACAGCTGAGCGTTTAATTGATCGTTTGGATGCTCGTGTTTGGGATATTGTAGAACAGGTAATTGATCATCATCCGGTATTCCTAAACCGTGCTCCTACGCTTCATCGTTTAGGAATTCAAGCGTTTAAGCCTAAGTTAGTAGAAGGACGTGCGATTCGTCTTCACCCATTAGTATGTACAGCGTTTAATGCTGACTTTGATGGTGACCAAATGGCGGTGCATTTACCATTATCGGAAAAGGCTCGTGCGGAAGCTGAAATTTTAATGTTAGGTTCTAACAATATCTTAGGTCCAAAAGATGGTAAGCCAATCGTTACGCCATCACAAGATATGGTGCTTGGTAACTTCTATTTAAATATGGAAGAAACAGCTCAAGAATTCTATGAAAAAGCGGAAGTAGTAGCGAAGACAATTGGTGAAACGGAAGCAGATATGTGGCGTCGTTTTGGAGATAATGAAGGACATGCCTTTAAGGATGTCAATGAAGTATTAATGGCGTATGATCAAAAAATTGTTCACTTACATACTCGTATTGCTTTATTAGGTTCTTCATTAAAGAAAATATGTTTTAGTGACTATCAAAATAATTCATATTTGATTACAACCGTTGGTAAGGTTATCTTTAATGAAATGTTTCCAAAAGATTTCCCTTATATTAATAAAGTAACGCATGAAAGCTTAAAGAATACCTTAGATGAGTATTTCTTGCCGGTAGGAAGTAATCTTAAGGAAGCAGTAGCGAATATGCCATTGAATCCTGAGTTTAAGAAAAAAGATTTATCTCTTGTTATTGCGGAAGTCTTTAAACGCTATCGTACTGAAGGTACTAGTGTTATCCTTGATAGCATTAAGGATTTAGGGTTTGAGTATTCAACGGTTGCCGGTATGACGGTATCATTAGCGGATATTAACGTTGCTCCAAATAAACAAGTGTATGTTGATAAAGCGAAAGAAAAAGCAGCTGTTTTACAACAGTTATTACAAAGAGGTCAATTAACACCTGCTGAGTGGGAACGTCATTTCTCTAAGCTTTGGGCAGATACAAAAGATGTGATTGGGGATGAAGTTATGAGTAATTTACCTCGTAAGTCACCAATCAATATGATGGCGGTATCCGGTGCCCGTGGGAACAAGTCACACTTTACACAGTTAGCGGGTATGCGTGGATTAATGGCTCGTCCAACACAGTCAAAGAGTCGTAAGGAATATCAACCTTCGATTATTGAGGTTCCTATTTATTCGTCATTCCGTGAAGGATTAAACGTGTCTGAGTTCTTTATTTCTACCCATGGGGTGCGTAAAGGGTTAACGGATACGGCGTTAAAGACAGCAGAATCTGGATATTTAACAAGACGTTTAGTCGATGTTGCTCAAGATGTGATTGTTATTGAAGAGGATTGTGGTACAGATCGTGGTTACTTAGTAAGTGAAATTCGTGATCGTAAAACAAATACAGAGATTGAAAAATTATTTGATCGTTTAGTTGGTCGTTATACAAAAGATGCGGTAATTCATCCGGAGACAAAAGAAGAAATCTGTCCGGCAGATACGTATATGGATGAAGAACTTGCGGTAAAGATTACAAAAGCCGGTGTAAAAGAAGTCTTAATTCGTAATACCTTCACTTGTGATAGTACAACAGGTGTATGTCGTAAGTGTTATGGTCGTAATATGGCAACAGGTAAATTGGTTGAAAATGGAGAAGCAATTGGTATTATGGCTGCTCAATCAATCGGTGAACCTGGTACTCAGTTAACAATGCGTACCTTCCATACAGGAGGGGTTGCCTCAGGTAACGATGGAGATATTACACAAGGGTTACCTCGTGTTGAAGAGTTATTTGAAGCACGTTGTCCAAAGTATGTAGCTGTTTTATCTAAGATTGATGGAGAAATTACTGAAATCGTAGAAGCAGATGGTACAACAGGTATGCGCATTACCGTATCAAATGATAAGGAATCAATTGAACATAAGTGTGATTTAACACAAACAATTCGTTCTTGGATTAAGGTTGGTACCAAAGTGAAAGCTGGTGATAAGCTAACGGAAGGTCAAGTAAATCCAAAAGAATTAATTGAAGTTGCAGGGGTATTGGCAGTACAAAACTACATCTTAAAAGAAGTAAAACGTGTATATGCTTCTCAAGGGATTGATATTTCAGATAAACATATTGAAGTTATGATTCGTCAAATGTTAAAGAAAATCATCGTGCTTGATGGAGGAGATACAGGATTATCAGCCGGTCAAACATTATCTTTAACACGTATGAAAGAAATTAACTTAAATACGTTGTTAAGTGGTAAAAAACCTGCGAAGTTTGGTCCTACATTATTAGGTATTTCAAAGGCTTCCGTGGAAACAGATTCTTTCTTATCAGCGGCATCATTCCAAGAAACAACAAAAGTCTTAACGGATGCAGCGGTAAATGGTAAGGTTGATAAATTAGTTGGATTAAAAGAAAATGTTATTATTGGTAAATTAATTCCAGCTGGTACAGGTTCAAAATTTGAGCGTGAAACAACAGAAATGATTCATGCACGTGCATTAGAATTGGTTGAAGATCGTGAAGTAAGAAATATGATGGAAGAAGAACATCAACTTCCGGAAGAAGTATTACCGAAAGAAGCATATTTTGAATAAGAGAAAGGCTAGTTTACTAGCCTTTTTTCTATGTCAAAAAAAGAAAATCTCTATGATACAATAAAGGAAATAAGAAAGTGAAGGAAATATATGTTAAGTTCTGCTAAGAAGTTGTATCAATATAATCGAGGTAGTCATCCACTGATTATGTGGCTTATGAATGCGGTTGTCTTTTCCGTTGGGTTTGCCCTTTTAATCGGAATAGGGCATATTTCTTCGTTAATAGAGAATAAGTGGCTGAGATTACTTGTTCATTTTTGTGGTTATTTTGTGATTGATAAAGTGCTAATCAGCATAAGATACATACGTTTTTGGCATAAACTTTCGATCATCTATTGTTTGTATGAGGGAGTAGATCCGACATCTTTTTATCAACGTATTAAAAAAGGAAAAGGTGTTCTTCCATTGTATCAAGCAAAAGAATTGTTTCAGTTATATTTTGTTATTTATCAATATTCCCTAGGAAATTTTAATGAAGCACTTCAACAATTGAAGGTGATGGATTCTAATGTGTTACAGTATGATGTATTAAAGATTATGTATTATCATTATTATGGTTTGGTATCCTTTGAGTTAAAGGACTATGATGGTATAGCACAATGTCAACAACAAGTGGAGAAGTTAATTTTATATAAGAAGAATTTTGCGTTAAGAGAAAAAATTGCTGAGGAGTTACGTGCACTAAAGACGTTGTCGGTAACAGAGAAAGAAACGTATTTTGATAGGGTAAAAGGGGATCATCGTTTTGATGAATTACGTTATACGTATTATCGTTTTCTACATGCGTTAAGTAGTGATCAAAGAAAAAAAGCGTATGATTGTTGTGCGTTGTTAGAAAAAGAAAACGAAGCATTATTTATGATACAACGCGCGAAAGAATTTTTATCAAAAAGATAAAAGATAGTGTATGATAATAATGGTAAAAAGGGAGAGTATCTATGAGTTATATAACAAGAGTCTTAGAGGAAGTAAAGCAAAAAGATCAAGGTCAAAGTGAGTTCTTACAGGCGGTAAGTGAAGTGTTAAAGTCTGTGGATGTTATTTTCAAGCAACATCCGGAGTACGAACGTATGGGGGTTTTAGAACGTTTAATCGAGCCTGAGCGTATTATTATGTTTAAGGTGTCTTGGATTGATGATCAAGGACAAGTAAAGGTAAATCGAGGCTATCGTGTACAATTCAATGGAGCACTTGGTCCTTATAAGGGAGGATTGCGTTTTCATCCAAGTGTAAATCTATCAATTTTGAAGTTTTTAGGGTTTGAACAAGTATTTAAAAACGCCTTAACAACCTTGCCGATTGGTGGAGCCAAGGGAGGTAGTGATTTTGATCCAAAGGGAAAATCGGACCAAGAAATTATGCGTTTTTGCCAAGCGTTTATGTTAGAACTTTATCGTCATATTGGTCCTGATGTGGATGTTCCGGCTGGAGATATGGGAGTTGGTGCTCGAGAGATTGGTTACCTATATGGCTATTATCGTCGTTTGCGTAATGCCAGTCATCGAGGTGTCCTCACTGGCAAAGCCCTTTTATATGGAGGTAGCTTAGTGCGTAAGGAAGCTACGGGCTATGGTTTGATGTATTTTGTTTTGGAAATGGCAAAACATCATAACATAGAGTTAAAAGGAAAGCGTGTCATTATTTCAGGAAGTGGGAATGTTGCTATTTACGCAGCAGAGAAAGCTTTGGAATGTGGTATGAAAGTCATTGGAATGTCAGATTCAAAGGGGTATATTATTGATGAAGATTTAGATATTCATGTAATTAAAGAGTTAAAGGAAGTAAAGCGTACTTCTTTAAAGGAATATGTTTCTTTGGTATCGCATGGACAGTATTTTGAAGGTTCTATTTATGATTATGACCTTGAATATGAGATTGCCTTACCTTGTGCAACACAAAATGAAATTGATGAAAAACGTGCTTTAAAGATGCTTAAAAATGGTTGTATGTTAGTGGCTGAGGGGGCAAATATGCCAAGTAGTAATGAAGCGATTGAGTGTTACTTGAATGCTAAGATTTTATTTGCACCGGGAAAGGCGAGTAATGCAGGTGGGGTTGCAACATCTGCCTTAGAGATGAGCCAAAATTCCATGCGTTTATCTTGGACGTTTGAAGAAGTAGATCAAAAGTTACAAATGATTATGAAAAACATTCATCAACAATGTTTAGATATGATGGATCGTTATCAGTTAGAATCTTATAATTATGTAAAAGCTGCTAATATTGCAGGGGTACAAAAAGTCATTGATGCGATGATTACTATGGGAGAATACTAAAAAACAATATCATTGGATATTGTTTTTTATATAGTCTAGCAAGTCTTCTTTTGTATTGTTGATTTTTTTATTTATGACAAATTCCAAAAGAGTTTTTAAAACGAAACTACGTTGTTTTGGCTCAATACTGGTAGGTAAGTCTTTGCCGGTGATGGCTAAGTGTTTTACATCGTATATGTCAATGGTATGCAATTTATCTAATTCGTTTTGATAGTTTAAATCACGCAGACTACATAGATATTGTAGGATGAGTGGATACTCCTTGGGATAGTTTTGCAAAAGGGTGAGGGCTCCTTTTTGATCTAGGGGATTATGTTGTTGATGGATAATGGCATCGACTTGTTTTATGGTTTTCTTATCGTATTGTCGTTGTTTTAAAATGGTTTTATAGTCTTTATGATCTTTTAGTAAATGGGCTAGGCGTACCGGTAAAAGGTTTGGTAGATGATTCATTGTTGTATCCATCGTATGGACTTGAAATAAAAAGTATAAAATCTTTGGATAATCTAAAAAAATAGCCGGGTGTTGGCTACATAGAATTTGGTTGGCTTCTTGTAGTAAACGAGCATTTGATATGTGGTTAAGCAAGCCTTGTTTTTCAAAAATGGCTTGTTTGGTTGTATCTTCAATCGTAAAGTGCAGTTGACTTGCAAAGCGGATGGCTCTAAGAATTCTTAGGGCATCTTCTTCAAAGCGTGCAAATGGATCATCAATACAACGAATGCATTGGTGATGTAAATCTTTTAATCCATTGAAGTAATCAAGAATACCGGTATTCGGATGATAACATAAGGCATTGATGGTAAAGTCTCTTCGTCTACAGTCTTCTTGTAAAGAGGTTGTAAATTCAACGGTGGATGGAAATCGGTGGTTCGTATAGTTGCCTTCAATGCGATAGGTTGTAACTTCAACAGGATGGTTTTCTACGATAATCGTAATGGTACCATGTTTCATGCCATGTGTTAAACATGGATACTCTTTAAACAACCCTAATAGTTCATACGGTTTGGCGTTGGTTGTGATGTCGTAATCTACAATAGGTAGGTTTAATAACGCATTACGAATAGAACCTCCTACAACAAAGGCTTCATAGTTATGAGTATTTAATGTTGTTAGTATTTTTTTAATGTATTCTGGTAGAGTGATCATAGTTACCTCTTTTTTATCATAGCAAACTTTTTTTTAAATTGTTAGTGGGAAACAAAAAAGAAGAAGAGTTCTCTCTTCTTCTTTCTTAATAGCTTTATTACTTGTATGACAATACCTGAGTGCTATTATAGTTTTGTAACATTTGTAGCTTGTGGTCCACGTGAACCTTCTGTTACATCAAATGATACAGCTTGGCCTTCATCTAAAGATTTGAAACCTTCAGTGTTAATTGCTGAATAGTGTACGAATACATCTTGTCCGTCTTCAGCAGTAATGAAGCCATATCCTTTTTCAGGATTGAACCATTTTACTTTACCTGTGCTCATCTACTTCCTCCATAACCATTGTACGACCTAATAAAAACACATCAATGAAACTATACACGCATATCATTGATGTGAATCGTATAAGCTTTACACTTATATATCATAAACTCTATAAGATACGATGTCAATTCATTTTATAAAAATAAGGGTATTTATCTTATTATTTTGTCAAAAGAATACAAATGGGGTTCGTATATTGAAGATTCTTATGTTATAATCTAATGGAATAGGAGGTATGATGATGAAAGGTTTTACAGCAGTCGTAACAGATCCTGTGGGTATGCATTCAAGACCGGCAGTGGTTGTTGTTAATGCGGCTAATTGTTTTCAAAGTCAAATTTTAATTAAATATAATGGGAAACAAGCAGATGTTAAGTCAATTATGAATTTAATTTCTTTAGGGATTCCAACACATGTTGAAATTGAAGTAGAATGTGTAGGGGAAGATGAAGAGTTAGCTTGCGAAACAATTAGAAAAACATTAATTCACGAAGGTATTATTGAAGTAGCGAAAGATCGTATTTCAAGTGCCGGCATTGATAACACATTTAAAAAAGAAGTTCTATAAGTAAAAACGATTACCTAGGTAATCGTTTTTTATACTTTACGTTCTCTTGAGAAGCGATCAATTAATACATTTGCCACTAGCATCAAGAAAATAATGGATAAGAAAGAAATAAGATAAAACATAAAGGTTGAAACATAAGGAAAAACAAAAACAATAATTCCTAAAGCAATCGCAAAGATTAACATATAAGTAATGGTACTTACAATTAAGTAGCGACGATATAGTTTTTGATAGTGTCGGTTTTTCATGTTGGTCAAGCCTTTTTGTTTTAAGGTATCGATGAGTGTTTCAAGGCGTGATTGTTGATCTAAGAAATTACGGTTGTTTCGATTGTTGATGCGTAGGAAAAAGCGATTACCGTTAAAACATTGAATGGTAATTAAGGTTACAAAGATTTGTTTGGTAATTTTAATACCTTGAATGTCATCGTATTTTAAGAAAGTAAAAGATGACGGTTTTTTAGGGTCAGTATAATTCATAATGACTAATAATAAACCATGCGGATTGTGTAAAAGGAAAAGATAACGTAAAAACGATGTACAATTATAGCGTGTAATTGTACCTTGCATTAAGGCATTTGGGTGGAAGTCTTCTTGTCTTTTTAAAAGACCATATATGACTTCACGTTGTATCATACGCATAATGAGTTCTTCGTTGTAATTTACGTTCATGTTATCACCCCATTTTATTTTGCAATCCAATCTTGATTTGTTTCACAGACTAAGCGTGCCGGAATACCGACGGCTGTGCAGTGTTCCGGAACATCTTTTAAGACTACGGCATTTGCTCCAATGCGAGCGTGTTTTCCAACGGTAATATTGCCCAGTACTTTAGCACCTGTACCAATGACAACGTGATCTTCAATGGTTGGATGACGTTTACCAAGGGTTGCTTTTACGCCACCTAAGGTTACATTGTGATAAAGTTTGACATAGTCTTTAATAATTGCTGTTTCTCCAATGACAACGCCCATACCATGGTCAATAAATAATCCAATACCAATTTGAGCTCCCGGATGAATTTCAATACCTGTTAGAAAACGAGCCAATTGAGAAATCATGCGTGCCAGAAATTTTAGCTTAATCTTGTATAAAACATGGGCAAGGCGATAAAAGCCTATGGCATGTATGGATGGATATAAGAAAAGAATTTCAAAGATACTGTTTGCAGCAGGATCACTTTCTTTAATGTGTTGAATTTGTGCTTTTAAATCTTTAAACATAAGCTTACCTCAAATTTATTCTATCATTATACACTATCTATTAAAATTTGCGGTAGATAAGACTTCCAGTACTTACATTTTACTATATTTCTTTTATATTTTAAAGAAAAGGCTTATTGGTTTAGTCAAAGTATTTGCATTACCTATAAAATAAAAATATAATTATTCTATTGAATGGAGGTTAGATCATGAGCTGTTGTTGTCTAGGACGTAAATAATAAATAAGAAGGAGTGTCTTAGAAGTTTTAAGTCATTACTTTCTTATAGAAGGGAATGATGAAATGAGAAAAGCAATTTTAGCGGGATTTAACCTATCAAAACATGATGCGGAATTTCAACAATATATCGAAGAGTGCATTCAGTTGGCAAAGGCAAATCACATAGATGTAATAGATGTGATGATACAAAAAGGACGTAGCCTGGATCCAAAGAGTGTTTTTCGTTATGGAAAGTTAATGGAACTTGCAGATAGGGCAAGAGAATTAGACGTGGATTGTATTATTTTCTATAATGAGTTATCGATTGTGCAATTAGAGCGCATTCAACAAGAATGCCAGTGTCCGGTTATTGATCGTACCAATTTAATTTTAGATATTTTTTCTTCACGTTCTAAGACAAAGATAGCGAAGCTTCAAACAGAGATGGCACGTATTAAATATAGTTTACCAAGAATTTTAAAACAGGAGTATGGTGTTGGAAATCAACGTGGTGGTAGTGCCAATAATAGAGGTGCCGGAGAAAGTCGTTTGGAGTTAGTAAAGCGTAATATTCGTTTTCAACTTACCGATTTAAAGAAACAGATTCAAGTCTTAAAGAAACATCAAGCATTGCAGGATCAATCTCGTAAGCATAATCCATTGAAGAAGATTGCATTAGTGGGTTATACCAATGCCGGAAAGTCGAGTTTGATGAATGCGATTTTAAAGAAAAATCAACGTTCAAAGGAAAAGATGGTGTTTCAAAAGGATATGTTGTTTGCCACATTGGATACTACAGTGCGTAACATTCAATTAGGGCATCATCAAGAGGCGTTGTTGTTTGATACGGTTGGTTTTGTTTCAAATTTACCACATTTACTGATTGAAGCGTTTCAATCGACGTTAAAGGCGGCGTGTGATGCCGATGTATTGATTCATGTTATGGATGCTAGTAATAGTCAGTTGGAATTACAAAGAGAGGTAACCATGGAGACATTAAGACAAATTCAGGCAGATCATATTCCAATAATTCATGTTTATAACAAAATGGATTTAGTAAAAGATGCATCTTTGTTTGATGGTTTATGTATCTCTGCCATTCATCAAGAAGGGATTGATGCGTTATTGGATCAAGTGTCTAAGATCCTTTATCCCAATGAGTTTGATTTTGAGTGTTTAATTCCATATAAAGAGTTAAGTATTCTTCAGTTTTATCGTAAGGTGTGTAGAATTGTAAAGCTTGCGGAAAAGGAGGATGGCATTCAGTATCATGTTTCAGGGAGTTTTCAAGTGGTAAAGGGCTTGTATCCTTATCGTTGTAAAGAAGAGAATATACATCAAGAATATCATTAAGGAGGAAGAAGAATGTTATATCAAAATGTTGTAGAGACTATAGGGTTAACACCCTTAATTAAACTGAATCGTTTGAAAGAACAATTACAGTTAAAAGGCAATGTATATGTAAAAGTAGAGGCGTTTAATCCGGGGGGGTCTGTAAAAGATCGCATTGCGTATCAAATGATTAAAGATGCCTTAGATAAGAAAGAAATCAATGAAACAACGCATTTAGTAGAGGCAACAAGTGGAAATACAGGTGTTGGTTTGGCGATGGTTGCATCGGCATTTGGATTGAAGTTAACAATTGTTATGCCATCGACGATGTCTATTGAGCGTCAAAAGTTAATCAAGGGCTATGGGGCAGCATTAGTGCTAACCGATGGTAGTTTAGGTATGAAGGGTGCAATTGCTAAGGCGCAAGAGATTTTAAAAGAAGATCAGAACGCGAAGATGATGTTACAGTTTGAAAATCCTTCAAATCCAAAGGCACATTTATTGCATACCGGGATTGAAATTTTAAATGATTTACCTAGTGTAGATGTTTTTGTGGCAGGAGTTGGAACCGGTGGAACCATTACTGGAGTAGGAAGTTATTTAAAGTCAAAAAAGAGTGACGTAAAGATTTATGCAGTAGAGCCTGTAGAGTCAGCGGTTTTAAGTGGAAAGCAACCTGGTCCGCATAAAATTCAAGGAATTGGTGCAGGATTTGTGCCGGAAGTTTTGAAAAAGGAGCTTATTGATGATATTATACAAGTAAGTAGTGAACAGGCGATTTCTCGTAGTAAGCAGTTAATGCAAGCAGAGGGCATTATGGCTGGGATCTCATCTGGAGCGGCTTTAGAAGCTGGAATTCAGTTGGCACTACAAGAAGAATTCAAAGACAAAGATATTGTGGTATTATTACCTGATACAGCTGAGCGCTATTTAAGTACAGTATTATTTGGAGAGTAGTATGAAATTAGTAAGTAAACAAGAGTTTGAAACAAAGGCATTGACTTCTTTATCAAGTATGTATGATGCTTTAGATAACTTGGAAGTATTACAGTTAAGTTCGTTGAATGCGAATAAGACCGTTATTTTTTCGGTGGATTTAAATAATGGTTTTGCAAAAGAGGGGGCAATGTGTAGTCCGCGTATTTATGATTTAATTGAAGATACGGTAACATTATTTAAAAAGGCTCAACAAGTAGGCATTAAGATGTTTGCGTATACAGATAGTCATAGTAAGGATGCCTTAGAATTTAAATCTTATCCGGTGCATTGTTTAAAGGAAGAGGAAGAGTCAAAAGTGGTTGATGAAATTAAGCCATATTTACATCAAGTGATTGGAAAAGAGTCAACCAATGGATTTCATGCCAAGAATCCATTAGAGTTGGTCAATTCCGAAGTAGATACGTTTATTGTAACGGGAGATTGTACGGATATTTGTATCTACCAGTTTGCCTTAACATTGGTAACATATTTAAATCAAATCAAACGACAAGCAAGAGTCATTGTACCTTTAAATGTTGTGGATACCTTTGATGCTGTTGGGCATGATAGTGATTTATACAATGTGGTGTTTGTGCATAGTATGATTAATAACGGAGTTGTAGTTGTAAAAGAAATCGTATAAAAGATAAGTTAGTGCGCTTATCTTTTTTTGTGCAAGTTATTCATGCTATTTAAAAGAGATATTTTTAGAAAACGTTCAAAAATTGAATAATAGTTACAACAAGCAAACAGAGAAGAATACCAGTAAAGAAGTAAAATTTAAACTTATAAAATTAAATTGAAATATGATATAATTTCACAAATATAGAATGGAATAAATAGGAGGAAATGAATAATGTTTGGCAAGAAAGAGAAAAGATTTAAGAAAAAATCAGTGGAAGGGCTTGGATTTGGAGAAATTCAAATTGTTGTAGATACAGTAACAGGTGTGAATTATTTAGTAGTGATGACAGGAGCAGCACCTTGTGGAATTACACCGTTACTAGATGAATACGGGAATGTAGTTGTTGATAAATTAGATTAACAAATTAGAATTTGACGAGATGATTAATCTAACGGAGAATTAGAAGGAGTAGAATTAACTCAAAAAAATATGGAGGCATAGTATGTGTGGAATCTCTACCGATTTATAAAATAATAAATTTACAGAATATAGATTGGAGGCAATTATGGATTATGTAATTAGAGAATTAAAGCAGAATGAAATCAATTTATTGGATACTTTTCTATATGAGGCTATTTTTATTCCTGAAGGAGTACAAGCTCCGTCCAAAGATATTATAGAACATCCCGATTTACAAATATATGTTGCAGATTTTGGGAAGAAAGATGATGTATGTTATGTTGCGGATTTTGATGGGAAGGTAGTAGGAGCTGTATGGACGCGTATCATCAATGATTATGGTCATGTTGATGACACAACACCTTCTCTTTCTATTTCACTTTTCAAGGAATATAGAAATTTGGGAATTGGAACAGAACTTATGAAGCAAATTCTTTTGACCTTGAAAGAGAGAAAATATAAGCAAGTTTCATTATCGGTTCAAAAGACAAACTATGCAGTGAGTATGTATAAAAAAGTAGGTTTTGAAGTTGTTCGTGAAAATGAAGATGACTATGTCATGATTTGTAAGCTTTAGTTTCCGGCAAATTCCAGTATGTTTAATTGAGTATAACAATTTGAAACAGCAAACCAAAAAGTTTGTTGTTTTTTTATTGTCATTACATTCAATCAAGTACAAAATATAGTGTTTTTAAGATATATTATCCTTTGCATCTTGCGAGGAAAAACAGATAGGCATATAATAAAAATAGTACACCGATGATTCGGTATATTTTTTAAAAATTAAGTTAGATAACACTAACTTATGATAGGAAAGGAGTTAAAGTATGCAACAAAAGAAACAAGATTCTGTGTTAAAGCGTTTGCTTCCATATAGTGGAAAGAAAGCTTATATGCTTCAAGTGGCAATGGTTTTATCTGCATTATCAGGTATTTGTATGTTGATGCCTATGGTGTTTATTCATCGAATTGTCAAAGAAATTATTTTACATGGAGTAACGGATACGTCCTTTATTTATCAAAATGCGATGTTCGCATTTGGGTTTGCAATTGGTGGTTTTGTGATATATATGGGGGCTTTGATTGTATCTCATATATTTGCCTTTGAGGTAGAGCATAACATCGTGAAGCTAAGTATGAAGAAAATGATGGAGATGCCACTTGGTTTTTTCTCAAATCGTGAAAGTGGAAAGTTGCGTAAAATCATTATTGATGGAGCAGGTCAAACCCATACCTTTTTGGCTCATCAATTACCGGATTTTGCCTCTACGATGATTTCACCGTTGGTATTAATGGTATTTTTTGTTATGTTTGATTGGCGTATTGGGATTGTTGGTTTAATACCGGTTATGTTAGGAATGGTTTTTATGGCAACCATGATGGGTAAAAAAGGGATTGCTTTGCGTAATCAATATTTTGATTCGATGGCACAGCTTTCCTCACAATCCGTAGAGTATGTCAGAGGAATTCCTGTTGTAAAAACATTTGCCCAAAGTTTAGAGTCGTTTGAACAGTTTCATGGTTTAATTCAAAAAGTACAAGCCATGGTCTTAAAGTTAACTTTACAATGGAAAAATAAGATGTCTTTATTTGAGGCACTTGCCCCTTCTTCTTCGTTTTTCATTGTTCCGGTAGCGATGCTTATGATTAGTAAGGGTGGTAATATTCAGCAGGTAATCGCAAACTCGATTATTTATATTTTAATTGTGCCAACCTTTACCATTTTTATCATGCGTAGTGCACAGATTCGTCAATATATGTATTTTGCAGAATTGGCTTTAAATAAGATTGATGAAGAATTAAGTTATCCAATCTTAATGTATGGAAATCAAGTTGAAGCAGATGCTAGTGTTACTTTTAAACAGGTTTCATTTTCTTATAATCAAGAAAAGGTTCTAGAAGATGTTTCTTTTACGATTCAAAAAGGAGAAACAGTGGCGATTGTAGGACCATCAGGTGGAGGGAAAACAACGATTGCTCGTTTGGCTTGTCGTTTCTATGATGTCGATGAGGGTGAAGTGTGTATTGGTGATGTAAATATTAAAGCGTTTTCTAAGGAAGCTTTAATGAAGAAGATTGCTTTTGTGTTTCAAAATTCACGTTTATTTAAAATGAGTTTAAAAGAGAATTTATTATTAGGAAATCCGCATGCCAGTGAACAGGAGATCACGCAGGCTTTAATTGATTCCGGATCTATGGAGATTGTGGAACGTTTAAAAGATGGATTAGATACCGTATATGGTAGTAAGGGAACGTATTTTTCAGGTGGAGAAGTGCAGCGTTTATCCATTGCACGTGCATTGTTGAAGAATGCGGATATTATTATTTTAGATGAAGCAACCGCATTTGCAGATCCGGAAAATGAAAAAGTAATTCAAGCTTCATTTAAAAAATTAGCGAAAGATAAAACAACGTTAATGATTGCCCATCGTTTATCTACGATTGTAGAAGCAGATAAGATTTTGGTGGTGGATGCAGGTCGTATTGTAGAGTGTGGAAGTCATGAAGAGTTGTTGGCATTCAATGGTGTATATAAAGAGCTTTGGAAGGAATATCAAAAGGCGGCTACATGGAGTGTGGGAGGTCAATATGCATAAGTATTTTAAAGAGAAATATGGCATGTCGGAAATAGGTGCTAAGCATTTAACGAAGTCTATTTTTTCGCATACCATTGTAAACTTAACTAAGATTTTTCCTGCTGTAATTGGATTTTTATTTATCTCACAATCGTTAGGGCAAGCCTTTGGTTTATCGAAGTATCCAAATCTTCCGATGATGTATTATTTTGTCATGATTGTTGTGATGTTTGTGGTGATGTTTCTTGTAGCTAGATGGGATTATGTTAATTTATATGAAAATGTCTATAATGAAAGTGCGCGTACAAGGGTAGATGTTGCGAATCGATTAAAGAAGTTACCTTTGTCTTATTTTGCAAAGCGTGATTTATCGGATTTATCCGCAACCATTATGTCGGATATTGAGTTATATGAAACGATTTTTTCACATTCCATACCACAACTTTATGCTACTACGATCTCTACGAGTATGATTGCGATAATGTTGTTTGTGCATAATTGGAAGATGGCAATTGCAATTTTAGGTGTCATTCCGGTTGCGTTTTTATTGTATGTTACTTCAAGAAAGAAACAAAAAAAGATTTTTAAAGAAGCAATGGGATCTGTTCGTGAGGTGTATGATGATGTACAAGAAAAGATTGATCAGATTCAAGAGATTAAGTCTTATAATTTAGAAGATGTGTTTGTGAGTGAATTTAATGATAAAGTGAATCATTTATCTAAGATTAAAATTAAAACAGAGTTTTCAACTTCGTTAGGGATTGGTATTTCAACTATTATCTTGAAGTTTGGCATTGTATTAACTGCTATCTATGGGGCGCATTTATTACTGCAAGGGGAAATAGATGTCATTATGTATATTGCATATTTAATGATTACGGCAAGTGTGTATGCGCCAATTGAAGGGTTATTGGGTATGTTGACGATGATTATGATGATGGAAGAGGTTGTTAAGCGTATTAAAGAGATAAAAACAATGCCAATTCAAGAAGGAAAAACAGAGGTTGCGATTGATAATTATGACATTGAGTTCAAAGATGTTGTTTTTGGCTACCAAGAGTATTCTGTGATTAATGGAGTTAGTTTTACAGCTAAGCAGGGTGAAATTACCGCCTTAATTGGTCCTTCCGGTAGTGGTAAAACAACATTAACAAAACTTGCTGCTCGTTTTTGGGATGTGCAACAAGGACAGATTTTGATAGGGAATCAGGATATTAGTACTATTGATCCGGAAACACTATTAAAGTCATTTTCGATTGTGTTTCAAGATGTCATCTTGTTTAATTCAAGCATTAAAGAGAATATTCGTGTTGGTAAAAAGGGAGCAAGTGACAAGGAGGTCTTACAAGCAGCTCGTATTGCTCGTTGTGATGAGTTTTTTGATAAGTTACCAATGGGTATTGATACGATGATTGGTGAAAATGGTCAACGTTTATCGGGTGGACAACGCCAACGTATTTCCATTGCTAGAGCCATCTTAAAAGATGCACCGATTATTCTTTTAGATGAAGCAACTGCTTCTTTGGATGTGGAAAATGAAAGTTTAATTCAAGAAGCTTTGTCGGAGTTAATTAAAGATAAAACGGTTATTGTCATTGCTCATCGTATGAGAACCATTCAAGGTGCTCATAAGATTGTGGTATTAAAGGATGGTAAAGTAGAAGCGATTGGTACAAATGAAGAGTTAAAAGAGACTTCTGCATTATATCGAAAGATGTTAAATCAAGCATAAAAGACTCAATAAAGAGTCTTTTGTGTGATAGGAAGTAATTTTAAAAATCATATATTTAAAAAGTGAGGGAAATCCTCACTTTTATTTATGATGATAACTATAGAAATAAAATCCAGCTACAAAGATAGCGCCACCTACCACATTACCTAAAAAGACGGGAATGAAGTTTTGGATAAAGGCAAGCCATGTAGATCCTTGTTCAAAAATAGCTGCAGTAATCACAAAGATATTTGCAACACTGTGTTGAAAGCCGATGGCTACAAAAGTCATTACCGGAAACCAAATGGCTAAGATTTTACCAGCTCCATCTTTGGCACCATAACAGAGCCATAATGCAATGCCTACAAACCAGTTACAGCCAATACCTGATAGAAAAGCTTGTAAAAAGGTTGCGTTTGTTTTAGCGGTTGCTACAAGTATCGTTTCTTCCAGGTAACTACCACTTGCAGTTAAACCGACAAGGTGTCCGAAAAAGTAAGCGACAAACAGGGCTCCTAAGAAGTTTGCAAAGGTAATAACCGCAAGGTTTTTAACATAATCCATCATGCTGATTTTTTTGCCAAAAACGGCACTTGCTACTGCCATCATATTCCCTGTGGCAAGTTCTCCTCCAGCTAGTAAGATGACAATTAAACCAACGGGAAATACACATGCGCCAATAAAACTGGCAAATGATCCCCACTCATGTGCGATCGAAGCAATCACTCGTATATAAGCAAGATAGCCAAGGGAAATCATTGCTCCTCCTATAAAGCCTAGAATTAATTTGCTATGGAATGGTTTTAATACTTTTTGATGTCCGATTTCAATGGTTTTATTCATGATTTCTTGTGGACTTAACATAGAATCCTCCTTAAACATACCTATTCATTATACTAAACTTTATGGAAATTGGATGATTAATTTTTTATAAATAGAATTTGGATAAATACTGTTTATCTCTTAGATTAATAATGATAGAATATACTAGAGGTGATTGTAATGGAAAACGAGAATAAAATTGTTTTAACGTTAGAAAATAATAATGAAGCAGAAGAAGTGCAAGAACAAGAAGTGAAGCTAGAAGAAGTAAAGCCTGTTCCATTAACAGAAGAAAATATGGTTAAGTTTGATGATTCTGCATTAACAGATGAAGAACGTAAAATGGTAGCGGATTTTGCCGAAAAAATTGATATTACATCAAGTGATACCATTTTACAATATGGTGCAAGTGCACAGGCTAAGATTGCAAAATTCTCAGAAACAGCATTAGGTAAAGTTCGTACAAAAGACTTAGATGAAGTTGGAGATATGATGACCAACTTAATTGGTGAGTTAAAGGGTTTTAAAGTAGATGAAGAAGAAAAAGGAATTTTTGGTTTCTTTAAAAAACAAGGGATTAAGTTAAGCAATTTAAAAACAAAATATGATAAAGCAGAAGTAAATGTTAATAAGATTAGTAAGATTTTAGAGGACCATCAAATTGTACTACTAAAAGATATTGCGTTATTGGATGGTTTATATGATAAAAACTTAGTCAATTTTAAAGAGTTAACGATGTATATTTTGGCTGGGAATAAGCGTTTGGAAGAAATTAAAGCGAATGATTTACCGAAATTACGTGAAAAAGCTCAAGCTAGCGGTTTGCCGGAAGATGCACAAGCTGCCAATGATTTAGCAAACGCAATTGATCGTTTTGAAAAGAAGTTGCATGATTTAGAATTAACTCGTGTTATTTCAATTCAAATGGCTCCACAAATTCGTTTAGTACAAAATAATGACACATTAATTGCGGAGAAGATTCAATCAACATTAGTGAATACGATTCCATTATGGAAGTCTCAAATGTTAATTGCATTAGGTTTAACGCATTCAAAACAAGCGATGCAAGCACAGCGTGAAGTTACAAATATGACAAATAGCTTATTGAAGAAGAATGCTGAAATGTTAAAGACTGCGACAATTGAAACGGCAAAAGAAAGTGAACGTGGCATTGTTGATATTGAAACATTAACAAATACAAACCAAAAATTAATTGAGACTCTTGATGAAGTTGCTCGTATTCAAAGTGAAGGACGTACAAGACGTGCAAATGCCCAAGTGGAATTACGTCGTATTGAAAAAGAAATTAATGAGAAGTTACTTTCTGTTCGACAAGGAGTGAATTAGTAGGAGTAATCCTACTTTTTTATTGTTATGTATAAGATATTAGTTGTAGAAGATGATGCTTTAATTTCAAAGTTAATTCAGGAGCATTTAAATAGTTGGAATTATCAAGCAATCGGAATTTGTGATTTTACAGAAGTTACAAAAGAATTTTTGGCTTTTCATCCGGATCTTGTGTTGTTGGATATTCATTTACCCTTTTTTAATGGCTATCATTGGTGCAATGAAATACGTAAGGTATCCAATGTCCCAATTATCTTTATTTCCAGTGCGAGTGATAATATGAATATTGTAATGGCAATGAATATGGGTGGGGATGATTTTTTACCTAAGCCTTTTGATTTTAATGTGTTAATTGCTAAGGTGAATGCGATGATACGTCGTTGTTATAGCTTGAAGAATGAAGTATCTTTGTTGGAATATGAAGGGGTTGTTTTAAACGTCAATGATGCTTCTTTGTCCTATCAACAACAAAAAGTAGAGCTGACTAAAAATGAATATAAGATTATGATGTTATTGCTGGAACATACCAAAGAGATTGTTTCAAGAGATAGTATTATGAAAGCATGTTGGCAAACCGATGAATTTATTGATGATAATACGTTAACTGTGAATGTAACACGTTTAAAGAAAAAGTTAGAAGATATTGGGCTCAAGGATTTTATTAAGACAAAAAAAGGAATTGGGTACTATATCGCATGAAGTTATTAAAAACGTATGTAAAATTACGTCTATCTTTTCTGGTGTATTATCTTTCGTTTGTGTTGTTGTTTCTTTTGGTAAGTTATTTGTACAATGATTCTTTAAAGAGTGCCGGTTATGTTGTTGTTTTGTGCAGTGTATCTGTGTTGGTGGAGTTTTTCTTATCCTTTTTGGCATTTAAAAAGAAAGTAGCGATTTTTTCTTACTATATGCAGCAGGATGTATATACTTTAGATCGTTTGCCTAAAACAAAGGGGTTATATGATACCTATTATTATTCTGTGATTGAAAATTTATATCATAGAAATTGTGATTTGAAATCAGAGTATGATTTAAAATATCAAGATGTGTTAGATTACTATACCCTTTGGGTACATCAAGTCAAGATTCCATTACAAGCGTTGCGTTTACTTAGTAAAGATAATCAAATGAATCAACAAATCTTTAAAGTAGAACAATATGTAGATATGGCATTACAGTATTTACGTGTGGATTTTATGAATAGTGATTTATTGATTAAAGAGTATGAATTAGATACGATATTAAAAGGTGTCTTAAAGAAGTATGCGGATGCGTTTATTCAAAGTGGTTTGGCTTTTGAGTTTAAAGAAACCCATCAAATAATAATTAGTGATGCCAAGTGGTTATCTTTTGTCTTAGAACAGCTTATCAGTAATGCCTTAAAATATACCAAGAAAGGTCATATTAAGATTTATTATGAAGACGGTTTAGTGATTGAAGATAGTGGAATTGGCATTATTGAAGAAGATTTACAGCGTATCTTTGAAAAAGGATATACAGGTTATAATGGACGTAATCATAAAAAATCGACAGGGATTGGTTTGTATTTGGTTAAAAAGATCTTATCCAAGCTCAATCATGAAATTATTGTTACTTCAAAGTTAAAAGAAGGTAGTGCATTTAAGATTCGTTTCTAAAGTTACATAAATGTAAGGATTCAAAAGATAATGTAAGCTAAAGTTATGGTTTGCATTATTTTTTATTTGTAAGATAGAAGTGTAGAAAGAAGGAAATAATATGACAATGTTAGAAGTAAACAATCTTAAAAAAGTATATACAACTCGTTTTGGTTTAAATAATGTAACAGCTTTATCCAACGTTACATTTTCAGTAGAAGAAGGTGAGTATGTTGCGATTATGGGAGAAAGCGGTAGCGGAAAAACCACTCTTTTAAATATTTTGGCTTCTTTAGATAAACCTACAAGTGGATCGGTGCATTTACAGGGAAACAACATCGTTAAAATTAAGGAGAAAGATATTTCAGCGTTTCGTCGAGAAAATCTAGGGTTTGTTTTTCAAGATTTTAATTTATTAGACACATTTAATTTAAAGGACAATATTTTCTTGCCTTTGGTGTTAAGCGGTAAGAAATACCGTGAAATGGAAGAGCGTTTAAAAGGCATTGCTGACAAGTTAAAGATTCGTGATTTATTAGAAAAATATCCATATGAAGTGAGTGGCGGACAAAAACAAAGAGTAGCGATTGCTCGTGCTTTGATTAGTCATCCTCGTCTGATTTTGGCAGATGAACCAACCGGGGCATTGGATTCTCGTAGTGCCGATCAATTGTTAGAGCTGTTTAAAACGATTAACCAAGAAGGGCAAACCATTCTTATGGTGACACACAGTGTTAAGGCAGCTTCAACCGCTTCTCGTGTTTTGTTTATTAAAGATGGTGAAGTGTTTCATCAGTTGTATCGTGGAAATCATAGTGATGAAGAGATGTTTGAAACGATTTCTTTAACACTTACAAATATGTTAAAAGGTGAAGTGTATGAGTAAAGCATTTTTTCCAAAATTAGCGATTGATAACATTAAAAACAACACGAAAACATACGTGCCATTTCTTTTAGCCACGATTGGTATGATAGCAATGTTTTATGATTTATGTGCGATTACCTTTGATCCTGCTTTAAAGTCTATTCGTGGTGGGACTCATCTTGGTATGGTTTTATCGTTTGGTATTGTAATTGTAAGTATCTTTTCCTTGGTCTTTATTTTCTATACCAATAGTTTTTTAGTGAAGCGTCGTATTAAAGAATTTGGTCTATATAATATTTTAGGGTTAGAAAAGAAACATATTAGTGCCATTATGTTTTTTGAAGCCATCTTCTCTTTAGTTATTTCTTTGATTGGTGGCTTGGTTTCCGGTTTTTTACTAAGTAAGTTTATGAAACTTTTACTTGCGAAAATCATTGGAAATATTGCCGGATTTCGCTTTGAAATTTCCACGCATGGTATTTTCTTTACCGTTTTGTTGTTTAGTTTGATTTTCTTATTGACTTACATCTACACGGTTATTAAAGTATATCGCAGTAAACCGATTGATTTATTAAAGGGTTCAAATGTTGGAGAAAAGGAACCAAAGGTTCGTTGGGTGTATTTCGTTTTTGGGTTACTTTCCTTAGGAAGTGGATACTATTTAGCTTTAACGATTCAATCACCTTTACAAGCGTTCTCAACGTTCTTTATAGCAGTCTTATTGGTTATCTTTGGTACCTATGCATTATTTATTGCGGTGTCAATTTTTATCTTAAAGTTATTAAAGAAAAATAAAAACTTTTATTATCGTATTGAAAACTTTACATCTATTTCTTCTTTGATGTATCGTATGAAACAAAATGCAGTGGGATTATCTAATATTTGCATCTTATCAACTATGGTTTTAGTAGTATTGTCAACAACGATTAGTTTATATGTAGGGGTAGATTCGGTTTTAAAGAATCGTTATCCGTTAGATGTTGTGATTGTTTCTATGGTACAAAATGAACAGGAGATGTTTGAAAAAAAAGAAGAAATCCAGATGGTATTAAAGGAGACAGGGGCAAAGGCGCTTGATATTGATGAAGCTGTTAAAACAAGCTTCTATTTAAGACAAGATGGAAATCAGTTAATAGATGAATATACCGGGTTTGAAAATAATGTCTTTGGTGGAGTAATACCATTGGATTATTACAATGCGCTTTATCAAACAAATTATGAATTAGAAGATAATGAATTGTTAATCTTTGATAAAGATCATTTATTTACCCAACCGGAACTCATCATTATGGGGAAACCATTTTACATCAAACAGGAAATTCAATCATTTGGTAAAAAAGGAGATTTAGAAGTTGTTTTAGGGTCAACTGTTGGTGTTGTGGTAAAGGATGTTTATAGTTTTGCAAGTTTAGTCAAGCAGCCCAAAAATGTGGAGGACTCTCCTGTATCAACGAAGGCAGAATTTCATTATCAATTTAACATTGATGGAAGTAAAGAAGAAAAGATAGCAGTGGTAAATAAGTTAAATGCCATGTTCAAGAATCAAGGGTTGGATATGTATGCCGATGGAATTGAAAATTCTCGTGATGAATTTAATAGTTTATATGGCGGATTGTTCTTCTTAGGAATTTCACTTGGTACCATCTTTATGATGGCTACTGTGTTGATTATTTACTATAAACAAATTCAAGAAGGATTTGAAGATCAAAAGCGTTTTAAAATCATGCAGCAAGTTGGTATGGATCATCAAACGATTAAGTATTCGATTAATAAACAAGTATTGATTATGTTTTTCTTACCGTTACTTCTTGCGATGGTTCATGTTACCTTTGCTTTTCCAATGACTTCTAAATTATTAATGTTGTTTGGTTTGGCTGATAAAGTATTATTTGTCTTGTGTGTGATGGCAACCGTCATTGTCTTTGCGGTTATTTATACCATTGTTTATGTGATTACCTCTAAAGTATATTATGGTATTGTAAAACACTAAAAGAAGCGTTAAGCTTCTTTTAATTATATAGAAAAACCACGCCATAGTGGCGTGGGTAAAGATGAGCTTAAGCGATGAACAAAAAAGTCCTTCTTATGCTAAACTTTGAATAAGCCAGCC
>RQZE01000013.1 GCA_003858585.1 Erysipelotrichaceae bacterium OH741_COT-311
GGTCTAATCTTAGCTTTAATTGCGATCGTAGTAATTGGAGCTATGTCATTAGTTGGTGGAAAATTACAAGGATTATTTAATAAGATTAAAGATACATTACCTGCTTAATCTATAGGATTTGATTGATAGGTAATACTATATCGGAAATAAGGATGCAAAATTAATTCGTATTTTCCCGTCATGATGGACGTATGATATTTGATTTTGAATAGCTTGTTTTATAGATGTAAAAAGAATTGAATAGTTTATTTTACATTTAATTTTAGGTTTCGTTATAAAATAACAAATCTTATTCTGTTTGGTATATAAATGACAGAAGCCTAGCTTTCTGTCATTTATATTTATATAATTTTATGAGGTGAAACATGTTTTTAAAAGTGGTTGCAAAAAAACATATTAAAAATGAATCAGGGCAAAGTTTGGTGCAATTTGCAATCTTGTTGCCAGTTTTAATTTCGATGTTTTGTTTGATTCTTGAGGCGGGACGTATTTTTGATGCTTATGTTGTAATTAATAATGCGGCAAGTGAATGTGTTCGAAGAATTGCAGAAGAAGATAAGAAAAAATATGATGATGTTGTGGATGGTGTTTTATTAGATAATTATAATGATCGATTAAATTTAGCTAATATGGAATTTGAGACTGATGTGGTGGGCGGAGTGCAACAAGAGAATTTTTATTACATGAAAAATATACACGCAAATCCTTTACCTGCTTCTTTCAAATACCATGATGTTAGAGTAGAAATAAGATATAAGGTTAAAATGATTACTCCGATTTCGGTTGCTTTGATTGGAGATGAAGTTGAGCTTAAAGCTTCATTCACGACAAGAGTTGGAGGAAGTAAAATAAGAAAGTAAGTGTATGAAATATAAAGAGAGATTAAAAAAAATTTACAAAGTAGAACGTGGGCAAGGTTTGGTGGAATTTGCACTAACAGCAATCTTGTTTTTTACGCTTGTCTTTTTGATTATAGATGTAGGTTATACTGGATTTAGAATTATTATGTTTGATTACAGTTATCAACAATCTACTTGGAGATTGTTTCCATATGACTCTGATCCAAATGCAGTTAAAACTATTGATTTTAATCAATATCATGCTTCTAATATGATAAAGGATCATATTGTTGATTATGGAATTGCGATAAACAAAAAAGATCTTTATGTAAATACTTACACTTTTAGAATATTTACAGAGCATGTAACACATAATAAACACCCAGATGGAACTCCAATTAAAGAAAAAAGAAGATATCTTAAAATTGATGCAGAAATAAAATATAAATTTAAGCCGTTAACACCATTTGGAGAACTAATATTTGGGAAAGAAGTTGTTTTAAATAAGAGACTGGATCGATTGCGTTTACTTCAATCTAAGAGTAACTAATTTATGGGAGTGAGCAATATGAAAAAAATTTTAAAAAATGAAAAAGGAGATATTATAGTTTTATCAGCATTCTTGTTTGTGATATTAATCGGTTTTTTAGCGTTGATTGTTGATGTTGGTGTCATGTTTGCATATCGTGGAAGAATGTATGAAATTGCTAATGTAATGAGAGACACTCGTTTTACTAAGAATATTACAGTTGGTGATGCTACTATGAGTAGTACTAATCCTGGGGAATACTTTGCAGAAATGTTGTCTTCATATGCTAGAAAGAATAATTTTAAAGGTGAAATTAAAATTATATATAAAGAAAAAATGCCGAAACAAAATAAAAGAGAATATAAAATTACTATTATTTTAAAAGATAAATATCGTCCAAAATTTTTATCTTTATTCGGTTATAAAGAAATGGAAGTAGGTATTAAACTAGATGGTTCGGGACATAGTGAACGATCAAATATTTATTATCCATGGGAAGATTTTAGTTGGATGGACTATGAAAAAACATATCCAGCAATACATTAGAAAAGTGGGAGAAGAATAAATGAAAAAAATTAGAATTATCGCATTGGTTTCTGCCGTTTGTGCAATTGTTTTTTTATCTTGGTATTTGATAAATGTAAAACAGAATTCTGAAAGTGTAATTGTAGTTGAAGAAACTGAAGTTATCGTTGTAAATTCTGATATCTCTGAAAATACAGTGTTAGATTCGTCAATGTTGAGTGTTAAAAAAGTTCCAACAGCGAGTGTTCATGCAAACAGCGTATTGAAGTTAGACGATGCAGTTGGCAAAATGACGAGTGTTAAATTGTTTGCCGGTGAGGTTTTATTAAATAATAAATTAGTAAACAAGGAAGAAGAAAACATATCTTATGGTTTAGCGTATGTGATACCAGATGGATATCGTGCGATGTCAATTAATGTTAATGTTGAAGAAGGAGTTTCCGGTTTACTTGCAATTGGCAACCATGTAGATATTCTGTATCATGGGACTTTAGAATATCATGTTGTACAATCAGGTCAAGATGCAGTTGTGATGGTTCCTTTTACAAAACTATTATTGCAAAATGTCAAAATCCTAGCTCTAGATAGTATCATTACAGGATCAGCAAATCAAGGTTACTCGAATATTACGCTGCAATTAACTGCTGAAGATTCTGAACGATTACTTCATGCTTCGAAAAGCGGTCAAATCTGGTTAACATTAAGACCACAAGGAGATGATAACTGGATTGATACAAGTGGTGTAACTTTAGAACAAATTATTGATCTTGAACCAATTATTGAACTTGCAAAGAAAAAATATAACTAGAACAAAGGAGGATTGAGTGTATGGCAATTAGAATAGCATTATTTGGTGATTCTTTTAAAGAGTTAGAAAAAGTTGAATCGAAATTGACGGATCATGATTTACAGGTTATACATAAATCAATTAACTTATCGAATGCTTCTGATGAAGTAGCTAAGATTAAACCAAATATGGTGATTATTTTATGCAGTGAATCAAACTGGGCATTTCGTGCATGTCAACAAATTTATTTGTTATATCCGAATGTTGTGAATATTATGTTATCTAATGATGCGTCATTGGATATTGCAAAAAGAGTTATTGATGCAGGTGCTATGGGGTTTATTGCTCCAATTCCTGAAAATAATGCAGAGCTTTGTGAATCTATTAAAAAAACATATTTTAATGAATTGTCAAGGATTTCAATGCTTTTAGAAAATTCTGGTATACAAAGAAAATCAGAAATTTTCACTGTTTTTGGAACAAAAGGTGGTATTGGAAAAACAACATTTGCAGTTAACTTAGCGGTAAGTTTAGCTCGTAAAAAAGCAAAAGTTGCGATTTTAGACTTAGATTTGCAATTTGGAGATGCACACATGTTTTTAGGACTTGATGTAAAAGAAACAGTTGCTGAACTTTTACAGGAGCAAAGAGTACCGACAATCGATGGTATTCGTAATTACTTTGTAGTGCACTCTTCAGGGGTTCAGCTTTTAGGGGCACCAGCTAGTCCGGAGTATGCAGATGGTATTACTGCTTCATTGATTGAACCAATAATTAATACGTTACGTACTTATTATGATTATATTATTATTGATACTTCGGCTGAATTTTCAGAATTGAATTTATTATTGATTGAAGAAGCGAGTAAGGTATTCTATATTACAGGCTTAGATATTTCTTTATTAAATAACGCGAAAAAAGGCTTATTGTTATTAGATTCTTTAAACTTAAAAGATAAAATTAATATTGTTGTAAGTAAAGATTTTAAAGGAGATATTTCTATTAAGGATGTTGAAAAGATTATGGGACAGCCAGTTATTGCGCGTATTCCTCATGAATATGCAGAGGCTGTTCGTGCTTTAAACCAAGGCATACCAATTGTTAATAATATTAAGAAAAGTGGAATTGCTAAGGAAGTTTCAAATCTTGCGAATAAACTATATATGAAACATAAAAAACATGATAGTGATGATGCAACAAAATCTGGTTTAAAATTTCCAAAATTTGGAGGTAAATAAATATGACTTCCTTACAAGAACGTTTAGAAAAGGCGAGATCTCTAAAAACGGTTGCTACAAACGTTATAAATAATCAACAAACACAGTATGTTGATGAATATATTAGTTTTAAAAGTAAAGTTCATAATCATCTTTTAGATCAAATGAATTTTGGTGAAGGTATTAAAGACAAAGATAACAAAGATGAAGTCTTGCAAATCATTAAAATGACTGTTGATGATTTGGGTGCAGATATACCACGACCAATAAAAAATAGACTAATTACAGAAATTTTTGATGAAACAGTGGGATTTGGTCCACTTGAAGTTCTACTAAAAGATGATAATGTAACCGAAATTATGGTAAATGGACCATCAAGTATTTATGTAGAACGTCGAGGAAAAATTGAATTGTCATCTGTACAATTTAGAGATAATAGTCATGTATTGAATATTATTGACCGTATTATTGCTCCATTAGGGCGTAGATGTGATGAAAGTAATCCGATGGTAGATGCTCGTTTACCAGATGGATCTCGTGTAAATGCGATTATTCCACCGGTTGCTTTAACAGGACCAACTATTACAATTCGTAAATTCTCTAAAACTCCATTGGTAATTGGAGATTTAATTAAGTTTAATTCACTTTCTCTTGCGATGTCTTCTTTTTTAGAGGCGTGTGTTAAGGGGAAAGCAAATATGATTGTATTTGGTGGTACAGGTTCAGGAAAAACAACCTTATTAAATACATTATCAGGTTTTATACCGGATAGTGATCGTATTATTACTATTGAAGATGCTGCTGAATTGCAATTAAAACAGCCACATACAGTTACTTTAGAAAGTAGACCTGCAAATACAGAAGGTCGTGGTGAAATTACAATTCGTGATTTAGTAAAGAACTCATTACGTATGCGTCCTGATCGTATCGTTGTTGGGGAAGTACGTTCTGGTGAGGCATTGGATATGCTTCAAGCGATGAATACTGGGCATGATGGCTCATTGACAACGGCCCATGCAAATACATCAAGAGATTTATTAGCTCGTTTGGAAACCATGGTGTTAATGGCGGGGATGGGTTTACCATCAAGAGCGATTCGTGAACAAATTGCTTCGGCATTTAACATCATCGTTCATCAATCAAGATTAAGAGATGGTTCTCGTAAAATTGTAAGTATTTCTGAAATCGTTGGTATGGAAGGAGATACTATTATCATGCAAGAAATCTTCGCTTTTAAGCATGAAGGTTTTGATGCAAATGGTAGAATTAGAGGTAAATTTGTGCCTACAGGTATTAGACCAAAGGTATTAGAACGTCTTCAAGATGAAGGTGTTTTGGTAAACGATAACTGGTTTAATGCATAATTGAGTATAAGGAGGTAGTCATATGGAATATTTAATTGTTGCTGGAATTGGCATTCTTGTATACTATGTTATTTATACCTTTCTAGCTGAATTTAAATCAGGAAGTATGAATACAAAAGTTCGTGTCAAGCGTTTAATGCGTATGCGAGATGTAAGTGATATAAACAATGAAAAAAATAGAGCACGTTTGGAAGAAGAATCTATATTTTCCTTTATTCGTGTTTCTGCTGAATTAAAACGTTTATTGATTGCTTCAGGGATACGTTTAAAACCAGAAGAATTTATTGTTTTTTGGTTTGTTGTGATGATGTTATTACCGTTGTTGGCATTTATTATATATGGAAATCTTTTCTTTACGTTGGCTGCATTAGTTATTGGGATAATTATTCCACCTCTTATCATTAATATGGCACGTAAAAAGAGAATGAAAAAATTTGCAGATCAGTTAAATGACGCTTTATTAATCATTGGTAACTCTTTACGTACAGGATTTACATTTCGTCATTCGTTAGCTCGTGTTACTGAGGATTTACCAAATCCTATTGCAGAAGAATTTAGACGTGTTGTGCGTGAAATTAACTATGGAGCAAAGTTGGAAGATTCATTAGGTGCTTGTGCTGAAAGAATGAATAGTCGTGAACTAGCAATGATTAATTCAGCAGTTATTATTCAACAAAGAACAGGTGGTAACTTAGCGGATATTATTGATCGAGTGAATGAGACTATTACAGAACGTATTAAATTAAAAAACTCCATTCGTGTTATGACATCACAAGGTAGAGCTTCAGGTGTTATTATAGGCCTTTTGCCGATTGGACTTGTCTTTTTAGTTTCGTTGATTCGTGCAGATTATATGGCAACCTTATTTACAACAAGAATTGGTAATATTTTGCTTATGATAGCAGTTGTTTTAGAAGTCATTGGATTTATTGTAATTCGTAAAATGGTTAATATTAAACAGTGAGGTAATTAACTATGATGTATATTGGATTATTTTTTGTAGGCGTATTTGTTTATTGTTTAGTTATCATGCTTTTTGGTGCAAGCTCTTTAAGAAAAGAGCTAATACACACAAGGCTTTCAAAAGCTCGTTCCATTTCGTTTGGCGATGATATTGATGATGAAAATTTGTCATTTAGTGAGCGTATTATTAAGCCGATTACGGATAGTTTAATTACATGGCTTACTAAGGTGTTACCAGTAAGTAATAAAGAACAAGGGAAAATAGCTGATAATCTATTGAAAGCTGGTATAAAGATGACGCCAGCAGAATATGCAAGCTTAAGAATTATGTTGCTGCTTGCAGGATTAGTGCTTGGTATACTGTTTGCAATTTTAACAAAAGGATTGAATGTTCTTGCAATTTTACAATATGGTTTATTCGGTTTTATTGTAGTTTACTTGTTAGTTCAATTATCAATTACTTCACGTATTCGTAAACGTCAAGAAGCTATGCAACGTCAATTTCCTAATTTCATTGATTTGCTTACTGTTTGTGTAGAAGCTGGATTAGGTTTTGACCAAAGTGTTCAATATGTTGTAAAAGAGTATCCATGTGAATTGTCAAATGAATTTAAAATTCTATTAAGAGATATTTCTTTAGGATCTACAAGAAAAGATGCATTAATTAAATTACAAAAACGTTGTGGGATTGATCAATTAAAGAGTTTTACAGCTGCCGTAATTCAAGCAGATGAAATGGGTATTTCTTTAAAGAATATTTTAACTGCACAATCAGATAGTGTTCGTAGAAATTATAGACAAAGAATAGAGGAAAAAGCACATAAAATTCCTATTAAAATGATGTTACCAATGGTTGCTTTTATCTTTCCGGTTATTTTCATTGTTTTATTAGGGCCAGCTGTAATATTGGTTTCTGAACAATTTAAGGGGTATTTCTAATGAATAAAATCAATCTTTTTCAAGAAGATAGACTTATATTTCATGGGCCTATATATTTAGCGGATAGTTTCTTTTCAAAACTAAAGGGCTTGATGTTTAAAAAAACTTTAAATACAGAAGAAGGTATACTTTTTAAAAATGTTAATAAAATACATACATGTTTTATGCATTTTTCAATAGATGTGATATACTTAAATAAAGACTACGAGGTAATTTACGTAGAAACAGTTGCACCTTGGAAAATCGGAAGTAGTGTTAAAGGTGCAAAACACGTACTTGAATTAAACAAAGGTTTAGGAAATAGGTTAAAAAAAGAAAAGATTGTAATTCGTTTTTAAGGAGGTTTGTATGAGTAATATGGATGGATGGACAAATGAAAATGGTGGGGGCATCTTCACTGAAATTCGTAGTAGAAGTGTAGATGAAAACTTAGATAAGAAATTAAAAACTGTTTGGTTTAGTAGGGGATATTCACGTGCAAGTGTTAAAGAGTACATTTCTCATCTTCAAGCTGAAATGGAGCTTTTGCAAGATAATTATAAAGACCATGTAAAAGAAATTATGGATGAAAAAGAACGTCTTGCACAAGAGAAAACCTTACTTATGAAGCAGTTAGAAGAATCACAAACTCCAATAGTTACTAATGAAGAAAAAGTTCGTGAATTAGAGAGTCAAATTGCTCAAATGAAAGTAGAACTTGAACATCATGGAGAGGCTAAGGTGCGTTTGTTAGAAAGTAAGATTGAATCATTAACAAAAGAGCTTGAAACAAATGATGCGAATGTACTTGTTGATTTTCAAAATAGAATTGATGAGTTAAGTAATGAATTGAATTTATCGCAACAAAATGCAAATGAGCTAAATTTATATTGTGAAAACTTAGAAAGTCAGTTGGAACAAGCAAATCAAAAAATTGATACATTAAATCAATCGATTGTTTCTTTAAATGATAGTGCTGTAATGGAAACTACAAAAACAGATGCTGCTCACAAAGAAGAAGTTGGTTTATTAGTAAAAGAAAATGCAGCTCATAAAGAACAAGTTGGTCAATTAGCGAAAGAAAATGCAGCTCATAAGGAACATGTTGGCTTGTTAGTAAAAGAGAATGCAGATTTATTAGCTCGTATTTCACAACTTGAAAAAGGATTAGCTAAAGCGGAAGAAATGGCACGTACTCCGGTTGAAACGGTGGAAACAACATCTATGAAGTTAGAAAATGCTCAGCTTACACTTGAAGTTTCTGAATTGCGTGAAAAGGTTCGTGAGTTACAAAAGATGGTTGTTGGTAAAACACAATTATTAGCAAATGAAGAAGAGTTATTGAAGAAGATTAAAACATTGGAAGAACAGTTAGGAGAATATAAAGGGTATCGTGATGATAACCAATTATTACTCAATGAAGTTGTTTCTTTAAGTAAATTTACACAAGAATTATCTTCAAAATACAAGAGTCAAAAGAAACAATATGATGAATTAATGATTTTATTTGAAAGTAAACAAACAGAGTATGAAGAAATCTCTAAATCATTTGAAGATGTTAAGAATAAATTAGATTCTTATGAGGACTACTTTAATGAGATTAGTGAGAAAGCTGCATATTTAAAAGGAAATAAAATGATCTAAAGTTATGATTTTAATCATAACTTTTTAATAGGTAAAGACATGAATAAAAAGAAATATGAATTTGAAGCCAAGATTATGAAAATAGAAGACATAGATGGAGCGTATATTGAATTTCCTTTTAATGTTAAAGAAGAATTTCAAAAAAGTAGAGTAAAAGTATCAGCTACTTTTGATGGGTATTATTATGAAGGTATATTGGTAAAAATGAAAACAGAAAATCATATTATAGGTATACGTAAAGAAATTCGAAAAATAATCAATAAGCAGCCAGGGGATATTATTAAGGTTACAATTCAAGAAAGAGAATGAATGAAAAAACGTTGTATTTAAATACAACGTTTAATATTTTATAAGAAATTGAATCATGGTTGATAATTCCTTGTTCCAAGCAGATTCGTTATGTTTTCCATGTTCTACAAGATAGGAATACACATCCACCTTTTTTCTTACAAGTTGATTTGTTATTGTAAGCATGGTATTCATATAACGAGCCAGCTCATGTTTGCGAGCAAATTCATCTGATCCAATGTGCAATAAAATACGTGTGTTTGGTTGTATGTGATTTTCTTCAATAAGCTCTATACATTCTTTAGGATTAAACTCAAAAGAAGAAGACATACAAATACCACAAGCAAACACATCCGATCTTGTTATGGTTGAATAATAAGCCATTAAACCACCCATACTACTACCTGCAATGCTAGTATTTTGACGATTTGCTAGTGTTCTATATTGTGAATCAATATACGGTTTTACTATGTTGATAATCCAGTTTAATGTTTGTTTCGCATTTGCACTTACTTTTCCAAATTGTTTTGTTTTAAAATCAAAAGGACTATATTCATTTAAACGTTGATTATCTTTATGATTACAATCCATACCAACAACAATCACTTCATGTTTATGTATATCTAAAAATTCTTTTAGACCCCATGATGTTCCATAAGTTGCAACATGATCATAAAACAGATTGTGACCATCTAGCATATATAATACAGGATATTTCTTTTTTGATTGTTTATAGCTTTGGGGTAAATATATCCAAATTCTGCGTTGGTTTTGTCCATATTGATCGGTTAATTGACGTTCTTCAATCATTATTTCAACCAAGTAATTTTCTTTTCATTGCCTTTTAAAATACGCACTACATTGTCTTTATGTCGATAAATAACAAAGATTGCAATAATTAGAAGGGAATAAGAAATAAGAATATTTTTTTGGATATAGAACGATGTAAAAATCGAAGAAGAAATACCAATTATACTTGCAAAAGATACGTACTTTGTAATGGCTAGTGTAGCTAAGAAAATAGAAATAGGTACAAGAAACATAAATGCAAATTCATGAGTGATAAAAAGTGAAATGGCCAATAAATAACCAAAGGTAGTCGCAACTGCTTTTCCTCCTTTAAAATCTGCGAAGATTGGAAAACAATGTCCTACACAAACAGATAAACCACATAACACCGCAGCATCTACACTTACCTTACTGAAGAAAAATACAACTAAAAAGGCTTTTAAAACGTCTAATAGTATTACAGCAATCCCAGCCTTTTTTCCTAAAACACGTCCAGCATTGGTTCCGCCAAGGTTCCCTGAACCATGTTGACGTATATCAGTTTTATAAAATACTTTTCCAATAATCAATGCCCAAGGAATCGATCCAATTACATATCCAACAACAACTGCTAAAAATAATTTAATAATCTGCATAAGCTCACCTCTAGTAAACATAATAACATATTTTATACATACTGTCCTTTAAATTTAATGTAAGATAAAGTATAATATTTCTAGTTTAGGAGTGATTGTTTTGATAAAAAAACAAACGTATAATGAAGATTCAATACAGATTCTTGAAGGTTTAGATGCAGTTAGGAAACGTCCTGGAATGTATATTGGATCTACAGATTCAAGAGGTCTTCACCATTTAATATGGGAAATCTTGGATAATGCGATTGATGAAGCGATTAATGGATATGGAAATCGCATAAAAATAACTTTAAATAAAGATGGATCATGTTGTATCGAAGATGAAGGTCGTGGCATGCCTGTTGGTTTACATGCATCAGGAAAATGTGCGTTAGAAGTTATTTTTACAGTATTACATGCTGGTGGTAAATTTTCAGCTGAAGGTGGATATAAAACTTCCGGTGGATTACATGGTGTTGGGGCTAGTGTTGTTAATGCATTAAGTAGCTATTTGGAAGTAGAAGTATATAAAGATGGTGTAGCTTATGCTATGCGTTTTGAAGATGGTGCTGAAAAAATTGGTCCATTAGTAGAAAAAGGAAAAACTACAAAGCATGGAAGTAAAGTCACATTTCTGCCAAATAAAACTATTTTTTCTACAACTACATTTCAATATAGCACGGTATGTGATCGGGTAAGAGAGCAAGCGTTTTTATTAAAAGGTATCGAAATGGTTGTGGTTGATGAAATACATAATCGTAAAGATATTTTTAAATT
The DNA here is from genome assembly GCA_003858585.1 of Erysipelotrichaceae bacterium OH741_COT-311. Taxonomy (GTDB): domain Bacteria; phylum Bacillota_I; class Bacilli_A; order Erysipelotrichales; family Erysipelotrichaceae; genus RQZE01. Next base: position 11,255 of record RQZE01000013.1, read on the forward strand.
TGAAGATGGGTTAAGCGCATTTTTAGAGTATTTACATGAAGATCGTAATGTCATGCATAAGCCCATTACATTTAAAGGAAACTATAATGAGATTGAAGTGGACTTTGCGTTTCAATATACAGATGATTATCAAGAAAACACCTATTCATTTGTAAATTTAGTACGTACAAAAGATGGAGGCCCTCATGAAGTAGGATATAAAACAGCTTTTACGAAGGTATTTAATGACTTTGCAAGAAAAAATAATTTATTAAAAGAAAAAGATAAAAATTTTGAAGGTAGTGATGTACGGGAAGGATTGACTGCTATTATTTCTTGTAAGATTCCTGAGCATCTCTTACAATTTGAAGGACAAACAAAGTCAAAGCTTGGTACACCGGTTGCAAAACAAGCGGTAGAAAGTGCTGTAAATGCTTCTTTGGTTTATTTTTTAGAAGAAAATCGTGAATTAAGTCTTTCATTAATTAAGAAAATGCAAAGGGCTTCTTTAGCACGTGTTGCAGCTCGTAAAGCAAAAGAAGAAGCTCGTAAAGGAAAATCTGTAAAATCAGAAAAGGTGTTAAGTGGTAAGCTTTCTGCGGCTCAAAGTAAGGATTATCGTATTAAAGAATTGTTTTTAGTTGAAGGGGATTCAGCTGGTGGTAGTGCTAAACAAGGACGTGATAGTAAGTACCAAGCTATTTTACCTTTAAGAGGTAAAGTGTTAAATACGGAAGATGTTAAATTAAATGATATTGAAAAAAATGTAGAGTTAAATACAATTGTACATGCAATAGGAGCAGGAATTGGATCAAGTTTTAATTATGAAGATTCCAATTATAATAAAATTATTATTATGACCGATGCAGATACAGATGGTGCACATATTCAGTGCTTACTATTAACATTCTTTTATCGTTATATGAAAGAATTGGTAGAGCATGGCATGGTTTATATTGCCTTACCTCCCCTATATAAAGTAAGCAAAGGCAAAGAGGTTGCTTATGCTTTTGATGAAGAAGAACTTGAATTACTAAAGAAACAATGGGGTAAAGTTGAAATTCAACGTTATAAAGGACTTGGTGAAATGAATGCAAGTCAATTATGGGAAACAACAATGAATCCGGAAACTCGAACACTCATACAAGTAAAAGTAGAAGACAGCATCAAAGCGAGTAAACATATTTCTGTTTTAATGGGTGATAAAGCTGAGTTGCGTCGTAAATGGATTGAAGATCATGTTCAATTTACATTAGAGGATAATTATATGGTGAATGACAATGAGTAAAAAAAATACAATTCATTACAATGAAAATAAAGTTTTAATATTTGAAGATGTGATGTCAGATCGTTTTGGACGTTATTCTAAATATATCATTCAAGAACGTGCTTTACCGGATGTACGTGATGGGTTAAAACCGGTACAAAGAAGAATTTTATATGCAATGCATGTAGATAAAAATACATTTGAAAGACAGCATCGAAAATCTGCGAAAACAGTTGGTTTAGTTATTGGGAATTATCACCCACATGGAGATTCTTCGGTATATGATGCCATGGTTCGTATGTCACAACCTTGGAAGATGAATCATCCGTTAATTGATATGCATGGTAATAATGGCTCTATTGATGATGATCCGGCTGCTGCAATGCGTTATACAGAAGCTCGTTTGTCGAAAATAGCGTCAACGATGCTAGAGGATTTAAATTATAAAACAGTTAATTTTGCGCCAAATTTTGATGATACAGATCAAGAGCCGATTGTGTTTCCTGCTCGCTTTCCACTTTTATTGGTAAATGGAACAAGTGGGATCGCAGTAGGGGTTGCGACAAACATACCTTCCCATAATTTAAGCGAAGTCGTAGATGCAACGATTTACTTAATTCAAAATCCAAACTCTACGGTAGAGGAACTTTGCCAATTTGTCTTAGGACCGGATTTTCCTACAGGTGGAATTGTGCAAGGGAAAAAAGGCATAATGGATGCTTATAAAAGTGGAAAAGGTAAAATTGTTATACGTGCTAAAACAAAAGTGGAAGATGCCAAATCGATTCAACAGATTATCATTACAGAAATACCTTATGGTGTGGTGAAAGCGAAATTAGTTGAGAAAATTGATGATATACGTCTAAAGAAGGATATCGATGGTATATTAGATGTACGTGATGAATCAGATCGTGAAGGCTTAAAAATAACACTAGATATTAAGAAAGATGTAAATCCTGAATTAATATTAAATTATCTATACAAGAATACTGAACTTCAAATTTATTACAATTTTAATATGTTAGCGATTGTTGATAATACACCAAAGGATTTAAGCTTAAAACAAATCTTAAAGTCTTTCATTGAGCATCGTAAAGAAGTCGTGCTACGACGTAGTCGCTACCAATTATCTGAAATGGATAAACGCTGTCATATTTTAGAGGGTTTAATCAAAGCGGTGACGATTCTAGATGAAATTATTGAAATGATTCGTGCTAGCAATGATAAAAAAGATGCGATTTTGAAATTAATGCAACACTTTATGTTTACAGAAGTGCAGGCAGATGCGATTGTTTCTTTAAGATTATATCGTTTAACAAATACAGATGTTAAAGCATTAAAAGAAGAGTTTGCAAATCTCATTAATGAAATGGAAATGCTAAAGCTAATTTTGAGTAATGAACATATTTTAAATAATGTCATTGTTCAAGAGCTAAAAGATATAAAAAAAGACTATGCGGAGGAACGCAAGACACAAATCGAAGATGAAGTAAGTGATATAGTTATTGATAAATCAAGTATGATTACCAGTGAGAAAGTTATAGTTACCGTTTCTAAAGATGGTTATTTAAAACGTGTTTCTTTGCGTTCTTATAGTGCTAGTGAGCATACTATTACGGGTTTAAAAGAAAATGATGAGTGGATTGGTCATCTTCAAGTAGATACTTTAGATGCGTTATTAATTTTTACTTCAGCCGGTAATTATGCTTATCTTCCTGTTTATGAAATTCGTGAAGCGAAGTGGAAAGATATTGGCTTTCACTTAAATAATTATGTGAAAATCGATGCAGATGAAAAAATAATTAGTGTTATTCATGTTTGTAACTTTGATTCTTATGCTTATATTGTTACAGCTACTAAATTAGGTATGATTAAAAAGACGATGTTGAGTTATTTTAAAACCAATCGTTACAACAAATTGTATTGTGCTATGAAGTTAAAAGCGAAAGATGAAGTTATACATGCACAAGTTGTTTATCATGAAGAAGATCTTATCTTATTATCAAAAGATGGTTATGTAGTACGTTATCATCAATCTCTTTTACCTAGTGTTAAAACAAAATCGCAAGGAGTTAAAGCACAAAACTTTGCAAGTAAAGATTACTTAGCAGGATTTGTTAGTGTACATCCTCAAAGTAGCGAAGCCTTACTAATAGGAACTACGAAAGGAAATTTCAAACGTATTAAAGTTTCAGATATTTCTTATACATCAAGACCGGTAAAGGGAGAAATGATTACTAAAAAATTAAAAACAACACCTTATCAAATGAATTATTTAGCTCTTGTAAGTCCATATTATATTATTTCTTTTGTTAGCGATACTATAGAAGAGGTAATTGCTAAAGATGTTCCAATTATGGATAAACAGGCTACATTTTCTACTTTGATAAATGTGAAAAATAACTCTTATATATTGAAAGGTATACAAGAAGCAAAAATTATTGATAAACCAGAGGGGTTAGAAGAGGAAATAATTGATGTTGAAGATCAAGTATTTCAAGACTATGAGGTAATTAATTTATTTAATGAGAGATCATAATCTCTCATTTTTTAAAGGAAAAAACATATGTAAAAGCCCAAAGATAGAAACGGAGCGAAAGGGATTTCTTTTTCCTTAAAGAAGGTGTAAGTACATAATGCAGATATACTTGCAATAGAAAGTGCATATAGTAGTTGATTTAAAGAAAATATAAGTGCAAAAGTGGAAAGTAACTTAACATCTCCAAATCCAATGAGTTGTTTGTATGCTAGGATAGAAAATAGTAAAAATATACAAAAGGAAAAACCAATATGTAATTGAGATTTATAAAATAAAAATAGAATACATAAATGAAAGATATGACATCGATCAGGAATGATTTTTAAGCGTAAATCAACCAAAGAAAGATATAAAAGAGAACAGCTAAATAGTAAGTATATAAACGATAATTTTTGATGATAAAGTAGCAGTCCTAATAAAATCATAGATAATTCCGCAATTAAATAAGAAATAGGAATCTTCCATTTACAATAACGACATCTTCCTTTTAAATAACAATAGCTAATTAAAGGGATTAAATCAAAAGTAGATAATCGATGTTTACAGCAAGGACATCTAGATACAATGGAGTGGGGTTTTAAGTAATTGTACGCATAAGCATGAATAAAAGAACCCAAACAAGATAAAAATAAAATATAATATACCAACATGCAGTTTTCCTTTCTTATGTTATAATTAATAAAATAAAAGGGGTGATTTCTTTGGTTATTTTTCGACCAAATATTTATTTGAATAGCTTTAAAGAGATTGATTTGCAAGAATTAGTGAAAAGAAATATTAAGGCCATTTTTATGGATTTGGACAATACCTTAGTTTCTCCTTTTCAAAAAACAGCAGATGATGATGTGAAAACCTTTATTCAGAATTGTCATCAACTTGGTTTGATTGTTATTGTTGTTTCTAATAATACAGAAGAGCGTGTTTCACTTTTTTGTAAAGAATTAGGTATTGATTATTATGCGATGGCTTTAAAGCCTTTGAATAAAGGATTTAAAAAGGCACTGCAAGAGTTAAATCTAACTACAAAAGAAGTGTGTATGATCGGAGATCAAGTGATGACTGATGTTTTAGGGGGGAATTTAATGGGCTTTATGACCATTCTTTTAGTTCCGATTGTAGAAAAAGATTTAATTATCACAAAATTTAATCGTACAATTGAAAAAGTAATTTTAAAGATATTACGTTTAAAAAAAGGAGTTATATATGAGTAAATGTCGAGGTTGTGGAATTGTATTACAACATGAACATCCTAATCAATTGGGTTATAGTCCTAAAAAAGATGCCTTATATTGTAAACGTTGTTTCCGCATAAACCATTATGGTGATGTGACATTCGATATGAAAAAAGGCATTGATCCGGTAGATATTTTATCCAAGGTTAATAAAATGAATTGTCTTGTAGTATGGGTAGTTGATTTATTTGATTTTGAAGCAAGTTTAATGGATAGTTTAAATCGTCATCTTTATAACAAAGAGATTGTGGTTGTACTAACAAAAAAAGATTTGATTCCAGCAACCATTGGAGATGATAAGTTAGCTAAGTTTGTAAAAAAACGTTTTGAGTATTATGGGTTACATGTAGTGGACGTTGTATATACAGGATTTCATTATGATAGTGTAACTGTAAAAGACACGATTTCAAAGCACAGTCAAAATCGTGAGGTAGTTGTTTTAGGTATGACCAATGTAGGTAAAAGTACTATGTTAAATAGTTTGATGAATACACAAACATTAACAGCTTCTGTTTATCCTGGGACAACGTTGGATTTTAATGAGTTAAAGATTGATGGTGTTACTTATATGGATACACCTGGTCTTGAGAATAATCAAAGTATGATTATGTATTTAAATAAAGATAGTGATGCTAATTACATAATCCCACATAAATTAATTAAACCGATTGGTTTTCAAACACAAAAAGAACAAAGTTTTTCTATTGAAGGCTTGTGTCGCATTGATTTTTTTGGTTTAGATAAAACAAGCATAGTTTTTTATAAGAGTAATGAATTATGCATTCATCGTGGTAAAGTAATCAATGCTCAACAATATTGGTTGAATCAAGATTTTAAAATAAAATTGAATATAGATAGTAGTGAATATAAAGAAACAACATTTAACTATCAAGGAAATTGTGATGTCGTAATTGCTGGATTAGGCTTTATCAGTGTAAAAGGTCCTTATACTGCCATTAAGGTATATACGCATCCAAATGTGAAAGTATTGCAAAGAGAGGTCATGTTATAATGCTAAATAACAAGCAAAAAAAATATTTGAGAGGATTGGCAAATTCATTAAGACCATTATTTCAAATTGGTAAAGAAGGACTTAGTTTTAACTTTGTTACAACATTAAGTGATTCTTTAACAGCACATGAATTGGTAAAAATCAGTGTTTTAAAATCATGTAGTGACGATGTTTATCAATTAGCGTTTGATTTAAGTAGCGAAACAAACAGTGAAATTGTACAGATTATTGGACGTACCATTCTTTTATATCGCAAAAATCGCAATAACCCTAAAATTGAGGTTCCAAATTCATGATAAAAGAAAAACATCGTTTGAATGTTTTTGATGTGTGGAAGCAATTTTCTAATGAGTGTTTTGTTGATGAACTTGTAAAAAAACAGTTGAGTCATAAACGATATTTACATTGTAAAGAAGTTACAAATGTTTGTATAAAATTAGCGAAACAACACGGTGTTGATGTTCATTTAGCGTTTTTAGCTGGTATGCTTCATGATATAACAAAAGAACTTTCCAAAGAAGAATCTGTTTCATATATGCAATATTATAAAGAGTATCTGTATTTAAAAGCACCACTTTACCATCAATATACAGCGATTATCTTTCTAAAACAAAAGTATAATTTTTACAATAAAAAGGTATTTCATGCAATTATGCATCATACACTTGGAACAGGTACATCAAAATTAGCTAAGATTTTATTTATTGCAGATAAAATTGAACCTACTAGAGGATATGATACAACCTACCATATGGAACTTGCATTAAGAGATCTTGAGTTAGGATTTGCTTATGTTAAAGCAGATAATCAAAAATATCTAAAAGAACGTGGTGTTTTTGGATAATGGAGGCATTATGATTTATCATTTATTAGCTAAATATTATGATCAACTACTAGGCGATCCAATTGGATCAGAGTTATGGATTCAGATTGTTAAGGAATATGTAAATGGTAATCTTTTAGAATTGGCTTGTGGAAGTGGATATATTTCTAGTCAGCTAGCACTATCAAATATTGTTTTGGCAACTGATCTTTCTGCCGATATGATTCATGAGGCTAAGTGTAAGTATACTATGCCTTCTTTGACATTTCGTGTGATGGATATGTTGCATTTTGATGTAACTACATGTTTTGATGGAATTTTATGTTTTTGTGATAGTGTCAATTATTTAATGAATCTAGACCAATTTAAAACATTAATTAAGAATGCTTATCAACATCTAAAGCCAAACGGTGTTTTTATGTTTGATATGCATCACAAAGAACGTCTATACGAATTTGAAGAGGAATTTTATGAAGAAGGATATTTAGGAGATGTTGGTTATATCTTTACAATTGTTAGTGATATAGAAGAGAAAACATTGCATGAACATTTTACTTTTTATGTTGATGGTAATACATTACATGAAGATCATGTACAATATGTTTTCGAAATAGAAGATATAAAAAGTATTATGGAAGATTGTGGATTTAAAGTAAAAGTAATTGAAGATTTTGTTTTCAATGAAAAAGTTATGATGATTGGAGAAAAAGTATGATTGGTATCATTGCTGCAATGAACGAAGAATTGAATGAATTGCTACACTTAATGAATGACGTGGAAGAAATTGTGTATTTTAAAACAATCGTTTATAAAGGGAAATTAGCAAATCAAGAAGTGGTAGCCATACTTTCAGGCATTGGTAAGGTTGCAGCATCGATTGCATGTACATGTTTAATTGAGCGTTATCAAGTAGAAGGTATTATTAATATTGGAACAGCGGGTGCGATTGATGAGCGACTAAAGACATTGGATGTTGTAATTTCCGATGTGATTGCTCAGCATGATTTTGAAATCCCAGGATGGAACAAAGGTTATTATCAAAATAAGCGTTGTTTTCAAGCTGGTTTAGATTATCTAAATCGTTTTAAAAACAGTATTCAAGAAGATGAAACAGTCTATATTGGTCATCTTGCAAGTGGAGATGCCTTTATCCACTTGAAGAAACAAGTTGAAAAAATTCAAAAAGAGTATCCCAATACCTTGGCAGTTGAAATGGAAGCTGGTGCTATCAGTCAAGTTTGTGATTTTTATGATGTTCCTTTTGTGATAGTACGTTGTATTTCAGATCATACGTTACATCCTAAAAATGAATTAACGTTTGAAGAATATCTACATCAGGCTGCTAAAAAAAGTGCCAGATGGTGTTATAAATTTGTAGAAACATTATAAAAAAGAAGTGAAATGAAGAAAGATCTTCAATCACTTTTTTTCTTTGTTCTATTGTGTGTAAGGTTTTTTACTCTTTAGGTTCTTCAATTTTTTCTTTTAGTTCTTCCGTAGGTCCAACCCATTGTCCAACATCTTGCATCCACTTTTTAAGATCAACTTGATCTAGTGGATCACTAGCAGTCCATTGTAAAGCATTGGTAAATTGTCCTACGCCATTTTCCAGTTTATAAACAACTAATGCGGGATAATTCTCAAATCCCCAATTATTCTTTAAACGTACTGGTGAAAAATCATCGTCGAGGTCTGAAATATCAATTAATTTAATGTTATCAAAAGATTTTAAATTCAAACTTTCTGCCAAAGGACTTAATACATCATTAATTAGATACATAGAATCCGGATGGTTTTGTTTGTAAAACAAAAAGTAATTAAGTCCATCTTTTGATTCTTGATGAATAGTATAATTAATCGCTTCTTCCGTAGAAGAAAAACTTGGTAGATATTCGGAACTTTGTATAGAATCTGCATGATATTCTACCGGTAAATATATTGTATATGCTGCCAATAGGCATAGTATCATAAACGTTGTGCCTATAAAACTTATAATTAATCTTTTCATAAAAAAACTCCTTAGGGCTTTATTTTATCAAAAATAGATAGAAGTTGCAATTTAATGATATAATAATAAAGGTGTTTAATATGCTAAAAAATAAAAAGTCTATTTTACTTAACGTGATATTAGTCTTCATTTTAATTTGTTTCATTGTAATAAATCTTTATATTTTTGTTTCAGGACCGGATTTTAAAGTGAAAGATGAACAGTTAAAGATACATCATAAAATGGCAAAACAATTAAATAGTCAAACTAGTACATTTTTGAATGCGTTTGTAATGGATGAAATTGTTTATGTTTCTATTTTTACTTATGATAATCAGTCAGAGATTGTATTTTATACAAAGGATTTTGAAGTATTGGATAAACGTGATGCCAAAGAATATGCGATTGAACATGTAAAACAAACCATCACAAATAAATATGGACTAAAAGAATTTACGATGAAACTAGGTTACTATCAAAAACAGCCTGTTATTTCCATTTCAACTCATGAAATTGAATTACTTGTTGATTTTGATCACTTAGAGGAAGTATTGCGATATGAAAAAGAGGTTATAAGATGAAAAAGTGGTATAAATTAACATATGTAAATCGTCGTGATTGGATTTTAGAGCATTTTGATTATTTAAATCTATCTTCTTTAGAAGGGATGTTGGTGTTATTGATTGATTATTTAAATGCGAATCATTGTGATATTGATTATCAACTCTTATCAAAAAAATTAAATTTAAAAGAAGAAGAAGTCGATGCGTTAGTTAGTACATTGGTAGCGAAAAACTATTTGGCAATTCAAGTGATGAATCAAGGTGTGCAGTTTTGCTTGGATGGTTTATTTGATACAGAAGTGAATAAAGAAAAGAGTGCTTTAAATAGTGATTTATTTCAAGTTTTTCAACGTGAATTTGGGCGTCCATTAAGTAACAACGAAATGGTTAAATTGACAGATTTTATTTCTAATTATCAAAGTGCCTTTATTTTAGAGGCGTTAAAGTATGCATTGATGTATCAAAAGGTAAATATGGCTTACATTGAAAAAATTCTTATAAATTGGAAAAAAGATGGAATGACATTACAACAGTTACAAGAGGGACCGATACGTGAAAGTAAATGAGATTTTAGATGTAATGGAGAGCATGTTTCCAAATGCTCATTGTGAGTTGATACATGATTCACACTTTCAATTGGCAGTAGCGGTGGTGCTAAGTGCCCAAACAACGGATGCAAGGGTTAATAGTGAAACTCCGGCTCTTTTTGCAAAATATCCTACTGCGCAAACAATGAGAGAGGCTCCTATCAAAGATATTGAATTTTTAATTCGTAAAATTGGTTTATTCCGTAATAAAGCTGTTTCAATCAAAGGTTTAGCAAATGAATTGATGGAACGTTTTGATGGTGTTATGCCAAATACTATGGATGAATTATTAATGTTACCCGGTGTAGGTAGAAAAACAGCGAATGTTATTCTTTCGGTTTGTTTTGACATACCAGCTATTGCGGTAGACACCCATGTGGAGCGTGTCTCTAAACGATTGAAGTTTGCAAAGATGGAGGATAGTGTTTTAGAAGTAGAAAAAAAATTAATGAAAAAGATTCCAAAATATCGTTGGAATAAAAGTCATCATTTAATGATATTTTTTGGACGTTACTTCTGTAAGGCAAAAAATCCTAATTGCAAAGAATGTCCATTTACCATGCAGTGTCGTTATTTTAAAGAAAGGGATCGAAAATATGAAAAAAGCATTAATATTTGATTTAGATGGTACTATTTTAGATACATTAGAAGATATACATTATCACCTTAATCAAGCGTTATTAGCATTTGATTATAGACAATTAACGATAGAAGAAGTATCTGGTATTGTTGGTTATGGATTTTATTCTTTAGTTAAGAATGCGATTAAAAGTGAAGATCAACAATTGATTAGTAAAGTTTTAAACTTCTATTTAAGCTCTTATGAACAAAGTCCTAATTTATATACAAAACCTTATGCCGGAATTGTAGATTTATTAAATACTTTAAAAGAAGAATATATGTTGTTTGTAGTGTCAAATAAGCAAGATGATAGTGTGCAAAAATTAGTACATCTTCATTTTCAAAATGTATTTATTGAAGCAATAGGAAATAAGCCTCCTTTTAAGCCAAAACCAGATCCAGATATGGTGCAATATATTTTAGGTAAATATCATATTCAACAGGAAAATTGTATCTATATAGGAGATACTGAAGTAGATATACTTACAGCAAATCATGCCGGTATGCCATGCATTGGATGTCTTTGGGGATTTCGTCGTAAGGAAGAATTATTGTCTTATGATGTAAAGTATTTAGTAAATCATCCAAGTGAAATTGAAGCAATTTGTAAAAATCATTTTCTGCAATAAATAGAAGTGTTAGGATAGTATGAAATTAATCATAAAATTATGTTTAGTATTTACATTTATTGTCGTTTTAGCAACACGTGGTTTGGCTTTAGAAAATCAAGACATTAAGGTTGCTGAAACTTTTGATGTTGTTTCGTTTCAACAAGATACCATCATAGAAATTGGAAGCTATCGTAATTATCAACAGGCATTAAATCGTTATCAATCAGAAATCAATAACTATGAAAACATATCTATCATTCATCAAGGGAATGTATTGAAAATGGAATATGGTATTGTTGCTTTTGAAGGAGCAAGTGATTGTAGTTATAATGTTGAATTTAAAAATGTCTATGATTCAAGTAATGGTTATGTCAATGCATGTTATGGAAAAGATGCAGCGTATTTAGATTCAGATGCTTCAAGTGTTACATTTATGATTTCCGGTACTATTGGTAAGGGTAAACAGGAAGATGTAACATTAATTCCTTATCAAAGGATTCCTAATACGATTTCTAATTACATTATAAAAGATAATTTTTTATATCATCAAATAAAAACAAATCTAAATAATGCGTATTATGGCAATACGATACAATTAGATTTTGGTTATGAAGGTATGCAGGAAGGCATCTTGTATTATGGTTACGATAATCATTATTTTTATGATGATTTCTTTAAAATGATTGATGATTATCGTTTGAATACAAATCAACAAAGTATCAATAAAGATAATCCATATTTTAATTATTATCAATATTTACCACATCGTAGTATTAGTAATTATCAACAAGAAGAAGTTGCTGATTTTTTCTATAAAACGTTGCATATTGATGGAAAATTAGATCATTATCTAGACTTAGATCGCAATAGTGTCAATGATATTATGAATCGTTCCCAATACTATCAAGAGCTTGCGGCATTTTTTAAGTATCAATATCAATTTGGTACAAATGCTTTAATGATGCTTTCTCTTTCTATGAATGAAACGGGAAGTGGTAGAAGTTCTTTGAGTTATACAAGAAATAATTTGTTTGGACATGCTGCTTATGATAGTGATGTTGAAAAGAATGCTTCTAGATATTTAAGTATAGCAAAATCTATTTATGCTCATAGTAAATTTTATATAAATGCAAGTTATGCAAATCCAAATAAATTTCAATATCGTGGTTCCTTTTTTGGTGATAAAGCAAGTGGTATGAATGTGATGTATGCTTCAGATCCATATTGGGGAGAAAAGGCAGCTATGTACTATTTTAAGCTTGATCAAAGACTAGGGTTAAAAGATTATCAATCCAATGCTTTAGCTATTACAAAATCAAAAAATCCAATAAAGGTTTATGAGTATGCCAGTACAGATAGTGATGTAATTTATCGCAGTGCAACGCATATCCAAGGATTTAATGTCATCGGGATTGAAAATGAATTTTATAAAGTGTATCTTGATCCAAGTATGCATCAAGATTATAGTTATGACTTTGCAAGTGATGTAGGTTATATTCATAGCCAAGATGTTCTTACTCTGTTAAATCCCGAACAAATAAATGAGGAAGAATTTGTACGTGTAACCTTTCATGCGGAAGAAGGAGCGTTCATAGACGGTTCTCAAATTGCTTCTTATCATATTCTTAAAGGACATAAACCATCTATTGACGTTCCTACATTAGAGGGACATGAATTTATTGGCTATGATCAACAGATACAAGTGGCAAATGAAGATATGGAGTATCGTGCACTCTATCGAAAAATAAAAGACATTAAGATGTACTCCCTTCCACGATTAAACTATGATATTAATTCACGTATAGATTTAAAAAATGGCAGTATTTATGTAGAATATGAAGATGGCAGCTCCAATATTATTCCACTGGATACTACTATGGTTACAAATTTTAATTTAAAACAATTAGGTTTAAATGAAGTAATCGTTAATTATCATGGAGTTTCAACTAGTTATACTATTAATGTGAGTGATAATTTAGAAAAAATAACAGCTGATGTTAAAAATAGCATTTTACAAATGATTGAAGAGTATAGTGAAAAAGAAACATTATCAAAACAAGATATAGAACAAATAAACTATGTAAAATTAAAGTATGAAGATAATATGGACTTATATTTATCTTTTGATGAATTGCGTAAATTTGATGCTATACTTTTAAAAGCAAATCGTAAGAAATCTAATTTTCTAGTGTCTAAGAATAAATTAGATGTACAAATATCAGGATTGGCATTAAATGTTCCTTTAATTGAACTGCAACAAAATAATTTATTTAAAAATACAATTAAATTAAAAGTCAAGAAAGTAAACGCAGCACACCATAAAAAATTAATTCAGTTAATAGAAGGTTATGAATATACACCAAGTGAAGCGTTTGACTTAGAACTAACCATTAATTTAAAAGACAAAGAGTTAAAAGGAGTAAGTATTCTTCAAATTAAAAAACCTGAAATAGATTATAATGTAAAATTTCAAATGTACTATACAAATGGTATCGATATTTATCAATTGCCAACATCACAAAGCCATCAATATGTAACATGCAAGATGATTGGTAGTGGGAGTTATTTATTGGCACATCAAGAGGTAAGTAATCCTTATGTAAAAGAAGACTTAGTCGAAAATCTAAGTGTGAAAACTTCAGATATGGATTTAATACAAATAAGCATCAATGTTTTTGTCATTCTTCTAAGCATCTTAATGTTATTCATTGTTGGATTGTTAATCGGAAAGGTTTTAATATTAAAGAAACAGTATATACATTATATACGTGAAAAAAATAAACATAAAAGACATTAAATTTCGTTATACATGTTATAATGAATCTTTAAAAAATAGTATTTTAAAAGTAAAATTGATTAAATACATTAAAGTAATGGAAAAAGATGGATATTATCAATGTGTAGATGGACATAAGCGTTTGAGCTGTATTCAGGATTACTCTGTTATGGATGAAGTTATGTGTGTTGTAGAGAATGATTATTCAAAACAGGGTTCATCTTATTGGGGTAGTAAGAATCATCATTAGGAGAGAAGTATGGAACGATTACAAAAAATTATTGCACAAGCAGGTATTGCTTCAAGAAGAAAAGCAGAAGAATTGATTTTACAAGGGAAAGTCAAAGTAAATGGAGTTGTAGTAGATCAACTTGGTTTTAAGGCTAAGGGAAGTGATGAAGTTGAAGTAAATGGACAAGTTATAAAAAAAGAAGATAAAGTATATTTTGTTATGAATAAACCTAAAAATGTATTATCTGCTGTAGTAGATCATTCAGGGCGTGATACATGTGTTCAATTTATAGATACGAAGTTTCGTATATTTCCTGTAGGTCGTTTAGATTTTGATACTACTGGATTGTTAATTTTAACAAATGATGGACAATTCGCAAATGAATTGATGCATCCTCGTTTTCAAATTGCTAAAACGTATGAAGTTACCATTGATAAAGTCCTTTCGATAGAAGAGATTAAACAATTAGAAAAAGGTATTATGTTAGAAGATGGTATGACGTTACCTTGTAAGGTGCTAGTAAATCATCGAAATATAGAAAAGTGTCAAATGCAATTGGATGTAACGATTAAAGAAGGTCGTAATCATCAAGTAAAACGAATGATGGCTTATTTTCAAGCCAATGTAAAACGATTGCATCGTAAACAATTAGGTTTTTTAACAATTAAGGATTTAAAACCGAAAGAATATCGAAAATTAAAACCTTTTGAAGTTGTTAGTTTAAGAAGTTTAGCAAATAAAGGTGTAAAACTAAAATAGTAGGGATTATTTCCCTACTATTTTTTCAATTTCACTTTCTTCCACGTCAATATAGATGGTTTGGTATTGATTCATAATCACTTGCCCAAGCTTACCGCTGGGAATCTTTTTGAGATGTTTGACAAGTGTATAGTTTACCGGTATAGAACTCGATAGTTTTCCACCGGAATAATATGCAGCTAATTTTGCGCAGGTACGTATTAAATCTTCATCGAGTTGCTTAGCCTTACAAATAACATGTGTACCATGATAATCTTTCACATGAAACCACATATCCTCTTTATGCGCATATTTAAACGTTAGATAATCATTTTGAATATTGTTTTTACCAAAGGCAATGATTGCTCCTTTATAAATGAGTTCAGTGTAGTTTGGAATATCTTCCATTTTCTTACTTTTTTTTCGTATTTTAGCAACACTTGGTTTTAAGTAACCATATTTGATAAGTTCTTCTTTTATTTCATAAGCATCTTGAAAAGAAGCTTGTTGTAATTGATATTCAAGTGCTTTAAAGTAATCCAATTCCTTTTGAGTTAAATGTATCTGATGATTTAAATGGTCAATCGCTTTTTTACCCTTTGTATATTTTGTAAAGTATTTAGCAGCATTGGTTTTTAAATCATACTTTTCATCTAGAGGTATAGTGATAAGTTGGTTTTCAAAATTAAAGACTTCAATATATTTTAATCCTTTTTCTGTTTTATCTAAATTACAATATAGAAGTTCTCCATATGTACGATAGATTTCGTTGTTTAAAGATTCATCTAAAGCGTCATATAACTTAGGTAGTTTACCTTCATAGTGCTTCAGTTGTCGTTTAATAAACTTAAAAATATCTCCGGTTAATTGTTTAATACGATCTTTTTCTTCTAATGAAAAATATATGTAGTCCATGGCTTCATGAATTGGATAGGTTTTAAATTCATTTGCAATATGGGTTAAAGGGATTAAATGATATTCATAATTATTTTTATACTTACAGATATATATGGTATTTGATGTTTCAAGTTGTTTTACAATATCATAAAAAGATTCCCCTTGACTGATACGATAATGAAATTCTTTTGATAATAAGGGTGAAAATCCTTCAAATTGATCTAGAAAAGGTGTTTCTAAATCAAAAGAAGTTTTGGTAAAAGGATTTTTCTTAGCTTGTAACTCAATGGTCGGATAGTGAGCAGTTGGCATAATAGTACGCTTATTATTCTCAAAAGGAGGAATACGTTTTAAGGCATCGATAATAATACCATCCTGATTGACTAATATAATATTGGCATACTTTCCCATAAGTTCAATATATAGAGTCTTAATTTCACGGTCTCCTATTTCTGAGCGATGTGCGATTTCTAACTTTAAAATACGATCTAAACCACGTTGTTCAACATGAAAGACAGTTCCATTTTCCAAATGTTTTCTAAGCACTGTGATGAAGTTACTTGGGCTTTCAGGAGTGGGATATTTATGGTTTGAAAAGTTAATGCGATTGTATATTGAATGTGTAGAAATAATTAAATTATTTTTATTTCGATTGCAACGTACTTGAAAAAGTATCTCAGTATTTGATACTTGATAAATTTTATTGATTTTTATTGGTAAACTATTTTTTATTTCATTGGTTAATTTATGAAGAATAATCCCATCTAATGCCATCTTTTTTCTCAACTTTCTACTGAAATGATTATATCATAATTGACTTAAGGTATTAATAAAGGTAATATTTATGTAATTGGAGGTGTTTTAATGAAAAAAGGTTTATTAGTTGTTTTAAGTGGTCCAAGTGGTGTTGGTAAAGGTACTGTACTTAAAGAATTTATTCATGATGCATCGTTAAATTTAACGTATTCAATTTCCATGACAACACGTGAAAAGAGAGCTGGTGAAGAAGAAGGTGTGAATTACTTCTATGTTTCAAGGGATCGTTTTAAAGAAGCTATTAAAAATGATGAATTGTTAGAATATGCTGAATTTGTAGGAAATTACTATGGAACACCTGCAGCTTATGTAGAAAAACTACGTAATGAAGGAAAAAACGTATTATTAGAAATTGAAGTACAAGGTTGTACACAAGTGCGTGAAAAGTGTAAAGATGCCCTAACCATTTTTATTGTTCCACCTAGTATGGAAGAGTTGGAACGAAGAATTCGTGGACGCAATAGTGAGCCTGAAGAAGTGGTTCAACAAAGACTTGCCAAAGCAAGTAAGGAATTAGAAGCGGTTGGTAACTACAAGTATGTAGTATGTAATGATGATCCATTACTTGCTAGTCAAATTATCTCTTTAATTATTAAACGACATATGGAATAAAATGAGCGAAAGCTCATTTTTATCATGTAAGACATAGAAAAAGCAGTGAGTTTTCACTGCTTTTATGCTTATTAACGGTTATAGTATTCTACTACTAGTAATTCGTTGATTTCTTTATTTAATTCATTACGTTCAGGAAGTCTTACGAATGTTCCTTTTTTTGCTTCTTTATCCACAGTAACGAATGCTGCTGTATTTAATGTAGCTTCTAATGCATCGATGATTGCTTTGTTGTTTCTGCTCTTTTCTTTTACTTCAATTGTAGAACCAGGTTTTACTCTTGCAGATGGAATATCTACTTTTTTACCATTTACTAAGATATGACCATGGTTAACTAATTGACGTGCTCCACGTCTAGTTCTTGAAAACCCCATACGGTATACTAAGTTATCTAATCTTGATTCTAATAAGAATAAGAAGTTATCACCTGTAACACCTTGCATTTTTGTAGCTAATACAAATGTGTTATAGAATTGACGTTCATTTACACCGTATAAGTTTCTGATACGTTGTTTTTCTCTTAGCTGTAATCCGTAGTTGCTTAATTTGATTCTTTTTGTTTTTCCGTGTTGTCCTGGAGCATAGTTTCTACGAGTAAGTTCTTGTCCTGTTTCTAAAATAGAAAAGCTAAGACGACGAGAAACTTTCCATACTGGACCAGTATATCTTGCCATTTTATTTCCTCCTTGTGTGTTTTATGGCCATAAAACAACAACAGGTGCAAATCATCGAAGTAGTGTGTTAGAATTTAAGGTTTTTCACTTTTGCAGCAAGCTACTTAACCACTAGAAATTCCAGTACTAACGCTTATTACTTGACTTTGCAAGCTGCTATTATTGAATGCCTAATAAATATATCAAATTATTGTTATCGAGTCAATGAATAAACAAAATTTTTAAGCAAAATAAGCATTTGTGTGGTAAAATGTTTATAGTTTATAGTTGGAGGTATTATAATGGATTTTCTACTTCAAATTGCTATGCGTAAAGAGGTTATGATTTTAGTAGCTGTTTTATTGTTGATTATTATTGTTTTATTACTTGTAAAACGTTCAAATTTAAAAAAATATCGTAAAACATTACAAGAATATGAAGTAAGATATAATGCAATTAAAAGTGTGCCATTGCCTTTTAAACTAAATAAAGCAGTTGCGATTGCTAGAGTGAATGAAGAGGCAATGCAACATGTTACAAGATGTAAAGATGATTTTGAAATTGCGCAAGGGAATTTAAAAGCAATCGCAATTTCGTTAGCTGATACCGAAGATTTTATTAATGTCGGAAAATCCAAAGAAGCGAAAAATAATCTTTTAGATCTTGAATCAATGCTTGAAATTGGTGAAAAACAGGTTGTTCAACTTGATGAATATTTAAGTAAAATTTTGGAAAGAGAAACGGCGCAACGAGAAGAAGTAACTCTTTTAAAAGATCAATTCCGTGTTTTAAGACAAGAAATTCAAGAGTTAGATCACAGTGTTTCTTATTCTCAAAGATCTATTGATGCAAAAATCAACAACATTGAAAATCAATTCAGTACATTTGAAGAATGGATGTATGCTTCGGAATTTGATAATGCTGCCGAAGTGTTATCGGATATTAAAATAAAAATGGAAGACTTGAAAAAGGTCAAAGAAGAATTGCCAAGCTTAATTGAAAAAGCGCAAGGAATTTTACCAAGATTAATAGAAGAAGTAAAACAAGAACATTATCAAGTGAGTAAGAAAGATGTTTATGTATCACATTTAGGTTTTTATAGCAATATGGAATTAATTGTAGATTCTTTAAATGAAGATTTAGATGCGATTAAAGAAGCTAGAGTAGATGGTATTAAAGAACATTTAGAGGATATTCATGTTCGATTGTATCAATTATTGACATCCATTCAAAATGAAGAAAAAGCACAAGAAGAATTAGTTCAATCTATGCAAATCATGGATGAGTTGGTTTCAAAGTGTAGTGAAAGCACAGAGTATATTGTAGGGGTATATCCACAAGTGCAAGAGCGTTTTAATTTTAAATATGATGAATCAGCAATCCATAGACTAAATGCACAACATTTTGAATTAATGGTAAATGTTGCTGATTTAAAGAAAGAAATTAGTTCAAAAGAAAAACCGGCTTCAGAATTGCTAACCACATGCAAAGAATTATATAGTGCATTAGGTAACTGCAGTAATGAAGTGTTAGAAATTAAGAAAATCATTGATCAAGCAAGAAGTGATGAAGATCGTGCTAAGAAACAACTGTTAAAATTACAATTAATTATGAATGAAATACAAGTAAAGATTGTAAAGAATAAGCTTCCTAGTATTTCTAAGTCTTATGAAGGGGACTTATTAAAAGCGAAAGAATACGTACTTAGTATTGAAAATTTATTAAAAGAATCACCGTTGAATACGAAATTATTGAATGCAACTTTAGATAGTGCGATTGATTTTATCTATAAGTTATACAATAACGTTAATAATGTGGTGGGTATGGCTTTAATGGTAGAAAATACGATTGTTTTTGGGAATAAATATCGTTCAGAATATAGTGAAGTTGACTCGGAACTTACAAGAGCAGAATTATGTTATCGCAATGGTGAATACACACAAGCGTTAACGATTGCGATTGCTGCAATTGAAAAATTATTCCCTCAAACGTATGAAAGTATGATTAAGGAGAATGCCTTAAGTGCAAAATAATATTTATTTTGATCATGCAAGTACGACACAAGTCCATGATGAAGTTTTAAAGACTTATAAAAAATTATTAGATGAACATTTTGCTAATAGTGAGGCTTTGTATTCTCTTGGCAGTCAATTAGCAAATCTACAAGAACAATCTCGTCAATTTATTGCTAAAGCTTTCAATGTAAAAAAAGAAGAGGTTATTTTTACTAGTGGAGCCAGCGAAGCAAATAATATTGCGATTAAAGGCCTATGCTTTGCTCACCAAAATCGTAAACACTTGATCACGACATACATAGAACATTCAAGTGTTTTTAATGCGTTTAAACAGCTAGAAATGATGTTTGGCTTTCAAGTAGACTATTTACATTTAAAAGATGGAGTTTTGGATTTTGAAGAATTAAAAAGATGTCTTAGAAAAGATACTTTATTGGTTTCCGTTATGTATGTTAATAATGAATTAGGAACTTTGCAGGATATTAAGCAGATAAAAGATTATATCAAGAAACATTCTAATGCTTATATTCACGTTGACTGTGTACAAGCGTTAGGTAAATTACCAATTGACTTAAGAGATATTGATTTGGCAACGTTTAGTGCCCATAAGATCAATGGATTAAAGGGTAGTGGGTTGTTAGTTAAAAAACAACACGTAAAGCTATTGCCTTTAATTAGTGGAGGTCAACAAGAATATGGTATCCATGGTGGTACAAGTAATAGCTTAGTTAATATTCTTTTTGCCAAAACACTACGTATTGCATTACAACAGCAAGCGTTCAATCAGATACACATACAACACCTTTCAAATTATCTGTTACAACAGTTAAAAAAGTTGCCGGTAAAGATAAATCGTAGTGTAAGTAGTGTGGATTTCATTGTTAGTATTACAACAATGATTAAAAGTGAAATCATGATAAATGCATTGAATCAGAAAGGAATTTATGTATCAGGAAGAAGTACATGTTCCAGTAAAGATGTAAGACCATCTAGAGTACTCCTTGATTTTGGTTTAACGGAAGAAGAAGCTTTAAAAACGATTCGTATTAGTTTTGGGAAAAGCAATACTATCGAAGAAATAGATATATTTGTAACATGTTTAAGGGAGATTATGGATAAGTATGCAACAGATTAAATATGATCATATCGTTGTTCGTTTTGGTGAATTATCAACCAAAGGAAAGAATAAAAAAGATTTTGTAAATCGTTTATTAGAAAATATAAGATTGACTTTAAAAGATTTAGGTAATTTAAACTATGAAAAAGCACACGATCGTTTGTATATTTATTTAAATGATACAGATGAAGAAATGGTGATTGCACGATTGAAAAATGTGTTTGGTATCAGTTCCTTTTCTTTAGCATTTAAATTAGAAAAAGATATGGATGTAATTAAAGCTGAGGCTTTAAACATTGCACAAAAAACGCAAGCAAACACATTTAAAATTTTTACGAAACGAAGTGATAAAACATTTCATAAAACCAGTGATGAAATTAATCGGGATGTTGCGACTGTCATTTTAAGAAATACAAATTTAAAAGTAGATGTAAAGAATCCGGAATTAAAAATTTATGTCGAAATTAGAGTTCATCATGCTTACATCATGTCAGAGATTATTAAAGGAGCAAATGGTTATCCTGTTGGTGTAGCAGGAAAGGCTATGATGATGTTATCAGGAGGAATTGATTCTCCGGTTGCTGCTTACTTAATGATGAAGCGTGGTGTTAAAATAGAATGTATACACTTTGCTTCCAGTCCTTATACCAGTCAACAAGCTTTGGATAAGGTGTTAAAACTTGCAGAAATTGTTGCTAAATATCAAGGAAGTATTAAGGTTCATATTGTACCTTTTACCAATTTACAATTAGCTATTTATCAGAATGTACATGAATCTTACTGCATCACGTTAATGCGTAGAATGATGTATCGATTGGCGCAAGGGCTTGCTTTGAAAAACAAATGTTTAATTCTTGCCAGTGGTGAAAGTATTGGGCAAGTAGCTTCACAAACCTTAGAGAGTATGAGTGTCATTAATGCTGCAATTACAATGCCTATGGTAAGACCACTTGCTACCTTTGATAAAACTGAAATTATAGATCTTTCTAAAAAAATAGAAACGTATGAAACAAGTATATTGCCATTTGAAGATTGTTGTACTATTTTTACACCTAAAAATCCGGTAACAAAGCCTAAGTTGGATCGTGTAGAATATTTTGAAACAAGATTTGATTATCAATCTTTAATTGCAGAAGCAATCGCACAAACAGAAACAAGATATATTCATTGTGGAAACAATGAGAATGAATTATTTTAGAGGTGACTATGAAAAACTATATTAATCGTAGAAAACAATTAATGGAACAACTAAAAGAAAATAGTTTAGCTATTTTCTTCTCTGGCAAAGAAATGATGCGTAGTGAAGATGACAGTTATCCATTTTCTGTCAATCGTAATTTTTATTATTTAACTGGACTTGATCAAACACATAGTATTTTACTTATTAGTAATGTAAATAAAAAAGTAGTAACTACTCTTTTTACAAAACCCAATGACCCACTTATGGCAAAATGGATTGGAAGTCGAAAATCTTTTGAAGAATTAAAGGAAACAACAGGTGTTGATTATGTGTTAGATGAACAAGTTTTCTATACACATTTTAATGCGATCTATAATCGTAGTCGTGGCTTAAAGAAATTAAATGTCTATTTAGATTTATGGCACTATGTGGAAGATCAGTGCTATTCACAAGCACATTGTTTTGCTCATCAAATCAAAGATAAATATCCAGCTTTAAAAATTCGAGATGTGTATTCGTTTATTACCAAAATGCGTCAAGTAAAAGATGTATACGAAATCAAAGAGTTAAAAAAAGCTATTGCGATTACAAAAAGTGGTATTGAAGCTATGATGAGCTACATCAAACCCGGTATGTTAGAAATGGAATTAGAAGCACGCTTTAACTTAGAATTAGCTAAACATGGTTGTAACTTAAATGCATTTAGAACCATTGCTGCAGGTGGAAAAAATGCAGCAATTCTGCATTATGTAGATAATAATCAAACACTTAAAAAAGGGGATTTATTCTTATGTGACTTAGGAGCAACGAGTAATTACTATTGTGCAGATATTTCACGTGTCTTTCCGGTAAGTGGCAAGTTTACGAAACGACAAAAAGAAATCTATAATACTGTCTTAAAAGGTATGGAGGTTGTATTTCAGCATGTAAAGCCGGGTGTAACAACCGGTATGTTAAATGATATACTTATTGAGTATTATCAAAAAGAATTACCAAAAATAGGGCTAAAAAAACCGGTAAGTGAGTATTATTTTCATGGAGTTAGCCATATGTTAGGATTGGATACTCATGATGTTACGATTGTTCATAATCAAACGAAACTTGAAAAAGGACATGTGATTACAGTAGAGCCCGGTTTGTATATTGAAGAAGAAAATATTGGTATACGTATTGAAGATGATGTGTTAGTAACGGATGATGGATGTGAAATCTTGTCCAAAGATATTATAAAAACCGTAGAAGAAATTGAAACGTTTATGAAAGGTGAGTAAAGCTCACTTTTTATTTTTTAGAATCAGGATTATAATGAATTTAAGGAGGATGAAATGAACTTTATACATAGAGCATTACGCAATATTGTGCGTAAAATAAGTAAAAGTATAATCTTAATGCTTACATTCTTTGTGATTGGTAACTTTGTAGTGATTGGTCTTGGAGTAAGTGATGCCTCAGCAAAAGCAAAAATCTTAACACGACAAAAGATGCGTGCTGTAATTAACTATGAAGTTAATTTTATGAAGTGGTTTCAATCTGTAAAAGATGATGACTATTCAAATTTTCCTTATATTACAGAAGAAGAAATCGAAGTCATCAAACAAGATTCACGTGTTAAAAGTATTAATGCTATTACAACAGATTTAGCTTATGCAAGTAGTTTTGAAAGTATTTCAATCGATAATAAAAAAGAAAAGGAAATGAATGCATCGAGTGAAAGTGAAAATTGTAGTATCGATGAAGAAGGAAATCGTATGTGTGAAAAAAGCAGTAAAGGCTATAAAGAAGCCGATTTAAAAATACAAGCAAACGCATATCCGGATATGATTGAATTCATCGATAATATCTATATACTCAAAGAAGGTAATATGTTTACAGAAGATGATATTGCCCAAGGAAAGCGTGTTGCTTTAATTACAGATACCTTAGCACAGCATAATCAGATTCGTGTTGGTGATACAATTATAATCATGTTTGATAGCAAGGAAAATCTTAGTAATACAGGATCATACATGCATAAAGCCAACATTACAGAGGAAGATGTAACTTTAGAATTAGAGGTTATTGGTATTTTTGATAATACAAGTGAAATAGGTCCTAATTTGCCTAATTTTGATTGGATGTCACGTTATGAATCTCCGGAAAATATTATTGTTGTTCCTGATAAACCGATAAATGAATTACGATTTAATATGTCAATAAAATTATGGGATTGGATGGTTGAGAATGAACCAAATGAATTTACAAGAAACCCAAATAATCGACCAACAAAAGATAGTATTGCAAAAAAGTCAAGTATCACTATTTTATTACATGATCCAATGTCAGTGGATGAATTTGTAGAGGAATATAAAAATAATTTACCAGAAGATAGTTTTATACAATTAGATGCTAACAATGAAACCTTTCAAAAGTTGGCGAAGCCATTAGATACATTAAGTTTATATGCAAGTTTTATCGTATGGCTAGTCGTAGTCAATGCAGTGATTATTATTTCCTTAGTCACAGCCTTA
>RQZE01000014.1 GCA_003858585.1 Erysipelotrichaceae bacterium OH741_COT-311
TGTTTATAATATCAAAGTTTCTACTCCAAGTCAATACTATTTTTTTACTATTTTTCCTTTTTTTCTTTTTTCTTCTTCCTTTCTCCACTTCCATCCTCCCATACCCCTTATTTTCTAGCCTTTTTCTAATGTTTTATATTTGAACATTTTTATAAAATTTCTTATAAACTAAAAAAACTCTGTTTTTTCAGAGTTTTTAATCATTTATTTTATATATTCTTGCATTGCTTTGTGGAATGTTGCAGCTTTCTTTTTAGCATCTTCTTCACTGCTACCCACTACATCAAAATAAATCTTACATTTTGGTTCTGTTCCACTTGGTCTTACTGCAATCCAACTTCCATCTTCTAAATAGAATTTTAAAACATCACTCGGTGTAAAACCT
This sequence comes from Erysipelotrichaceae bacterium OH741_COT-311, assembly GCA_003858585.1. Taxonomy (GTDB): domain Bacteria; phylum Bacillota_I; class Bacilli_A; order Erysipelotrichales; family Erysipelotrichaceae; genus RQZE01. The sequence goes on from RQZE01000014.1 coordinate 386, forward strand.
ACCAAAGCTTTTTCTTGGTTATCTTTCACTTCTATTAAGCGTTGGAAGTCTTGATGCCCTATGACTTTTACGCCCGCTACTTCTTTTAACGGATGTTCTCTTAGTGTTTGCATGATAGATTGTATCTTTAAGGCACCTTCTTGTCCTTTCAACGTAATTGCAATTTGTGACTCATCATACGTGCCATGTTTGTGATATAAATCCAATAACACATCATATAATGTCTTACTTTCTAATGCATAATAGTTACATGCTTCCGCCAACATTAAACAAGCTTGTGTAGCATCTTTATCACGAACAAAGTCTTTTATTAATGAACCATAAGATTCTTCATAACCAAAGACATATGTTTTTTCATGATTAATTTCATATTTCGCAACTTTTTCACCAATGAACTTAAATCCGGTTAATGTTTTTTCGGTTTCAACTCCATAACTTGATGCAATTTTTTCACCTAAATCACTTGTAACAACGGTATTGAACATAATTGCATTGTTTGGCAAACGCTGTTGTTTTGTAAGTTGCGATAAGATGTATTCAATTAAAACAGCACCGGTTTGATTTCCTGTTAACACTTTATATTCTTGATCTTTTTTTACCGCAACCCCCATACGATCTCCATCAGGGTCACAGACTAAAATAACATCTGCATCATGTTTTTTTGCATATTCAATTGCTAATTTATAAGCTTTTAAATCTTCCGGGTTTGGTGATTCGGTATTTGAAAAATCCGGATCTGCTGTGGCTTGTTCTTCCACCAAGATACAATGGTAGCCAGCTTCTTTTAATACACTTTGTACCGCTAAATTACTTGCACCATGTTCAGGAGAGAATACAATTTTAATAGTCTTATTTAAGTTTGCATTTAATTGTATCGCCAATACTTCTTTATAATAAGCATCATCGACATCTTTACCCACAACATGAACCAGTGCTTCTTGTTCTTTTGATAAAACCGGTACAATTGCCAGTTCGTCCTCTACCGCATTCACTAAGTCAATCACTTGACTTGCTAAATGTGGTACTAATTGACAACCTAATGCATCATATAATTTATAACCGTTGTATTCTTTTGGATTATGGCTTGCTGTAATCATAATACCGCCAAAACATTGAAAATGACGTACTGCAAACGATAGTTCCGGTGTTGGTCGTAAACGTTCAAACACATACACTTTAATATTCATACTTGCAAGTACCTTTGCACAGTCCATCGCAAATTCATACGACATGTGACGATTGTCATAGCCGATTGCTACCCCTTGCTCTTGACCGTTATGGTTTAAAATATATTGACCAAATCCTACTGTTGCTTTGCGGATTGTATGAATGTTGATACGATTGCTTCCGGCGCCTAATATTCCACGCATTCCTGCTGTACCAAATTCAATATTTTTATAGAAAGCATCGTTGATTTCTTTTTCATTCATGCTTTTTAATTCTGTTTTTAATGTTTCATCCGTATTTGGATGATGTAGCCACTTCTGATATAATTCTTTAACCATACATTCCTCCAAAAAATAAAAGAAGATTGAATAACAATCCCCCATTTATAATAATTGCTTATCCAATAACTTTTTGAGCACGAAGTACTTCTTCAATTGTTTGGATTGCAACATCTTCATCTTCACCTTCACACGTAACTGTTACTTCAGATTGTGTAGGAATTCCTAAAGACATAACCCCCATAATTGACTTCATGTTCACAGAACGACCTTTATACGCAATTTTCACTTCACTTTTGAACTTACTTGCTGCATTTACGGCAACTGTAGCAGGTCTAGCATGTAATCCAACCGGATCAACAACCACAACAGAAATTTGTTTCATATAACCCTCCTATTATTTATTAACTACTAACATTTTAACCTATTTAAAAAGATACTACAAGGCTTTTTATAACGGTTACATCATTTATGATAGGTTTCATTATGCATTATCTTAAAAGCACGATAAATTTGCTCCAAAACAAGTAAACGAACATGCTGATGTGTAAAGGTAAACGCAGACAATTTTACTCTAGCATTTGCCCTTTGTAAAATAGAATTTCCTAGTCCTAAGGAACCTCCAATAACAAAGACAATACTGCCTTGGGTATGTACCATAGCTTTTTCTAGTAATTGACTGAATGTGAAAGAATCATAAGATTGTCCATGTAAATCAAAAAGTATGACATAATCATTGTCTTTAATCTTACCGGTAAGTCGTAACGCTTCTTCCTCCTTAATCTTTTGATCAAGACTATCATTACTATTCTTACTGATGCGTTGATCTTCCACTTCAATAATTTCAATTTTATGATAGCCTTTAATACGTTTTACATATTCTACAATCAGTTTTTGTAAGCTATTTTCTTTAATTTTTCCAACCGCAATGACTTTCATCATTCTAATTCAACACTAACCTTTTCAACAGTTTCATTGTGTAATACTTCCATTTCAACGACATCTCCAGTTTCATATTTATATAGTTCTACTTTTAAATCGGCAACGCTATTGACTTTCGTGTTATTGATGGTTAAAAGAATCATACCTGATTTCAATGGTGAATTGATGTTACTTACTTTATTGATGTATAAGCCTTCAACGTTATCAAGCGATATGTTTAGGTAGCTTTTTTGATAGTTCGTCATATCTACAAGTGCTTTTGCACTTATATTTAAATTTGCACGTTTTACTTCTCCAAAACTCATAAGTTCATCTACAATGACTTTTACTTCATTTATCGGCATAGCAAAACTTAAACCAACAACATGTTCCCCCACTAAACGAAACGAGTTAATCCCAATTAATTCTCCCGCAAGATTAATGATAGGTCCTCCACTGTCTCCTTCATTAAGCAATAAGTTTGTTTGAAGCATATGCAATTGATAATCTAATTGTCCATCTAAATCTAAATCCAAATCAAAGGTACGATTAATCCCACTCACATTTCCTACTAACGCTGTTTGCATATATTTATTTGAAATAGGACTACCGATAGATACGATGTATTCCCCCTTTTTAATCAGTGAAGAATTTCCAATATTAAATGGAGTTACTTTAAAGGTAGTCTCTACTTGTAAAAGAGCAATATCACTATAGATATCATAACCAACTACTTCAGCCTGTAAATTTGCACCGTTATCAAAGGTTACCGTAATGCTGTTGGCATTTTCAATCACATGTTGATTGGTTAGAATATATGCCTTATCTTCTTGATAACGAATAATTGCTCCGGTAGCGTAAGTAGTTTGATTGTTGTGTTCAATTTGAATGGATACGACTTTACTACTTGCATTTTTAATAACATTTGTAATATTTGTCGTATAACTATTTACAACATTGTTGGTAATAATGGTATCTGTTGTTGTTTCTTTATCAATCTTTTCTAACTTATTTAGCTTTACAGTTAAATATAAATTCCACACAACTAAGATACCAACCAAAGATAACGTAATCAGTTTTTTCATTCTTGACCTCCTGATACGACTTCAAATTGTTTTAACGCTTTTATAGCGATATGAAAATTCAATCCTTGCAAACGTTTTTGACTACAAGCTAGCGCCTTATCTAGCGTATTGGTTTCTTCACTTAAATGAGCTAACCATACACTCTTTGTTTTTTCTCCAACTACAGTATATAAAATATTGGCACAATCCTCATTGCATAAATGTCCAACATCTGAAGTAATGCGTTGTTTTAAATAAATGGGACGTTTGCTTTGCCAAAGCATTTCCGTATCATGATTACTTTCTATAATATAATAGTCTGCATTTTCAATTAAACCTAAATATTCATTACGCAAATACCCTGTATCCGTTATAAAAACAAGGGTTTCCTCTTTGCACGTAATGATAAAACCCACAGTATTAGGGCTATCATGTGATAAAGCAATGGGCATAATTTGAAAATGCCCAATGGTAAATGTTTTTAAAGGTTTAATCATAATCTGATTAAATTCTTCTTTTAAATGACAAGCACTATAAATAGGTCGATCTTTTACAAGTTTCAATTGACTGATGTGATCACTATGCCCATGGGTCACTAAGATTGCATCAATGTTGGAAATTGCTAAGCCAATCAAATCAAGTGCTTCTATTAAGTACCGTTTACTACTACTTGCACAATCGATCATAATCCATTGATCTTGATGATTAACGATGTAACAGTTACCTTTTGACCCGGATGCCAGTGCATAAAACTTCATACTAGCACCAATCAACGACACTACATGGTCGTAAGCGTTCTCCATTTAAACGTATTTCAAAGTGCACATGTGGACCTGATGCTAAACCTGTTTTCCCAATTTGTCCAATTACTTCTCCCTTATCTACTTTTACTCCTACCGGAAAATATGGTGCTTTATTAAAGTGACCATAATAGGTTTGATATCCATTGCCGTGATCAATCACCATATAGTAACCATTTACAGACTTATATCCAGATTGCACAACGGTGCCACGATCAGCTGCATAGACATCACCATAACGATTGTAACGATTTTGAATATCAATCGCTTGATGCCCCGGATAACATAAATATCCACAACTAATATACATATTATCTACCGGAATACGGAATGTACCGGAGCCAATACCTGGAATAACTTTAGATCCAACATAAACAATTTCTTGAACAGGTTGTGAAGTAATAACACTACTAATCTCTAGGGCTTCCATTAATACTCCATTGATATATGTTTCTTTATACTTAACGTTTTTGCTACCTTCTACGGCTTCTTGGTATGTCCACGAAACTCCTTCACGAACCGTTTCATCCTCTACATATAAAGTATTTTCAGGATATACAATTTCTTTTTGAATCAATTCCTGCTCAACAACCACATTAATTGGTGATGTAAAGTAGGTCACATTTAACTTGGTACCTGCTTCTAACAATTGTGTTGGAGATTTTAAAACATCACGATTAATATTTACAACTTGTTGCGCAGTCAAGTCATGGTTCTTACTTCCCACCCCTTCTATCGTATCAAATTCTATAACTTCATAGTATTCACGTTCCATATTATCGCCATAACTTAAGTACTCTAATACTTCTTCTTCACTGCCTTTAATTTTACTTGGTGAAGCTAAGCCTTTTGAAACCGTAATATTTTCTTTAACGGCTACACTTAATTCACGACGCCCATACGTTGTAAGTTCCTTGGTTGTCTTATTATTTTTAAAAAGATCTAGAGATTCCGGAGAAACAAAATTTAATAAGAATTTTTGTTCGGCATTATAAAAATCATCAATGTTTTTAACATAAATCGTAGCGTATACACCTTTATGATCTGAAAATTCAACAACATTGGTTAAGACTGAAAATAAATCATTCTCCTCTAAATACTTAACAATGGCATCATCTTTATTTTCAACATGATAATAGTTTAAAGAATCTACAATATAAATATCTTCCCCTAAACCCATTTGTGTATCCGGAAACTCCGCTTTATACTTATCACGATATACACGATTTAGTAAGGCATCTATGACTTTTTCATCACTTAAAATACCAATTAGATTTCCATTGTTGTAGATTTTCTTTACAGTAATTGGTTGTTTTAAATATTCTACAATTTCTTGTTTTATGATGCTGTGTTCTATTTGATAATTCGCCTTTACACCTGTTGTTTTCCATGAACTCAACGAAAAGGTAACGATGAAGCTTAAAACAAAACAAACCAGTATCGGTACTAACTTTTTCATTATGATCCCTCTTCTATATCTTTGGCAGTTGTCGAATAGAATTTATTGTAAGCCAAGTTCATCTTAAATAAAACTTTACCTGTTGCCCCATTACGATGTTTAGCAATGAGTAATTCTACTGTTTCACAATCATTTTCATCTTTAACTTTTTCTTCTTCTTTTTTCTGATAATTTTCACGATATAAAAACATAACAATATCCGCATCCTGCTCAATCGAACCGGATTCACGCAAATCGGATAACATTGGACGAGCATCCCCACTTTTACTACGTTGCTCTACATTACGTGATAGCTGTGATAAGGCAATAACCGGAACCTGTAAATCACGTGCTAATGCTTTTAAGTTACGTGAGATTTCTGACACTTCATTTTGACGATTTTCATTGTTTCGTCCAGAACCTGAAATAAGCTGTAAGTAGTCAATGACAACTAAAGATAAACCATGTTCACTTTTTAATTTACGACACTTTGAAAAAATCTGTGCCACCTTAATTGTCGGAGAATCATCCATAAAAATCTTAGCTTTACTGAGTTCATTACAGGTTTCTTGTAAACTGCCCCAATCTTTGGCATCTAAAATACCATTTTTTAAATTTGAAATTTTTATTTGACCACGAGCTGCAATCATACGTGTGATTAATTGCTCTGCCGGCATTTCCAACGAAAAAATCGCAACTGCCCCTTCATTTTTAAGTGCCACATTAGTTGCACAATTTAATGCAAACGCCGTTTTACCAACAGAAGGTCTAGCTGCTAAGATAATTAAATCTCCACGTTGTAAACCACTTGTAACATTATCAAAATATCCAAAGCCTGTTACAATACCTGTTACCTTTGTTTTTTGTTGATTCATTTTACGAATATGTTCTAAAACTGAATCAATGACTTCTTTGCTACTTCTAAAATCGCTTGCTTTACGATTACGTGTAATATTTAAGACACTTTTTTCTGCATTATCTAATAACGAATCATAATCTAAAGCTCCATTTAATCCATCATTCACAATTTGATGTGCTGTTTCTATCAAACGACGAGCCGTTGATTTCTTTTGCACAATTTCAATATAACTACGCGTACTTGCACTTGTTACCGCTAAGTCTTGTAGTCGTATTAAATATTCAATTCCACCAATACTATCCAATTGATTTAAATCCTTTAAGCGATCTGTTAAGGTTGTAATATCCACTGTCTTAGACTCATCCATTAACATTAAAATACACTTAAAAATCTTACGATGATGTTCATAATAAAAATCGTCTACTTGAAGCGATTCTTCCATAACAATCGGTAAGCTATTGCGATATAACATGATTGAGCCAAGCAACGATTGCTCTGCTTCTTGACTACTTGGCATTTTGTGATTCATGAATTAATTCTCCTTTAAGTGTACTTTAACAGTTGCGATAATACCTTTGTATAATTCAATACGTACATTTGTAACTCCTAGTGATTGAATAGGCACAGAATCTAAAATCTTCTTTTTATCTACTTTAATCGTTTCTTTTGCAAGTTCATCAACAATTTGCTTTGTACTTACCGCCCCAAAGACTTTTCCATTTTGAGCCTTTACGTGAAACACTAACGTTAAACTCTCCATCTTTTTAGCATCTTCCATTGCTTTTTGTTTTAACATCTCTTGTTGTGCTTTATGTTGCTCTTGCTGTTTATTTAATACATCGACACTTCCGGCAGTTGCCATAACTGCAAGTTTTTGTGCGATTAAAAAATTACGACCATAGCCATCTGCTACATCGACAATTTCACCTTTTTTCCCAACTTTTTTTACATCAGCCAATAATATTACTTTCATCACTATGTTCCTCCTTAAAATATACATTTAATACTTCTAACAATTCTTCTTTTAATTGTGCAACGGTTTGATTTTTTCTTTGCACAGCTGCCGCTGTTAAATGTCCACCGCCATGCATCTTTTCCATAATGACTTGTACATTTACACGTCCATTACTGCGTGAGCTGATTGCCACTTCATGCTCGGATGTTTTAGCAATAATAAAGGCAGCTTCAATATCTTTAATCGACAATAAAGTGTCGGCAACCTGTGAAATAGCTGTTCGATTATATACTTCATTGTCATCTACAGCACTAATGATGATACCTCGATCATAAACAAAAGCATGTTTCATCAGTTTATTTTTAACTTCAAATTGAACAAATGGTTCCTTAATCAACTCATCACATACTACAGGATCTGCACCATATTTCTTCAGTTGACTTGCCACTTCAAAGGTACGTGAACCCACACGTGTTCTAAAACGATTGGTATCAATCAATAGACCTAAATACATAATGTTTGCTTCACTTGTTGTAATTTCAATATCAGTTGATAGATATGGTAAAAACTCTAAGCACAGTTCACAACTTGAACTTGCTCCGGCTTCAATATAAATTAAAATAGGATTGATTTCTAAATCTGCTTTACGACGATGATGATCAAAAATCGCAACTTTCTTTGCCTTACTAATGACTTGGAAGCCGTTTGAAGTATGTAAATTATGGTGATCCACCATAATCACTAATGTATCCTCTTTTAACTGATTCAACGCTTCAGATTCTGTAACAAAAGTATGTTTATTACCTAATTCTTGCTTATAAAGCTCAATTACCTCTTTAATAACCGGCTCAATACCACCGGTTTTTGCAATAATACTTACCGGCTTGTTTAACGAAGCCACAATGTTTGACATAATCAAGGCAGCTGCAACACAATCTGCATCCATTTCTTTATGCCCACATATAATAACGTTACTAGACTTTACCACTAAATCCTTCAGTGTATGTGCCATAATACGCACTCGTACTTTACTTCGTTTTTCCGGTGCTTCTGAGGAACCACCAAAGTACTTCACTTCTTCATTGTCTTTCTTCATCGCAACTTGATCTCCGCCACGAGATTGTGCAAGTTCAAGTAAGCTATTACTCATTTCATCAAGTTCATTAAAGTTTCCAATGCCTCTTGCAAATGCCATAGATAGGGTAATTGAAACTTCAATATTACGACTTGCTTTACGAGTTGAATTTAAAATCGAAAAACGATCTTCTACCAATTGATGATAAATGGTTTCATTTAATACTAAAAAGAAACGATTTCCTTTCAATGATTTCACAATAATCCCCATCTTCTTACACCAATCCACAATCGGTTGACGAATATAGTGATTAATATATGAAATTTCCTGTTCATCTAAATATTGAGTAGTCTCTTCATAATTATCCAAGTGAATTAAACCAATAACTAATTGTTCATTCATATATTGTTGTTCAACATTATATTGTTTTGTAATATCTTTAAAAAATAACATCGGACGATCTTCTTTACGATGAACAAGGTATGTATTTTCATTAATAGAAATCATTACTTCATCCACTTCTCCAGTCATTAAAGGCTTTAATTCCGGAAGCCATACTAATAACTTTTTATCTGTACGATCAATGCGATGCACTTTAAACATATCGGAAACCCATGTAATAACATAGTCATCGTTATAAGTTAAAATACCCATTTGTGCAAAATTCAGTGCATCCAAAGCCCCTGTACCAACTAAGCCTTGTAAGGAAGTTAAATTGTCACGATAATAATGTTCATAAAAGAAAATCACAACATATAGCCCAATTGATGCAATAAGAAGTATCGTAAAGGCTAATAAGGTATCCATTTTTAATACAAAGCCTAAAAAAGACAATATCAAAAACAATGTTATGATAACAATCGATAATCCATATTTAAACTTTATCAGTTTATCCTTCATTTAATCACTCCCAACCATAGACTTTAAAAACGGTGTTGTTTGATATAAAAAACCTAAAATAACAATAGGTACTGTACTAATCCCTGACGTTAAAAATGCAACCGCAATAATGATAAATGTTAAGTTCTTTTTATATTTTACCATACAATAACAAATTAAAAAAATAATTCCAAAGACATATAAAATTAGAAAAAGAATAATCGCAATAATCATCACTACATCATGTGCCGGTTTTGGCAATGCAATCGATTCATTTACAACGATAAATACTGGTCCTAAAAAACTTAGATATGCAAACCAAAGCGGTAATTTTAATTTATTCATTGGAGTGATTGGATTCACTTTAATCTTTAGACGCTTTAAGATTACATTCGCTAATAAATGAACAGCAATCCCTTCAATAATACCTGAAATAATAACACTTGATAAATATCCTATACGTACTATATTAGCCGGAATAACGATCGGAGATTTACTGTTTAAAAGTGTTTCTAACATTTTTATTTCCGCTATAACATCAATTCCAAATAAAGAAGCAAGCAATAAGGTAGATATTATTGTAGATAAGGTTGTAATAAACATGGTTGTCAGTAATAAAAACGTATTGTTGTAACCCTTTTGTAAGCCGTAGCTATACACTAAACCACAAATCACGGCAACGGTTGTAAAGAAAAAAGTAACAAAAGTTCCAAATAATAAAGATAGAAAAAGAATAGAAAAGGCAAGGGCAAATGAACTTTTCCATGTATTTCTAGCACTATAGATAATCAATGCATAAGGAATAATGAAATTTAAAAAATAATCAAATATCCCTGCATAATATCGATTTACAATGAAAAACACAGCTACAATAGCTAACATCATTGCTCCTTCTGTAATTTTTCTAACATTATTATTCATAAGAATCTCCTTTTAAACATAAAACCCCCATCAATACTGATGGAGGTTGTTTATTAATCTTGTACGTATGGTAAAATAGCCATTTGACGTGCACGTTTAATTGCAGTAGCAAGCATACGTTGATACTTAGCACGAGTCCCAGTTACACGGCGCGGAATAATCTTACCGTTAGCACTAATGAATTTTTTTAATAATTCAGTATCTTTATAATCGATTGTTTCGATATTATTTTTTGTAAAATAACATACTTTTTTACGACCTACTCTTTGTTTTTTAAATGCCATAATTTAACTCCTTCCTAAAATGGTAAATCATCACTAGAAATATCCAGTGTCGGTCCTGAAGTAAAATCAGCAAAATCATTATTATCACTAAAGTCATTATGACTTGGTTGTGCTACTTTATTGTATTGTGCATTGCTACGATTTTCATTTGTTCCCTTTGATTCAAGTAATTGAACATGATCACAAGTCACTTCCGTAACATATACCTTTTTCCCACTAGCATCATCATAATTACGTGTTGAAATACGACCTTCAACACCAACCAATGCTCCCTTAGAAGCATATTGTCCTAAAAAATCAGCGCTTTGATTCCATGCAACACAGTTGATGAAATCGGCACTTTGTTCAGAAGAACCGCCAAAACGGCGATTACATGCTAAGGTGAAGGATGCAACACTTTTTCCTGTTTGCGTCTTTTTTACTTCAACATCTCTTGTTAGTCTTCCAACTAATACTACATGATTAATCATAGAATTATGCCTCTTGTTTCACAATCATGTAACGAACGATGTTATTATTGATACGCATTAAACGATCAAATTCAGCAATACAATCGTTATCTGCTTCGATTGTAATTACCATGTAATAACCCTTAGTCATGTCTTCAATACGATATGCAAACTCTTTTAAACCCCAAGCATCAACGTTTAGCACGTTACCACGGTTATCTGTAATAACCTTGTGCATTTGATCAATTACTTCTTGGCGTGCAGCATCATCTAAAGATGCGTTTACAATGTACATAACTTCATACTTTCTCACCAGTACACCTCCTTTTGGTCTATGCCCTACTTATGTAGGGAAGGAATAGATACGCATATCTATCCGTATAGTATACTATAACAAACAATAGTTAAAATGTAAATAAATTTTATTACAGATTAAACTGCTGCATAAAACGCTCCATACGCTTAATCGCTTCTTTTAATTGATTTAAGCTATAGGCATACGAAATACGAATATAACCCTGTCCACAGGTACCAAAGGCACTACCCGGCACAACCGCTACACGTTGTTCTTGCAGTAAACGTTCAGCAAACTCCTCGCTACTTAAGCCTGTATTTTTGATACTTGGAAAGACATAGAATGCCCCTTGAGGCATATGACATGTCAAACCGATACGATTTAAGTTATTCACTAAGAAGTTACGACGTGCTTCAAAAGAATCTTTATGCATCTTACAATCATTGTCTCCATATTTTAAAGCTTCTACTGCTGCATATTGTGAAATCGTGCTTGGACACATAATGCCATATTGATGTATTTTAATCATATGCGTAACAATGTCTCTTGGTGCAAGTAAATATCCTAAACGCCATCCCGTCATTGCATACGCTTTAGAAAATCCATTCAAGATTATGACTTGATTTTTTATTTCCTCAAACGAAGCAATGGATACAAAGGTTTGATCATACGATAATTCCGCATAGATTTCATCCGACAATACTAATAAATCATGTTTTTTAATAATAGGAATCAACGCTTTATAATCTTCATAAGTCATAATACCACCTGTAGGATTACTAGGAAAATTTAAAAATAAAATTTTCGTTTTATCCGTAATAGCAGCTTCTAATTGTTCAGGCAATAATTTAAATTGATGTTCTTCCTTAAGTTCAATAATCTTAGAAACACCACCCGCTAATGTTACTAATGGTTCATACGCCACATAGCTTGGTTGTAAAAGAATAACTTCATCTTGCGGATTTAAAATCGTACGAAACGTTAAATCAATTCCTTCACTTGCCCCCACTGTAACAATTACTTCTTCTTTCCAATTATAAGAAAGGGAGAAACGTCGTTGATAATACTTACAAATTTCTTGACGAAGCGCATCTAAACCACGATTACTCGTATAAAAAGTATAGCCATGTTCAATAGCATAAATCGCTTCTTGGCGTATATGCCATGGTGTTTCAAAATCAGGCTCTCCAACTCCTAGAGAAACAACATCCTCCATTTGATTTGCCAGATCAAAAAACTTTCGAATCCCACTTGGTGCAATCTTCTTAATGGTTTCATTTACATACTTACTCATGGTGTAACAATTAGTCTTTTATCTTCATTTGGTTTCGATAAAACAACTACCCCTTCTACTTTATATTGTTTTAATACAAAATAAGTTTCTGTACGATGTACCCCCTCAATTGGTGCAAGTTTTTGGGCAACAAAATCTGCAACCTGACGCATCGTTTTTCCATTAATCACCACAATAAACTCGCTTTTCCCACTCATCAAATACATCGTTGTCACTTCCGGATAACGGTAAATCTTTTCTGCAATAGCATCATAGCCCGTTTCTTTGCTTGGCGTCGCTCCTACTTCAATCAACGCACTGACCGTTTCATTATGAGCCTTATCCCAGTTAATTACGGTATGATACCCACAAATAATTTGTTGTTGCTCCAGTTTAGAAATTTGATCTAAAACGTCAGATTCACTTTCATTTAAGACATCCGCAAGATCTCTCACACTGATACGTGCATCTTTTTCAATTAATTTTAATAATTTAATTTCATCCATATTAAGCCCTCATTTTTATAATTATAGCAAATTCAATATAAAAAATTCTAGATGAACTCATCTAGAATTAATATGGTTTTAATATACCATCTTCAAGTTTAACACGTTGGTCGGATAAAGCACTTACGGTCTCTGAGTGTGTTACTACAATAACTGTTTTTCCATACTCTTCCGTTAAGGTCTTAAAGACTTTGATGATTTCTCTTTCCGTTGCAGTATCTAAGTTCCCAGTCGGTTCATCGGCAAAAATTAAATCAACATTCGATGCTATCGCTCTTGCAATCGCCACACGTTGTTGTTCTCCACCGGATAACTTTGAAATCAAACGGTCTGCTTTACTCTTTACAATCCCAAACTTCTCCAA